>NZ_JBYOKO010000009.1:0-185651 GCF_057799275.1 Chryseobacterium sp. 14P4.3.2
CATATCCGGCAAAAAAAATAAATAAAAATCATAAAAACAGGATTTTCAACTCTCAATGAAAAACCGTATTTTTGTACATCTAAAAAGTAAAAGAACGAATGAATTCCTACAAAAATCCATTGGAAGAACGCTATTCCAGTGAAGAAATGTTGTTTAATTTCTCACACAATAACAAATTCCGTACCTGGAGAAAGCTTTGGATTGCTTTAGCTGAGATCGAAAAAGATCTTGGTCTTGACATTTCAGACGAGCAGATTGCAGAACTGAAAGCGAATGCTGAAAACATTGATTATGATAAAGCAGCAGAATACGAAAAGAAATTCCGTCATGATGTAATGGCTCATGTTCACACATATGGTGATGTGGCACCTTCAGCAAAAGGAATTATCCATTTGGGAGCAACTTCAGCTTTTGTAGGAGATAATACAGACTTAATTCAGATCCGTGACGGACTTTTGATCTTAAAGAAAAAGTTGGTCAATGTGATGAAAAACCTAGCAGACTTTGCTATTCAGTATAAAGATCTTCCCACTTTAGGATTTACTCACTTTCAACCTGCTCAGTTAACGACAGTGGGGAAAAGAGCTACCCTTTGGTTACAGAGTTTGGTTCTTGATATTGAAGAATTAGACTTCTTCCTTGAGACCCTTCGTTTCAGAGGTGTAAAAGGAACTACAGGAACGGCTGCAAGTTTCCTTGAACTTTTCAATGGTGATTATACAAAAGTAAAACACTTAGATAAAGAACTTTCAAAAAGATTCGGCTTCGAAAAAGTTTTCGGAGTTTCCGGACAGACTTACGACAGAAAAATTGATGCTAAAGTAGTTGCTTTGCTAGGTAACATTGCTCAATCTGCACATAAATTTACAAACGACTTACGTTTACTTCAAAACCTTAAGGAAATTGAAGAACCATTCGAGAAAAACCAGATCGGTTCATCCGCAATGGCTTACAAACGTAACCCCATGAGAAGCGAAAGAATCGGGGCATTGGCAAAATATGTAATGTCTCTGACTACAAGCTCTGCAATGGTAGCTTCTACACAATGGTTTGAAAGAACATTAGATGACTCTGCTAACAAGAGATTGACAATTCCTCAGGCATTTTTAGCTGTTGATGCTATTCTATTGATCTGGAATAACATTATGAACGGAATTGTAGTATATCCGAACAGAATCAACAAACATATAATGGAAGAACTTCCTTTCATGGCAACAGAATACATTATCATGGAAGAAGTAAAAGCTGGTGGTGACCGCCAGGAAATTCACGAAGTGATCAGAGTTCACTCTATGGAAGCTTCCAAGAAAGTGAAAGAAGAAGGAAAAGAAAACGATCTTATCGAAAGAATCTTAAATGATGATTCTTTAAAGCTGGACAAATCAAAACTGAAAGAAGTTTTAGATCCTAAAAACTTTATTGGTTTCGCGCCGATTCAGACGGAGGAATTCATCCAAAATGAAGTACAGCCGATTATAGACCAAAACAAAGACTTAATAGGATTAGAAGCTGATCTTAAAGTATAAAATGATATGCAGTCTTTTCGGCTGCATATTTTATTTCCAACCCAATGAATATGAAAAAACTGCTAGTAGCCATTCTGTTGACACCAGTCATTTCTTTTGCTCAGGTAAAAGAAACTTTATATTATTTTAAATCCAAAGATTCTCTGGTTGGAGTAAAAAATAAAGACGGAAAAATCATTGTTCCTGCACAGTTCAAAGTCTTTTCATACCTTAAAGACGGAGATCCAGTAGACGGAGAGACCATTCATTTTGATGGAACTAAAGCAGGAGAGGAGCATGAGAAATATGCATGGGGATATATTTATGACAGAAAAGGAAACTATTTGTATCAGCCATTTATGTATGATAACGGAGCTGATTATTTTTCTGAAGGATTCAGAAGATTGGTTAAAAACGGTAAAATAGGCTTTGCAGACCGAAATGGAAAAACAGTCATTCAGCCTGAACATGATTTTGCGGTCCCCTTCAACTATGGATATGCTGCATTCTGCGATGGCTGCGATTGGGAAAAGACAGATGATGAACATAAAGCTGTTGTAGGTGGAAATTGGGGAATAATGAATACCCAAGGAAAAATCGTTCAGCCACTGGCAAAACACTCTGAGAAAGATGTAGAAATTGATGGGAAATATTATCCAAATCCCTTTCAATACAACGAAAAAGAAAAAAATATTCTTAAGTTCTTTGAAAAACAAAATAAAAAGCTTTCAGACCTGTATCATGTGAATGTCTACAACAAATTGTCTGATAAAGAAAAGAAACTCTTTTTTGAAATCGTAGAAAGACCCAAAGAAAACTTTCCTTATTATCAGGTAAATACCTATAATCATGAAAAAAATGAATTGGATATGCTGTATCGATTTAAATTTATGGTTTCAGAAGATGGCAGCACATTCTATGCATTAAATAGTTATAATGAGGAAAAAATTCCTTTTGCAGAATGGCTGAAAGATGAAATAAAAAATGCCAAAGACTTTCAGAAAGAACATACAGATAACCCGAACAAATTCATGAACGAACAGAATTAAACTTAATGAAAAAAAGTATATTGGTATTTGCACTTGCTTTATTAACATTCATAAAAAACTATGCTCAAAATGATAAAGCAATTTATTCAATAATGGATGCAAACGCTCAGCAGCTTGCCCAAAAATCTGGGGCGTATTCAGTTTCTATAGGAATTTTGAAAGATGGCAAAACCTATACTAAACATTTTGGTGAAGTAGATAAAGGGAAAAGGAATAAAGCAAATGACGATACCTATTTTGAAATAGCTTCTGTGACCAAGCTTTTTACAGGCCAGCTCCTGGCTAAAGCTGTTTTGGACGGCAAGATCAGCCTGGAAGATGATATCCGTAAATATCTTAAAAATGATTACCCGAATCTGGAATATAATGGTACACCCATTAAAATAAAGAATGTTATATCTTATACAACAGCATTACCTCGAACTCTGCCTGATGATGAGAAATTATATCAAAACTTAACTGACGAGACTCCTTTTTTAATCAATAAGCTGGCAGCCGACTATTCTAAAGAACAGTTTTTTAAAGACCTAAAAAACGTTAAACTAGATACAATTCCCGGTACAAAATATAAATATAGTAACTTAAGCCTTGAATTAACAGGAGTGATTTTAGAGAACGTATATGGAAAAAGTATCGAAACAATTTTTGACGAGAATATTTTTTCAGGATTGGGAATGAAACATACTAAATTTACATTAGATAAAAATGAATCACTGGCAAATGGATATTGCTGTGGTAATCATCGTTTAATGCCTCATTTCAATTCAAATCTCTGGAGCTCTACTGGAGCAAAAACAAAATCCAGTTTGGGCGATTTGATGAAGTTCATGAAGGAAGAACTTAACCCACAAAATAAAATAGCACAGGAATCTCAAAAAAATATAGAAGGAAGCAAAGAAAAATGGCATGGGTATTTTTGGGATGATTATTATGTAACTGAAAAAGGAAAATCAGGATTCAAACATGGTGGGGCGTATGGTACACAAACCATGTTTATGATATACCCTGAATTGAATGCCGGAATTTGTATGATTATAAACATCAGCAATCCGGAAACACTTGGTATACTCCATAGTACAGCGACAAATTTGATTGAAGATCTTACCAATACTTCAGATAAAAAACAGGTATACGGATATTCCGTTAGAGGAAATAATGCTGTTTTTTCTTACGCCCATCCTGAGAAAATGGATTCAAAACTCATCCACTCTGTTTCCGTAGCAGGTAGTTTCAATGACTGGAATCCCGGAAACAAAGAATATCAGATGAAGAAAAAAGGTGAAAATCTGTTTGAATTAGAAGTTCCGCTTACCAAATTTGAAAAAGGTAAGATATATTCTTTTAAATTTGTACTCAATAAAGAGAGTTGGATGACGACTCCTAAAAATGCGTCCAATATTGACGGAACAGAAGATAATAATTTAGTTTTTATGCTTTAAAATAAAGTATTCAAACCTAAAAAAGTAAAAATAAATCTAATAATATAATCTGGCATCTAATTTTTTGATAATGTTACAGAATCATAACCATCAGTTAATTACCGATCTCAAAGAGCTGGTAGACAAGACAAGAAGTCAGGTCGCGGCTAAGGTAAACTCGGCTATGGTGGTTTTGTACTGGAAAATCGGACAAAGAATCAATGAAGATGTTTTAGAAAATAAAAGAGCAGAATACGGCAAAGAGACCATTTTACAGATTTCTGACCAGCTTACTGTAGAATTTGGAAGTTCATTTTCTGAAAAAAATATCAGAAAAATGATGCAGTTTGCGTCTGTTTTTAATGATTTTGAAATTGTCGCATCAGCGATGCGACAATTATCATGGACTCATTTCTTAATTCTGATTCCAATTTCAGAAGATACCAAAAGAAACTTTTATCTGGAAGTTTGTAAAATTGAAAACTGGAGTGTCAGAATTTTAAGAGAAAAAATTAATTCTCTGCTTTTTGAGCGTACAGCAATAAGTAAAAAGCCTGAAGAAATTATTGATAGAGAACTTAAGAATTGGTCTGAAAATAATATTTTAAATCCGGACTTGGTTTTTAAAGACCCCTATTTTCTTGATTTTTTAGAACTGAAAGATACTTTTTCTGAAAAAGATTTAGAAGAAGCAATTATTGTGGAACTTCAAAAATTTATTTCTGAATTAGGAAGTGATTTTGCATTTCTTTCAAGACAAAAAAGAATCACTATAGATAGTAGAGATTATTACTTGGATTTGCTTTTCTATCATCGAAAACTAAAATCCTTAGTAGTGATTGAACTGAAACTGGGAGAGTTTGAAGCAAGCCATAAAGGCCAGATGGAACTTTATCTCTCTTATCTTAATACATATGAAAAAGTAGAAGGTGAAAATTCACCGATTGGTTTAATTCTTTGCTCCGGAAAAAATTCTGAACATATAGAATTAATGAATCTGGAAGGGGATAACATAAAAATTGCAGAATATTTGCTTATCCTGCCCTCAGAAAAAGTTTTGCTTGAAAAATTGCATCGTTCAATAGAGATAGCAAGAAATAAATTTGAAAATAAAAAATAAATCTAATATTAAAATCTGACATCTAATGTCTAATAACAAAAGAATTTTCGTAGAAAAGAGAGGTATTTTCGATGTTGAAAGTCCAAAAATTTTTGATGAAGTAAAAGCAGTTGTTCCGGCTGTTCAGAGTGTGAAAGTATACAATGTATATGATATTTTCAACCTGAATGACGGAGAATTCGGAAAAGTGGTAAACAACACTTTTGTAGACCCGGTTACTGATATTTTACACACAGAAAACCCGGCAAAAACAATCCATTTCGGAATGGAGTTTTTACCTGGCCAGTATGACCAGAGAGCAGACTCTGCACAACAGTGTATTGCTTTGCTGACAGAAAATGAAAAGTCAAAAGTAAGAAGTGGAAAACTGATCGAATTTGAAGGAGTTTCAGAAGCTGATTTGGTGAAAATCAAAGACCTTTTGATCAATAAAGTGGAATCTCAGGAAAAGGACCTGTCTATCTTAGATATTCCAGCTGATGAAACACCATCCAAGGTGTTAATTCACGAAAATTTCATTAATTTCAATGACGCTGAACTTGAAAAATTCTATAATAATCATGGTTTTGCATTAGGATTAGATGACCTGAAATTCATTCAGGAGTACTTCAAAACTGAGGAGAGAAACCCTACAGAAACTGAACTGAAAGTATTAGATACCTACTGGAGCGATCACTGTCGTCATACAACTTTCGAAACAGAATTATCAAACATTCAGTTTGAAGGAGCATTCAAACATACATTGGAAACCATTTTCAATGACTATATCGAGAAAAGAAAATTCTTAGGCCGCGAGCTGAAGCCGATTTCGTTAATGGATCTGGCAACAGTATGCGGTAAATATTTCCATAAAACAGGAAACCTGGATAACCTGGTGATTTCTGATGAGATTAATGCATGTACCATCCAGATTGAAGCAGAATACGACGGTAAAAAAGAACCCTGGTATTTACTATTCAAAAACGAAACACACAACCACCCAACAGAAATTGAACCTTTCGGTGGAGCTTCTACTTGTTTAGGAGGAGCAATCAGAGACCCTTTATCTGGAAGATCTTTCGTATTCCAGGCAATGAGATTAACGGGTGCTGCAGATGTTTTAGAATCAGTTGACAAAACATTACCAGGAAAATTACCTCAGAAAACTATTACTAAACAGGCTGCCAACGGATATTCATCTTATGGTAACCAGATCGGCTTGGCGACTACGATGGTTTCTGAAATCTATGACGATGGCTACAAAGCCAAGAGAATGGAAGTAGGTTTCGTTACCGGAGCCGTACCTGTAGAATGGGTAAGACGTGAAAAACCTGCAAATGGCGATTCAATCATTATTTTAGGAGGTGCAACAGGTCGTGACGGAGTAGGAGGAGCAAGCGGAAGCTCAAAAGAGCAGGACGAAACTTCTATTCATACCATGAGTTCTGAAGTTCAGAAAGGAAATGCTGTAGAAGAACGTAAAATCCAAAGATTATTCAGAAACCCTGAATTAACAAGACTCATCAAGAAATCAAACGATTTCGGTGCCGGAGGTGTTTCTGTAGCTATTGGAGAAATTGCAGACTCTTTGGAAGTAAACCTTGATGTATTGCCATTAAAATATGAAGGATTAAACGGAACGGAGCTGGCTATTTCTGAATCTCAGGAAAGAATGGCTGTTGTGGTAGATCCGAAAGATAAAGAACAGTTCATCAAATTCTGCGAAGCTGAAAATATTGTTGCCGTAGAAGTAGCAAAAGTGACAGATTCAGGAAGAATGCAGATGTTCTGGAAAGGAGACAAAATTGTAGACCTTTCAAGAGAGTTCCTTGATACGAACGGATGTTCAAAATCTCAGGAAGTGAAGATCACCCATCTTGAAGAAGTAAAAGAAGAAACAAAAGTATTCACGGAAGAAAACTTCCTGAACATCTTAAAAGATAAAAACGTAGCTTCCCAAAAAGGATTACTGGAAATGTTCGACTCTTCCATCGGTGCAACTACTGTAGCGATGCCTTTAGGAGGAAAATATCAGCAGACTTTGATGGAAGGAAGTGTTCAGACACTACCTGTTTTAGGAGCAAAAGATATCAAAACCGTTTCTCTGGCAAGCTGGGGATTCGATGCTGAAATTTCAAAACAAAACTCATTATTAGGAGCATCTTATGCTGTCGTAGAAAGCGTGGCGAAGATTGTTGCGATGGGTGGCGATTACAAAAATATCAGACTGAGCTTCCAGGAATATTTTGAAAAACTGGGTCAGTCTCCTGAAAAGTGGGGGAAACCTTTAGCTTCTCTTTTAGGAGCTTATGACGCTCAGATCAACCTTGGTCTGGCTGCTATAGGAGGAAAAGATTCAATGAGTGGAACGTACCAGGATCTGAATGTTCCGCCGACATTGATCTCTTTTGCCTGTGCTAATGGAGAAAAGCAAAATATCATTTCTCCGGAATTTAAAGCAGCTGGGAACAAAATTTATTTCTTTAACCACGTTGCTCAGGAAAACGGTCTCCCTAACTATGATGCTTTAAAAGATGTTTATGAATTCATCTTCGAAAACATCAAATCCGGAAAAATCATTTCTGTAAAAACAGTGAAAGATGGTGGAGTTGCTGTAGCATTAGCGAAAATGAGCTTCGGAAACAGATTGGGTGCCGAGATCAGTGCTGATGAAAACACTTTATTGGCTAAAAATATCGGTAGCTTAGTCATTGAATCAAAAGAAGAATTAAGCTCAACAGCTCTTCAGTTGATCGGAGAAGTAAAGGATTCAGGAATTTTGAAAATCAACAGTCTTGAATCTAGTATCTTGGATCTAGTATCTGCTTATACAAATACATTCGAAAAACTTTTCCCAACAGTAGAAAAAGAAAAGATTACGGTTGAAATTGATGCTAAACACAACTCCATCAACCCAAGAAATATCATCATTAAAAAACATGGAATTGCGCAACCTAAAGTTTTTGCTCCTGTATTCCCGGGAACCAACTGTGAGTATGATACTTTGAATGCATTCCAAAAAGAAGGTGCTGTAGTAAGCAGTTTACCTTTAATTAATATCAGCCACCAATTGCTTGAAGAAAGCATTGATGCCTGGGTGAAAGAGATTAGAACATCTCAGATATTAGCTTTCTCAGGAGGTTTCTCTGCAGGTGATGAGCCTGATGGTTCTGCAAAATTCATTGTCAACGTTCTGAAAAATGAGAAAATGAGAAATGCCGTTCACGAATTATTAGACAGAGATGGAATGATCATCGGAATCTGCAA
Source organism: Chryseobacterium sp. 14P4.3.2 (assembly GCF_057799275.1). Taxonomy (NCBI): domain Bacteria; kingdom Pseudomonadati; phylum Bacteroidota; class Flavobacteriia; order Flavobacteriales; family Weeksellaceae; genus Chryseobacterium; species Chryseobacterium sp. 14P4.3.2. Next base: position 8,339 of record NZ_JBYOKO010000009.1, read on the forward strand.
CGGTTTCCAGGCATTGGTTAAATCAGGATTATTGCCATACGGAAGAATCAAAGATCTGGATGAAAACTCTCCAACTTTGGCCCACAACGCCATCAGAAGACATATTTCCCAGATGGTGACGGTAAAAGTGGTGAATGACGAAAGCCCTTGGTTAAAAGGAATGAAAGACCAGACATTCACAATTCCGATTTCTCACGGTGAAGGACGTTTTATGGCTTCAGAAGAAGAAATTAAAAAGTTGTATGAAAACGGGCAGATTGCAACCCAATACATCGATTTTGATGGAAACATCGCCCACGGAATGCCTTTTAACCCCAATAACTCATTATTCGGAATCGAAGGGGTCACAAGTTCATGTGGCAAGATCTACGGAAGAATGGGACACCCGGAAAGATTTACGGATGGTCTTATGAAAAACATACCTACTGCGAATTATCACAATATATTCAAAAACGGTGTTGAATACTTCAAATAACAATACAAGAAAAATGATCGTCATCCATGGCGGTCATTTTTCATCTCTGGCGGGTTTCTATGAAGAAATTTCCAATGTCCTGATGAAAGATACAGATTGGAAAGTAGGAACTTTAGACGGTTTTGATGATATACTCTACGGAGGTTTTGGAGTCTTTGAAAATAATGAGGAAATTGAAATCATCTGGAAAGAGTCACAGAAATCAAAAGAAGATCTGGGCTTTAATGCAACTCGTGAATTTTACGAAAATAAACTCAGACAGGGAAAACCTTTCAACATAGAACTGATTCAGCAGAAACTGGATAATTTGATGGAGGGGAAAGGGCAGACGCTGTTCGATATCCTGATTGAAATTATTCAGTCACATATTAATATTACGCTGACATTGCATTGATAGATCATAAGTGCGGGAACTAACCATTTAATGAAAGTGAAGATTTTAAAATAAGTTAAGTTGTATCAGAAATTCCTTTATTCTTAATATTTTTACCGGAATAAAATAAGAGTTGATTACATGAAGAAAATGATTTACGGACTGTTCTTTGGCGACAGTATTACTTATGGAGAATATGACGGAGTTTTTGGAGGCTGGGTGGATATCCTGAAAAGATACGCTTTGCAGAAATTTCATGAAGGAAACGGTGATGAGTTGATTCTTTATAACCTAGGAATTGGAGGAGAAACTACAGAAGGATTGCTTAAAAGAATGCCTCATGAATTAAGTGCGAGAAATTCACCAGATGGAAACCTTGTTTTTATCAGTTATGGAGCGAATGACCTTGCCATCAAAGAAGGGGTACAAATCGTAAATCCCGAACAGTTTAGAAATAATATTAAAACAGCCGTTCAATTCGCGAAGCAATTTTCCAACGATATTTACCTGGTGAGCATTCTTCCTTTTGCAAGGAAAGTGGATGGAGTAGTGGCAAGTTCTGGCAAGCTGAGAACCAACGAAGATGTCATCCTTTATAACCAGATTCTTAAAGATATTGCCGCTGGTGAGTCTTTGACATATATAGATTTCTATAGCGCTTTTGTAGAAGATAAAGAATTTTTACTTTCCGCAGACGGAGTTCATCCGAATGAAAAAGGCTATGGAATGATGGCTGAAGTCGCAATCCCAATCATTGAAAAATATTTATAATGCCTAAATTATTCTCCTACGGAACCCTGCAGAAAGAGCAGGTACAGCTTGAAACCTTTGGACGTATTCTAAAGGGAACAAAAGATATTCTTTCCGGGTATCAATTGAATATGATTGAAATAACCGATCCCGAAGTGCTTCGTAAAAGCGGGCAGAAGTATCATCCTGTGCTTACATTTTCAGGAAATGATAATCATAAAGTGGAAGGGGTGCTTTTTGAAGTAACAGAAGAGGAAATCCTTCAGGCAGATGAATATGAGGTGGATGACTACAAAAGAATTGAAACTGTTTTTAAATCTGGCAATAAAGGATTTATTTACGTAGGAAAATGATTTTTTAGAAATACAAATTCTTTTCTTCAATAAAACATATCAAACATCAATAGTGGCGGGCTTTAGTCCGCCTTTAGTTTAAATTCCACCCATTGGCTTTAGCCACAACTTTTAAAAAGCTGTTTTAAAATCAATATCAAAAAGCTACTGACATACATATGTCACAATCTGTTATTATCTTTATTACCTAAAAGAAAATAAACAATGGACAACATCAAAGTAGAGCCTTTTAACATCATCGGAATCTCAGTAAGAACTACCAATGAAAATAACCAGGCGGCAAAGGATATCCCTCTGTTATGGGAAAAACTGATAAACGATAATGTTCTTAATAATATTCCCAAAAAAATAGATGATACAGTATACTCTATTTATACCGACTATGAAAAAGACCATACAAAGCCCTATACAACAGTATTAGGATGCAGGGTTGAAAATCTGGACGATATCCCCGAAGGAATGGTAGGCAAATCTTTTGACGGGGGGAATTACATTAAGTTTACAGCAAAAGGAAATCTTGCAGAAGATTTAGTCATTAATGAATGGTTTAAAATATGGAATATGGATCTGGACAGAGCATTTACAGCTGATTTTGAACTCTATGGGAAAAAAACACAAAATCCTTCAGATGAAGAAGTAAATATATTAATTGCTGTGAAATAGAACTTGATATTTAATAAAAAAAGCCTGCCAGTCACTTTAGACAGCAGGCTCTATATATTATTACAAAGATTTACTTATAAAAAACTGTTTTTATATAATCATTAATACCATCACCGTTGAAGTCCTGAGTGTCCGCTGCCAGAATAGTAAGTTTATTGGCAGATAGATCTAGTACTTCTGAACTGCTGTTATTAATGGTTAGTTTCATTTGAACAGGGTCATACTGATATGATGATGTAGTTTCAGCTTTTACACAATTGCCATTAATTGTGTTATAATCAATCATATAATATTTTCCGTCATTTCTGAACTCATACGTTCCTTGCTTTTTACAATCATCAGGAAGAGTTTCTTTAATAACAGTTGTCTTATCAGCACCTGAAATTTGATATTGCGTTTGTATCTTCCACACTCCTACAACCATAGTATTGTTGTTCTCATTATTCTCATAAGCAGGCAATTCACTATCACCCATATTGCATGATGAAAGAACGCCTGTAAATAAGATTCCTGCTAAAACCTTTTTCATAAACAATTTTTTGGCGAACTTAATGAAAATTATTAAATTATTTAAACCATTCTTTAAATTTTATAAAAAATTAAGAAAAATAAAGCCGTAGCCGTATACTACATAACTAAAAAATATATTTCCTGTAAATAAGGATTCCAGCAATAACAGAAGTTAATGCCATCAGCACTACTGCTCCGGCAGCAATATCTTTAATAAAACCTATTCTTTTGTCAAAATCGGGTTGAATGACATCACATATCTTCTCAATGGCTGTGTTGAAAATTTCAGCACTTAAAACGGCAAATGAGACCATAAGAATAAGAACGGCATCCATACTGCTGACCTGTAAATAAAAAATTAAAAACAGATTGACGAAGAAAGCCACCAGCTCAATCTGAAAATTCCTTTCTGTCTTTATCATCATGGCAATACCACGGAAAGCATTGAGAAAACTTTTATGGATAGGTGGTTTTTGCATGGCTTTTTCTACTTTAACAGCAAAGATAGGTTTTGTATTTTGATTATAATTTTTAATATGCTATATTTGGAATACAGGATAAAAAAGAAGGTTGAGTGATTCCAGCGTCCATATTTTTCTCAGGAAGAATAAAAACTATAGAATCTGTACATAATATCCACTCTGCAAACAGATTGATGATGTTTGTTAAAAACTCCTCCCTATTATTTTTTTCTTTGTTATATGTATTTATTATATTTGTAGAAACTTATTTTATAAATCTATGAAATTTATTATTTCAAGTGGTGAACTGCAGAAGGCTTTGCAAACTGTAAGTGGCGTAATATCAAGCTCTCAATCGAGACCGATTTTAGAAAACTATCTTTTTGAATTAGACGGAAATAATGTGACCATTACAGCATCTGACGGTGAGACGACTCTTGTAACTTCTTTGGAGGTGAAGTCTGATGACTCAGGTAAATTTGCTGTTCCTGCTAAAATTTTTCAGGATTTTATCAAGACTTATGGTGAACAGCCTTTGACATTTGTTGTAAAGGACAATGCGGAAGGAACTGGAAGCCAGCTTGAGATTTTAGATGAAAAAGACAATTTTGCAGTAGCATTAGACAATGCAGACGATTACCCTGAGCTGCCGGAATTTGACGCTTCTCAGAGTGTAACAATGTCAGCTGGAGTTCTGTCTGAGGCTTTAACCAATACATTATTTGCAACAAGTAATGACTCTCTTCGTCCGGTAATGACAGGAGTTCTCTTCCAGTTTGGAGAAAATGAAACCAATTTTGTTTCTACAGATTCTCACAGATTGGTAGTTTACAAAAGAACAGATCTGATGAATGCTGAGCCAATGGAGTTTATCATGCCTAAAAAACCTCTGAATATTTTCAAAAATATTCTGGCAAGCTCCAATGAAGACGTGAAAATCGACTTCAATGAGAATATGGCTAAATTTACTTTTGATAAACACATCTGGATCTGTAGACTGATCGATGGAAAATATCCAAACTATACAGCGGTAATCCCTAAAGAAAACCCGAATGTATTAACGATCAACAGGAACCTGTTGTTGGGAGCCATTAAAAGAGCATCTATTATGTCTAATAAATCAACCAATCAGGTAAGATTTAAGCTTTCAGGAAATATACTTCACCTTCACGCAGAGGATACAGAATATGCAAACAAAGCAGACATGCAGATTCCATGTGACTATAACGGAGAAGATATCAATATCGGTTTTAGCTCGAAATTCTTAACTGAAATGTTAACAATATTAGGCTCTGACGATATCACCATGAAAATGTCACAGCCAAACAGACCAGGAATTATCGAACCTCTTGACGGTCTTGAAGAAAACGAAAATATATTAATGTTATCAATGCCGGTGATCGGATTGTAACATTAAATCAATAAAAAAGAAAATAAGAGCTGGATTTTTCCAGCTTTTGTTTTATTGTACTTTTTAATCATGGAAATAAAAATACAATCTTATCAAACGTCAGATTTCCCCTCAGACTTCGCTACTGAAAATTATAGTGTCGTTCTGTGGAAAGGAACAGGTGTTTTCTCTGTGGATGATATCAATTATTCATACAAAGGATATAATATACTGTTTCTGTCTCCCTACCAAAAGTTAAAACTCGCTTCGGAATCTCATGAGATTATTAATATTCTGTTCTTTCATGGTGATTATTACTGTATAGAATATCATAAAGAAGAGGTAGCGTGCAACGGACTCCTTTTCAATAATATCTATTTGAATCCGGGTATTGAGCTGTCAAGAGAAAATTATCAATATATTCTTGAGCTTTTTAACCATATTAAAAAAGAGGAGTCTGAAAAGCATCCGTTTTCTGAATCAATCATTAAGACTTATATACAGCTGATTCTTGCTATTGGGAGCAAACAGAAAAGCGGTGCTGATAATACATCAGCTTTTAATGAAAAACTACCCGGTAAAAATGCTGCAGAATTTCAGAAGCTGCTTGAGGTCCATTTTAAAAGTGAAAAAGAACTATCATTCTACAGCGATAAACTGAATATCACAAATAGTACATTAAGCAAAGCGGTGAAAAAGGAATTTGCAAAAACACCCAGCCAGCTTATTAACGAAAGAATTGTTCTGGAGTCCAAAAAACTACTTCATCTAACTTATCGTTCTGTAAAAGAGATTGCTGCGGAAATGGGATTCTCTGATGAGTTTTATTTCAGCAGATATTTCAAAAAATCAGTGGGCTGCTCTCCTAAAAAGTATAGAGAAAAAGTAGGGATCTCTGTTGTGGCGAAAATGTCCATGTAATGTCCTCAAATATCTATGTTGAGACATCCTGCATCTGAATACATTTGTGAAAAATAAATCAAATGCAGAACAGTAAATTATACGCTCTTTTAGTAAAACTGGATAAAAGCTTTCTAAATCTTTTAAGGATTTCCATTTTCATTGTAATGGCCTGGATTGGAGGGTTAAAAGCATTTCAATACGAAGCCGATGGCATTGTCCCTTTTGTTGCAAACAGTCCCTTTATGAGCTTCTTCTACAAAAATGCAGGTAATAAAGTCCTTACTGAAGATCACAAACTTGTTTCAGAATATACTTTGTATAAAAATCAGGAGGGAAAAGTAGTTCAGAAAAATATAGACTGGCATGAGAAAAATGGAACCTATTCATTTGCATATGGTCTGGGAATGATGATTTTCATAATAGGTATTTTGGTCGTATTGGGGATCTGGTTTCCTAAAATAGGAGCTGCTGGTGGAGCATTAACCTTTTTAATGTCTTTCGTGACCCTATCCTTTCTGCTTACAACTCCGGAAGTATATGTTCCTGAACTTGGCGGAGACTATCCTTCACCTCAATATGGATTTCCTTATCTGTCAGGTGCTGGAAGGCTTGTTTTGAAGGATCTCATTATGATGGCTGGAGGCTTGGTACTGTTTTCTGACAGTCTGAAGAAAATAGTCAGACCAGATGGTGAATATACTCATAGCCAGAATCTATTATGATCTTACTTTCTTAAATTTATTTTTAAACTAACTGATGAGAAGCAGTTGAAAGTTTTATCAATTTCAGAAGAGACCTGTTAATGAAAATTAATTATCTTAAAATCGTTTCGAAATTTCTCTATTTATCAAAAAAACACGACATTTGTAGCTCGAAAAATCATACCGAATAAAGGCGTGGAATTTCAAGTAAAAGTTTCAAAATAAAGCAGAAGAAACCCTCGGTTTCCTCTGACCAACTAAAAAAGTAGATAGATAAACAAATGAAAATATCAAACAACTGGCTGAAGGACTTTGTAAAAACGGAATTGAAAACTGAAAGAATCGGTGAATTCCTTACAGACATAGGTCTTGAAGTTGAAGGGATAGATAAATTTGAAAGTGTAAGAGGCAGTCTGGAAGGAATTGTTGTAGGTAAGGTTTTAACTTGCGAAAAACATCCTAATGCTGATAAACTGAAGAAGACAACAGTAGACATAGGAAACGGAAAAGTGTTAAACATTGTTTGCGGAGCTCCTAATGTAGAAGCGGGGCAGACGGTTCCTGTAGCCGTTGTCGGAACCAAAATCTATGACAAAACAGGAAACTTTTTTGAAATTAAAGAAGCAAAAATCAGAAGTGAGGTCTCTCAGGGAATGATTTGCGCTGAAGATGAACTTGGCCTTAGCGAAGATCATGGAGGAATCATGGTTTTAGATGAAAGCAAATATGAAGTAGGGAAGAACTTTGCAGATTATTTTGAACTTACCAATGATGAGGTTTTTGAAATTGGTTTAACACCCAACAGAACAGACGCAATGTCTCACTATGGGGTTGCCAGAGACTTACATGCCTATCTTTCTACCAATCAACTGAAGTCTCAGTTTAATAAAGTAGCATCTGAAGTTTTAAATAACGAAGGTTCTCACGATTTTAAACTGGAAATTGAAGATGCAGAATTGTGCCCAAGATACATTGGTGCTGTCATTGAGAATGTAAAAATTGCAGAATCTCCAAGCTGGCTGAAAGACAGATTGAAAGCAATCGGACTAAGCCCTATCAATAATGTTGTAGATATTACCAACTATATCCTTCACGGATATGGACAGCCTCTTCATGCATTTGATGCAGATAAAATTGCAGATAAAAAAGTAAAAGTCGGAACAGTAAACCCTGGAACGAAATTTACAACCCTGGATGGTGTGGAAAGAACTCTGAACGGTTCTGAAATCATGATCAAAGATGGTAAAAATAATCCAATGTGTATTGCAGGAGTTTTTGGAGGTGAAAACTCAGGAGTATCTGAAACTACAAAAACAGTATTTCTGGAAAGTGCATATTTTAATCCTATTGCAGTAAGAAAAGGAGCAAAAGCCCACGCTCTGAATACAGATGCATCTTTCAGATTTGAAAGAGGAGTTGACCCGAATCTTACAAGAACAGCGATTACTCATGCCATCAAAATGATTCAGGAAATTGCTGAAGGGAAACTGATAGGAGAGCTACTGGAAGAATATCCTAAGAAAATTGAAGATAACTATGTGATTATCAGATTTTCAAAAATCGAGCAGATTTTAGGAACAAAGATCCACAGAGAAAAAGTAAAAGAAATCTTAAAAGCACTGGAAATTCAGGTTTTAAATGAAATTCCTAATGGTTTTGAAATCTCTGTTCCTGCTTACAGAGCAGATGTAACAAGAGAAATTGATGTCATTGAAGAGATTTTAAGAATCTATGGCTATAACAAAATAGATGCTCCTCAAAAATTCTCATTTACACCGGTTAAACTGAGCGCAAACGATCAGGATGAACTGGAAAACAGCTGGGCAAGAGCTTTACAAGGTCTTGGTTTCAACGAAGTAATGAACAATTCATTAACTTCTGTAAAAGATGAAACAGATGCTGTAAAACTGTTAAACCCTTTGAGCGGAGATTTGGCATTCATGAGAAAGTCTTTATTAGAAGGACTTCTTCAGAATACGGTATATAATATCAATAGAAAAAATCAGGATATCAAGTTCTTTGAATTCGGGAAAATTTATCATAAAAAAGATAAATATGAAGAAAGAAAGCAGCTTGCTGTTTTGGTATCAGGAAGAGATGTTGCTGAAAACTGGCTTCAGCCAAAATCTGCTGTAAGTTTCTACAACCTTAAAGCTTATGTAAAAGTTTTATTGGAAAGACTTGCTGTAGATTATAAAGAAGTGGCTTTATCTGATGAGAGATTTTCAGATGCTTTGGTATACGAAGCAGATGGAAAAGCTTTAGTAAGAATCGGAAAAGTAGCTTCTTCACTATTGAAAGACTTTGATATTGATCAGGACTGTTTCTATGCTGAGATAGAACTGGAATATGCTCAGGAACTCCGTTCTAAAAATGAATTGAAATTCAGAGATATCCCGAAATTCAATAAAATCAGAAGAGATTTAGCTTTATTGATTGACAAAAATATCAATTATCAGGAATTGTATCAGACTGCGAAAAAGAACAAATCCCCATTCATTAAGAGCATCAATTTATTCGATGTATATGAAGGTAAGAATCTTCCTGAAGGCAAAAAGTCTTATGCAATGAGTTTTGAGCTGTTAAACGAAGAAAAGACGTTAGAAGAAAAAGAGATTACCGAAGTAATGGATTCCCTTATCAAGTCTTTCCAGAAAGAATTCAATGCCGAATTGAGATCTTAATTGTAAACAAATATTTATTATCATAGTAAACGGACTCTTTTGAGTCCGTTTTTTGTTTTTAAATAGGCTGGCTAAAGGGATGTTACTATTGAATAATAGTATTTAAAATAAAGTATAAATACCAGATGTTAAAGGATAATAAAATCCTTTCCAGACCGTTTAAATAATATAATTTCCGTAAATTTGGGTTAATTCAAAAAGAAAAAAATGAAAAATCTTTTTTTAAGTATATGTACAGCAGCAGTATTGGCTTCATGTGGAACTATGAGCAGCCCGTCTGCATCTAAGGTAGGAAAAGCACAGCCAGCTCTTGTAAATACAAAATGGACATTGGCTGACAATGTAAAAGGAAAAATTCCAACATTAAATATTGAAGGGGAAAAGATCACAGGAAATGCAGGATGCAATAACTATTTTGGAACAGCATCAATAGATCCTTCCACAGGAGGTTTTTCTGCAGGTCAGATGGGGTCTACAAAAATGATGTGTAATAACATCGGGGTAGAGCAGAATTTTATGGATATGATGGGAAAAGCAAACAAATATGTGATTACCGGAAATACCTTAGAGTTATATAAAGACAATCTTTTATTATTGAAATTCAATAAATCAGAATAAAAAACAAAAGGAACTCAATTGAGTTCCTTTTTTATGTTTAGAGTGTAATTATTAATCTTCCTCTTCCTCGTCGTACTTAGCCAACTCCTCGTCGCACCATTTGAATGCTGCTTCTACTACTTTCGTAGCTTCATCTGCCATCGTTTCTTCATCATCACCTTCAAGATCATCTAACCACTCAACTTCTTCTTCCTCAACGTTTAGGATAAATCTTGGATATTCTGTATGAACTACGAATAGATCTTCTGGAAACTCCGAATTATCTGCTAATAAAAACTTTGGTAATTTCATTTTTTTAATGTTTTAACTTTCTCAAAGATAAATAAAATTATTGATTTAAAATTACTTCAAAAACATTTTTGAAACTTTTTCAGCTTTTTTGCTTTCTGAATAATCATAGAAGCCTTCACCAGATTTAACACCCAGTTTTCCAGCCATTACCATATTTACAAGCAATGGATTCGGAGCATATTTAGGATTTTTGAAACCGTCATACATTACATTCAGGATGGCAAGACATACATCAAGGCCAATAAAATCTGCTAGCTGAAGAGGTCCCATCGGATGAGCCATACCTAATTTCATTACCGTATCAATTTCCTCTACACCCGCTACTCCGTTATAAAGTGTTTCAATAGATTCATTGATCATTGGCATTAAGATTCTGTTGGCCACAAAACCAGGATAATCATTAACCTCTACCGGAACTTTACCTAATGTTTTGCTCATTTCATAGATCGAAGCAAAAGTTTCTTTAGAAGTAGAATATCCTTTGATGATTTCAACAAGTTTCATGATAGGAACTGGGTTCATAAAGTGCATTCCGATTACTTTATCCGCTCTTTTTGTTGCAGCAGCGATTTTAGTGATAGAAATAGAAGAGGTATTAGTAGCAAGAATACAATCTGCAGGTGCCAGTTCATCCATTTGTCCGAAGATCTTTAATTTAAGATCAAGATTTTCAGTAGCTGCTTCTACAACAAGATCAGCAGATCCCACAGCATCAGTAAGTGCTGTAAAAGTAGTGATGTTTCCTAAAGTTGCAGCCTTCTGCTCCTCTGTAAGATTTCCTTTCGCAATGATTCTGTCAAGATTGGTAGTGATGGTTTTTAAACCCTTATCTAAAGCATCCTGAGATACATCTACAAGATTTACTTTAAAACCGCTTTGTGCGAAAGTATGGGCAATACCGTTCCCCATAGTTCCCGCTCCGATAACTACAATGTTTTTGATCATTTTTCTTTTATTTTTTATAGATAGTTAAATTTTTTGCATTCATGAGATCAGATTGATTGACAACAGTAGCCGAATCAAAATTGACATTCCCCTTATTGCTTTGCTTTTTGTTGTTGCTCTGATTTTGGTTCTGGTTTGAAACAGTAGCCATAAGCCCGCGTATAAGACGGTTTTTTTGATTTTTTGTAAGATAATCCGTGCCTATATATAAAGCAAATTCACCCTCTCTGCCTAAACCGCTCTGTTTCAGGATTTCCAGACTCTTGATCTGGTTTTTTTTCTTAAACTCTTTCAGGTAACTGATGACAGGCTGGTCAGATGGCGGACCACAACATATGCTTGCATAGCCGATCTCTAAATAGTTTTGATTCTTCTGAGAAAAGACAAGTGCAAAACAAAACACAGCAGCCGCCGTTATTATTTTTTTCATAAATGATGGACTCAATTCTAGGCGCTAAAATTAAGGTTAATATTTTACTTATTAAAATATTCCCATACCGTCCTGGAGATATCAGAAATTATTTTGCAGTTTACAGTTTCAGATTCTGAAGAATTACTTACAAATACAGCAATTGCATAATGCTTTCCATTGGGTAAAGTAACAATTGCAATTTCATTTTCTGCACCGGTTATACCTTCCTTATTTTTGCCTGAAGATCCTGTTTTTCTTGCCACCGGAGTGTTTTTGGGAAGTTGTTCTACCATTTTATTCAATCCCGTTGAGGTAGACCACATTACTTTCATCAGATAATCTGTAGATTTCCTAGATAATAATTTTCCGTCATAGAATTTTTTAAGAACATCAACCGCTGATTTTGTAGTACTATAGTTTTCATATTGAGCATTCCAGTCTTTATGCATAGCCTCTTCATTATATTTGATCTTAAAACCTTTTATCCCCTTGGAATCCATAAACTTCTGCACAGTCTGCGTTCCACCCAATAGCTTGAGAAGAATATCACAACCATTATTATCACTTAGGGCAACAGTATATTCAATCACCTCACTTAATGGGATTTCAACATTTTTTCCTGCATATTGATCATGAAGTGGCGACCATGTGTTCTCAAGCAAGTTTGATTCATCCAATTTGATTTTCTGATCCAGAGATAGTTTTCCCTGATCTACAGCATTCAAAACTGCAGCGGCAATGTGAAATTTAAATACACTTTGCATCGGGAGTTTTTTATCTGCATTTTGATCATATTTAAAACCATTTTCAAAACCCAGGACAGAAACGCCTACTGTTGCTTTTTTGTTTTTAAGAATTGAATTTATTTTCTGTTCCAAAAGCGAAGTCTGAGCAAATGAGAATGCAGAGATCAGAAGAAAAAGAAGTGCTGTTTTTTTCATAATATTAAAATTAAAAAGTTCTCTTCCGGTCTTCGAAAGAGAACTGTAATTTAAGATAATTATTATTACTTTACTTCAAAATAATTCAGGTTGACCCCGTCATTTTCAAAGAATATCCTGATTTTATTTTCTCCTTTCTGAAGAGGAATATTTTTTACAGAAAACGTTTTCCAGTTTTCTTTTCCTCCGCCGGAAGGCAGCAATACAGAGGCTAATGATTCTCCTGAAGCTTTTTCAATTCTTATTTTTGAATCCTTATCAGCAGCATATCTGATATCAAATGTATAATTTTGGGCTGCTTTGGAGTTGACAGTATATTGAAGCCATTCTCCGGATTCTGTCTTGCCTACATAATAATGATTAGTTACCTTGTCATTACATTTATAAAGGTCTACACCATCATTTCTCATCTGCTGGCCGGAGTTCCATTCTGACCTTTTAGCCGGGTCGCTTACCCAGAGATTGATGAAGTCTTTATCCTCATAGGCAGCACCTATTCTTCCCAGGTCATATTCCGAAGCAAATACTCTTCCGGGAACCTGATGATTTCTGAATGGCTTTGTAGAGGTATCTGTAACCTGTCTGAACATGGCATCAATAACATCGGTTTTAATTTCCGTGTTATTAAGCTTATAATGGTCTGCAATCTTCATCAAAGCCTTCCTTGCATATTCCTTCGACGGTTTCTCACCGCCATTTTTCCAGTAATCCAGCAGCTTCTCATATTCTGGGGTTATTTTTACATTCGCAATCCCTGCGATGTTATCTATCTTTTTCATCGGCCAGAATGCATAGCCGATATTATGCTTATCCAATAGCTGGATCAGCTCAGTGAACCAGACATTGGAATTTTCACCGGTTTCTCCAAGCCAAATCGGTATATTGTGTTTTTCTCTTAGATCCAGTACAGACTTCAGGGTAGAATCGTCATTATAATTCCAGTATTTATGAAAACTGAATGCCATATTATGATCCCAGATAGCCGGTAAACCGTTATAATTATTTCCCCAGGCATTTCCTTCTATGAAAATAATGTGTTTCTTATCCACTTCCCGAATTGCCGCTGTAATATCTTTCTGAAGCTTCCAGAGAGGAGCATTGGACATTTCATCAGTTCCGTTTGGATTCTTCCCTGTGAAGTTAATATTAGGTTCGTTGATCAGGTCATAACCTCCAATCCACGGACTGTTTTTGTAACGTTCTGCCAGTTTTTTCCAGAGTGCTATCGTTTTTCTCTGGTTCTCTTCACTATCCCACAGTGATGGTTTGGATTTATCATTGTCCGAAATGTTAGCATCGTTTCCCTGACCGCCCGGAGCTGCATGCAGATCCAGTATCAGATAGATTTTATTATCTGCACACCATTGAAGCAGGTCATCAGTCATTTTAAACCCCTCGTCCAGCCATGTGTCTTTACCTTTTACAGGTTCTTTTTCAATAGGAAGAGTGTACAGATTATAATGCATCGGAAGCCTGATAGAATTGAAGCCCGCTTTCGCAAGAAAATCGATGTCCTGTTTTGTAATTCCGTTTTTCAGATAGGCTTTATAGAATTCATTCATTCCCTCTTCTCCAATCAGATCAGTTATTTTTTCCTTGATTTTATACTGAGGTCCTGCAAAATCAGCTGTTTTTAGCATATAGCCCTCCTGAAGCATCCAGCCGCCAAGACCAAGGCCTCTCAACTGAATATTTTCACCTTTATCGTTAACGATTTTTTGTCCGGAGGTTTTTAATAATTGTGATGTCCCAAATTGAGACAATAATAAAGCGGATAATAGGATTGTTCTTTTCATAGTATTTTCAATGGTTTAAAATAGAAGGGAAATAATTAGAAATTAATCATAATGAATGCTGACATCATAATATGAATCTACATTGAGACCATTTATTTTGCCAGGTATCCATTCGGTCTGTAAAACAAAATTTTCCAATTGTGTATTGAATTGTTTTTCAAATATATTGTTTTTTTTGTTTTGAAATTCACTATCTATTGTTAATTCTTTAATTTTTCCGTTTTTGGTAAGAACAAAAGAAGCGGAAGTATAAGAAGAATGTTCATCTTTATTCTTTTTGATGTACTTCGAAGGAGAAGGATATTTTATAAAGTAATCCTGGCTGATTTTCTTGAACTGATTATCTGCTGTAGAATTTGGGTAGCGGGATATATCATCACATTCCTGATAAGAAAATACTTCGTCCGGATGATTTTCTATAAACCTCTTGTTAGCAAGGTATTTCAAAGAGTCAATAAAGCCCTTGCCAAACTTTTGCCGGATAAGGCGGTTCATCTCAATCTCACGACAGTTTTCATACTTATCATTAGCGTATCTCATACAGGACAACGGGATGTCTATCGTTTCTATATGATTTTGGTTTAGCAGTATGATGAATTCCTCTCTACCCAGAATGTAACCGCCCTGCCCAGAGAAGATGGTCCATGTATATTTTTTATAGTTGAAGTCATTTTGAGCCTGTTTTTTTTCATACTCACAATCTATCTCGTAACCATTTTTTTTCTGATTACAAGATAGCATTATGAGTGCTGCTAAAGAAAATAAAGCAGACTTTATGGTCATATTAACTTATAAGTTTCATAATCTCTAAGGCCACTTTCAGAGCTTCAGTTCCGTCTTCAAGAGAAACTTCTACATTTTTATCGCCTGTAATAGCATCAGCAAAAGAGTTTAATTCGTCTAAAATTGCATTATTAGGCTGAATATTAGGGTATTCAAACAAGATTTGATTCTTTTCTCCCTCAGCATTTTCAATAATCATATCAAATGGAGTAGGGTTCTCAGGTGCATCTTTCATTTTAATAACCTCTGCTTTTTTCTCAAGAAAATCAATAGAAACGTAAGCGTCTTTCTGGAAGAATCTGCTTTTTCTCATCGCTTTCATAGATATTCTTGAAGTGGTAAGATTGGCAACACATCCGTTTTCAAACTCTATTCTGGCATTGGCAATATCAGGAGTCTTACTCACCACGCATACACCACTTGCATGAATATTTTTCACTTTAGATTTCGCGATACTTAATAAAATATCCAGATCATGGATCATAAGATCCAAAACAACAGAAACGTCAGTACCTCTCGGATTGAACTCTGCAAGTCTGTGGATTTCAATAAACATCGGATTCTTGATATATTCCTTAGTCGCAATAAAAGCCGGATTATATCTTTCTACGTGTCCAACCTGTGCTTTAATACCGTTTTGCTGGCATAAATGCAAAATTTCTTCCGCCTGTTCCAGAGTTTGAGTAACCGGTTTTTCAATAAAGAAATGAAGTCCCTTATCGATAGCCTTCAACGCATAATCGTAATGATAAATAGTAGGAGTGACAATATCTAGCATGTCGATCTGCCCAAGCAATTCATCAAAGTTTTCAAAATATTTATATCCGAATTCGGCTTCTAATTTCTTTCCGTTTTCAACATCCTTATCATGGAAACCTACAAATTCGTATCTATCTGACTGATTAAGAAGTTTTAAATGTATTTTTCCTAAATGTCCGGCACCTACCAAACCTGCTTTTAACATAGCTGTATTAAATTTTTGTAAAGATAAGAAAGAAGTTAGATTGCAGAAGTAGTTTTTGTGGATAATTCTTTCCCTCAATCTCTGGAATCTAAAATCTAATTTCTTACTTTTGTCCTATGCAGGATTCGTTTGTACATAAAGGAAAAAGAAAGAATTTAGTAGAATATCTCCGCTATAGAATCGGGATTTCAGATGAAAAGGTACTTTCGGCAATGAATGAAATTCCGAGACACCTTTTTATAGAAAGTATTTTTGAAGATTTCGCTTATGAAGACCGGGCTTTCCCCATTCTGGCGCATCAGACTATTTCACACCCATCAACAGTAGCAGAACAATCTGAACTGCTCCAGGTAAAAGCCGGCGAGAAAGTACTGGAAATAGGCACAGGATGTGGATATCAGACTGCCGTTTTGGTGGCGATGAAAGCTTTGGTGTATACCGTTGAGAGGCAAAAAGATCTGTTTGACTTTTCAAAAAAGAAACTCAGAGAGATCCATCTCAGTCCAAAATTTCAGAGTTTTGGAGATGGCTTTGCAGGGCTTCCTACTTTTGCTCCTTTTGATAAAATTATCGTTACCTGTGGTGCATCCACTTTACCTACAGAACTCTTGAAACAGCTTAATATTGGAGGAATAATGGTTATTCCACTGGGACCTACAGATGAACAGGTTTTGTACAGATTTACCAAAATAGGCCCTACAGAATTTGAAAAAGAAGAATTTGGAGCTTACAAATTTGTTCCGATGTTGGGAAGTACCAATCAGTAGTACCATTACTTTTGATTGAATTTTAAAATAAATTACCGGAATTGGCAGCAGTACTGGTCTCAAACACCAGTTCTTCAATAGCAGTTATCTTCTTAATAGAAACGAACTTTACTCCGTTTTTAATAAAAGATAAGATTCCCTTGGCTTTATCCAAAATTTAAAATATTTTAACCTATTTCGGAACGGAAATTGGATTCAGGTAAAACTCACTATTCAATTTTTATCAATCAACATGATGATATCCAGAACAAAACATTCGGATGAAAAGAAATATTTTTAATATTAAAGTTACATAACCTTACTTTTTGCGAGTGAGGTTTTTTTATTCACCAATCATTAACAGACGACAATGAAAGTTTTTGTAAACAAAAGAATTCCGGAAATCGGAATCGAAATGCTGAAAAAAGCAGGCCTGCAGGTAATACTTCCGGAAAATGAAAATCTCTCCTATGAAGAATGGATAGAATATTGTAAAAATACAGATACCATCTTAAGTGTAGGCGGAGATTTTAAATACGATAAGAATTTTTTTGATGCTTGCCCCAATATTAAAGCTATTGCTCTATATTCCGTAGGGTTTGACCACGTTGATATAAAAGAAGCCATCCACAGAAATATTCCGGTAGGAAACACACCGGATGTTTTGAGCAGGGCAACTTCTGACGTAGCCTTTCTTTTGATGCAGTCTGTTGCCAGAAGAGCAAGCTATAATTTTCAGAAAGTGAAAGAAGGAAACTGGAATGATTTTGATCCTTTACATGCCCTAGGACAGGAGATTTACGGAAAAACGCTGGGTATTTTTGGGCTGGGAAGAATAGGTTTTGAGATGGCTGAAAAAGCAAAAAAGGCTTTTGATATGAATATTATTTACCATAACCGAAACCATAACGAAGAAGCCGAAAAAGAATTGGGCGCAAAATATGTTTCCTTTGATGAGCTGATAGAAAACGCAGATGTTTTGAGTGTGCATGCCAATTTTACTCCTGAGCATAAAGAACTGTTTAATTATTCGGTATTTGAAAAGATGAAACCTGATGCGATTTTTATCAATACTGCAAGAGGCGGATTCCATAATCAAAAAGATCTTTACAGGGCATTGCTTGATAAGAAAATTTGGGGTGCAGGTTTGGATGTTACCAATCCGGAACCTATATCTCCGGATGATCCTATCTTAGAACTTTCAAGCGTATGCGTGCTACCGCATATTGGGTCCGCTACTATTGAAGCCCGAAACGGAATGGCAAAACTGGCAGCCGGAAATATAATCGCTTTCTCAAAAGGCGAAAAAATGCCGCATTGCACTAATCCTGAAGTTTATTCTCGCCATTCATCATAACTTGGAATTATTTTTGTTCTATCTATATCAACCAAAAAACTTAAAAGTATGGCACCAGAAAATAATACCAACGAGCAAAACAAGAAGTTAGAAGAAATGGAGTACAGTCCCAGCGAAGATATATTTAAGAAAGAAAAACATATTTCGCTGGACGGAGATGGTAATCCTATTTTAGATGAAGATCTTGAAGATGACAAAATTGATAAAGGATTGGATATTCCGGGAGCAGATGACGACGATGAAATGGAAGATATTGGCTCCGAAGACGAAGAAAACAATTATTGGAGCCTAAGTGATAATGATGATGACCATGAAGAAGAAAATGATGATGTTTTAACGTAAATCCTACAAGCTTACATACATTCCTTACTGAATTTCAGTAAGGTTTTTTATTCCCTAAACACCGATAGATGAGTAAGAACAACATTCTACCCCTCCAGAAGAGCGGAATGCAAGTTATTTTTCAAATATAGACAATTAATGAAAAGCTAGCATTGAAGAATGCCTTACGTTATTTCGGAATTCAGTCAATTTTGTTTTTTGATATCAATTGATCGCTGAAGTGAATAAGGATCACACCTGCTAATGCCATTACAACCAGGAATTTATACTTCAGAAAAGTTGATAACAACAGCGTGAAAAGCTCCTGATCCATAAAACCTATAAAAAATGGAATACCTATCAGTATTAAGATTGAAGCCAGACAATAGATTTTTATATTAAACCTGCGTTGTTGTTTAGCTTCAATTTTTTGAATGATATTTTTTGAAAATCCTAAAGAAAAACCATCGGTGTTTTTTTCCTCGAGACGAGTGTAGAGTAATTCATAGGCGTTCATATCATTTTCAGAAATATCCTGATATTCCTTAAGATCGTCCACTATTTTCTTTCTATTGGTATCCATCTTTTTGTAATTTTTCTTTTAATAATTTTCTTGCCCGGAACAGATAGCCTTTCACGGTTCCTTCCGGAAATTTTGTAATCTCAGAGATTTCCTGAACACTAAACTCATCCCAATGATAAAGCGTTATCACGGTTCGATATTGTAGAGGCAGTTCGGAAATCAGATGATTCAGATAATCAGTAAGCTCTTTTCCGATAAGCTTTGTTTCAGGGTTTTCCGGTGTAGAATGAAATTCAAAACGGTCATCAATATCATCAAAATGATTCCTGTTTTCTTTTTTCAGATGATTGATGGTTACATTATATGCAATTCTGGCAATCCAGGTAGAGAGTTTTGACTCTTTTTTAAATTTTTTTAGGTTTTCATACACCTTTATAAAAACTTCCTGACCAATATCTTCAATGTCTTCATTGTTGGCCAGCATTCTGTTCAAAATAGAATAAACCAGGTTCTGATACTGTTTTACAACCAATTGAAAAGTATTCAGGTTGCCTTTTAGTATATCATTAATGATTTTTTCTTCATCGAACATATCCTATTAGACAGTATTTTTTTAATTCAGTTACAATTTTTTAATTTATTTAAAATTTTGTAACCCATGGCGTATTTTTTTGTCTATTGGTAAAATCATCTAAAATGAAGCACCTTGCACCTTTTATAGTAATCATTGCCATCCTTATTGCAATCTCTGTTATTATAGTAGTAATGACGAATTATGACCTGAAAAAGAAAATTCTGAACAAAGAACATATTGATGAAAAAATGTTCCTTATTCTAAACAACCTTACCGGCCTTGGGTCTGAAATGCTGAAATGGGGAATCATTTTAATGTTTGGAGGAATAGGGCTCATCGTTCTGGAGTTTCTTCCGTATAATGAAAACTCTCCGCTCCCTTACGGGGTAGTTACTGTCTTTGTATCATTAGGTTTTCTGACCTATTATTTTCTGATGAAAAATAAAAAGAAATAACTTCAGGAAGGTCACAGGCAGCTAATCATTCGATATTCAGTAAACTATATAATACTTCGGCTACTCTGAGGCGAAATCCTTACCGGTAAGGATTGTCAGGCTTAGTAAACAAACGGAGAATTGTAACAATCAATAGTAAATTCCATCATTTTTAGGGACAGAATAATACGGTCCTTAGAATTCTTATGTCTTTTTTTTTAAAACAATAATTATGAGAAAATATATCATTTCAGTATTCGTTTTCCTTTTCTTCCTTGGTCATTTAAAAGCGCAGGAAGTACAGAAAGATTCGGTTTCTTCACAACAGGAAACAAACATTAAGGAAGTTACCATCAATTGGAAAAAAGGACTTATAAAATCCAAGATCGATGGATTGGTCTATAACATCCAGTCTGATCCTGAGAGCAATTCTAAAAATCTCCTTGAAATGATGAAGAAAATGCCCTATCTGTCCGTTGACAGCAATGAAAATATACTTTTTAAAGGAACAGGAAATTTTAAAATACTGATGAACGGGAAAGAAACGCAGCTTCTTAATAACAATGCAAAAGACATTCTCAGAAACATCCCTGCGAATACAATACAAAGCATAGAAATTATTACCAATCCATCCTCAAAATATGAAGCAGAGGGAGTTGCCGGTATCATTAATATTATTACCACTAAAAAGATGAGAGATGGCTATAATGCCTCTGTAAATATCGGAGCCAGATTTCCAAAGCAGGAACAGAATCTTGGTTTTTCCCTGAATCTGAAGCAGAATAAAATTGGAATTTCTGCTTACGGTGGAGCATTTCTGAGAAACAGCCCGGAAACAGAAAATCAGAATAAACAGCAGGCCAGTTCAGACAATCTTCTGCAAAATGGAAAGATAAAAGAAAAAGGAAAAGGAGGATATTTGGGCACCATTGTCAGCTATGAAATTGACAGTTTAAAATTGCTGAGCATACAGCTTGCAGGAAATGTTTCAGGGAGCAGAACTGAAAATCAATTGGATTCTTATTTCTATGGACAGGATATACCTTGGGAGAAAAGCTTTTCAGACATCCATTCAAAAAATAATGACAGAGGATTCGAAGTTTCTGCCAATTATCAGATGGGATTCAAAAAGGATAAAAGCCAGCTGCTTACATTTTCTTACAGACTGAGTGATAACAATAATCATTTTGAAAGCTCTTCAGCTATTTTTAATGATAAGGCTAATACTCAGAATCAAACCACCCAGAACAATGAGAATGAAAACAATGAACAGACTTTTCAGATTGATTTTGTGAAAAATATTGACAAAATCTTTTTAGAAACAGGGCTTAAAGCGATTTTCCGAAAAAATAGAAGTGAATACGCTTCAGTACCGGAAAATTTGAATAACTCCGATGAATATCTGAATCACCAGAATATCTACGGAGCTTATCTTTCAGCAAGATATACTTTGCTTGGCTGGAATTTTCAGACAGGGTTACGATTGGAGAATACCACCAATAAAGCTGATTTTACTTCAACCAACACCGCTGTGAATCAGGATTATTTTAATCTCATTCCGAATGTTTCCATTAATAAAAACTGGAAAGAACATCACAGTATTAATTTCGGGTTTTCGCAGCGGATAAAGAGACCGGGCATCAATCGGCTGAATCCTTTCGTGAATACTGCAAACCCTTACTTTGAAACCAGCGGGAATCCTTATTTGAAAGCTGTTATCAACAATGATATAATGACGAATTATTCATACAATAGTAAAGTGAATTTCAATATTGGGCTTGGCTATTCTTTTTCCAACAAAATTGACCTGAAGGTTTCAACTTATGACCCCGCAACCCATATTACCAAAACAACCTATGAAAATTCAAGCAAAGTAAGCAGATTCGGACTGGATTATAATCTGAATTATCCGGTGACAAAGAAACTGACCTTAGGAATTAACGGAAATTCTGCCGTTTTCCTGATCAGCGGAAAAGCAGAGGGTATTGAAGTAAAGAATAATCTTTTCACCTATTATATCTGCCTGTCAGCCAACTATCAGCTTGAGAACAACTGGTCAGTCAATTCTAATCTGGAAATTAACAGCAAAATGCCGGCAGGATTACAAAATAACACCAATGCGTTTACAGGAACATCTTTCAGAGTCAGTAAAAGCCTGTTGAATAATCAATTTTCTATTTCGGGCTATATCAATAATCCTTTTAGTAAATTCAGGACTATAATAACAGAAACTGCAGGTGCCAATTTCTATCAGAACAGCTATATGAAAGACTATTACAGATCATTCGGAGTAAATGTTACTTATAAATTCGGAAAATTAAAAGAAGAAATCAAAAGTACAAGACGCAAGATCGAGAATAATGATGTCGCCAATTAAATCCGATAAAGACCGTTTGTTTGCCTTTGAAGTCCGGAACTTTTTCGCTTCTCCAGCTTTTCTCCTGTTTTGTTGCAGATATTTTATAATTTGAATATCTTTAAAACTTCAAACATTGTTTAAACATAGAACTTTCAATAGCAATATGACATTTCAAGAACAGATACAACAGGGGATACCCGGGCAGCTGCCACAGCCTAAACCATACGAGACCAATATCAACCATGCTCCGAAGCGTAAAGAAATTTTAGGAGAAGAAGAGAAAAAACTGGCATTGAAGAATGCTTTACGTTATTTCGAACCTCAGTTTCATGCAGAACTGATTCCTGAATTTAAGCAGGAATTAGAGGACTATGGAAGAATCTATATGTATCGTTTCCGTCCGGATTATGAAATGAAGGCGAGACCTATCACAGACTATCCCGGGAAATCTGAGCAGGCAAAAGCAATTATGCTGATGATTCAGAATAACCTGGATTATGCAGTGGCACAGCACCCTCACGAACTGATTACGTACGGAGGAAACGGAGCTGTGTTTTCTAACTGGGCGCAGTACCTGCTGACGATGAAGTATCTCTCTGAAATGACCAATGAACAGACCCTGGTCATGTATTCAGGACATCCGATGGGATTGTTTCCATCTCATAAAGAGGCTCCAAGAGTAGTGGTAACCAATGGAATGATGATCCCGAATTATTCAAAACCGGATGACTGGGAGAAATTCAATGCATTAGGAGTTACCCAGTATGGGCAGATGACTGCAGGAAGTTATATGTATATTGGCCCGCAGGGAATTGTACACGGCACAACGATTACAGTTTTAAATGCTTTCAGAAAAATTAAGAAAGAACCTAAAGGAGGACTATTTGTAACCTCAGGATTAGGTGGAATGAGCGGTGCTCAGCCAAAAGCAGGTAATATTGCAGGCTGCGTTACCGTATGTGCTGAAGTGAACCCGAAAATCACAAAAATACGTCATGATCAGAAATGGGTGAATGAGATCTATGAAGACCTTGACGCATTGGTAAAAAGAGTGAGAGAAGCTCAGGAAAACAAAGAAACCGTTTCTCTGGCTTACCTTGGAAATATAGTAGAAGTTTGGGAGAAATTTGATCAGGACGATTTAAGAATTGATATCGGTTCAGATCAGACTTCACTTCATAATCCATGGGCGGGTGGATATTATCCGGCCGGACAGAGTTTTGAAGAATCCAATACCATGATGGCTGAAAATCCTGAATTATTCAAAGAAAAAGTTCAGGAAACTTTAAGAAGACACGCTGCAGCCATTAATAAACATACAGAAAAAGGTACTTATTTCTTCGATTACGGAAATGCCTTTTTACTGGAAGCATCCAGAGCGGGAGCAGATGTAATGGCAGAAAATCCTACATTGGGAAGAGAATTCAAGTATCCTAGCTACGTTCAGGATATTATGGGGCCTATGTGCTTTGATTACGGCTTCGGGCCGTTCCGTTGGGTATGTTCCAGCGGAAACCCGGAAGATTTACAGAAAACCGACAATATTGCCTGCGCAGTATTGGAAGAAATGGTGAAAAACTCTCCTGAAGAGATTCAGCAGCAGATGAAAGACAATATTCAGTGGATCAAAGGAGCACAGGAAAATAAACTGGTTGTTGGTTCACAGGCAAGAATTCTCTACGCGGATGCTGAAGGTAGAATGAAAATTGCCGAAGCTTTCAACAATGCCATTAAAAACGGTGAAATCGGACCCGTAGTATTGGGTAGAGACCATCATGATGTTTCCGGAACAGATTCTCCTTACAGAGAAACCTCCAATATCTATGACGGATCAAGATTTACAGCAGATATGGCCATTCACAATGTCATTGGTGACAGTTTCCGTGGTGCTACATGGGTTTCCATTCACAATGGAGGCGGAGTAGGCTGGGGAGAAGTGATCAACGGCGGTTTCGGAATGCTGCTGGATGGTACTGAAGATGCCGACAGAAGATTAAAGTCTATGCTTTTCTGGGACGTTAATAACGGAATCTCAAGAAGAAGCTGGGCCAGAAATGAAGGCGCTGTTTTCGCTATTAAAAGAGCCATGGAAGCAGAACCTAATCTGAAAGTGACCCTTCCTAACTTTGTAGATGAAAATTTACTGTAACTGATAACTATTCAACATTGATAATGATTAATAAAAAACTGTTTTCGCACCTGAATGTAGAGGATAGTGATCCTGTTTGGAAAAAATTGATCAAAGTTGAATTTTCAAAGAAAAATATATTTCCGGATCATAAAGCCTATCTTCTTGAAGATGGGCTTGTCCGTAAATATTACCTTCATAATACCTCAGATACAGACACTCAGATCTGTGCAGAATTTTACTTTCCGGGTGATATCTTTACTGTTGGTGGGGATGGATCCGAGGGAATCTATGAGTCTATTAATAAGGGGCTGGCATGGGAAATTACCATGGATGAGGTCAAAGAAATGTTTGCCGTCAATCCCGAATGCCGTTTCGTACAGAATTACTATCTGAGCAGGAAACTAAATGCTGCCATGAAGAGAGAAATGCTGTTGCTGAAAAACAGCCCGCAGAATCTCTATGAATACCTTTTGAAGAACAGGCCCCATTACATCCAGAATATTCCTCTAAAATATCTCGCTTCCTATATTGGAATAACGCCGATTTCCCTAAGCAGAATAAGAAAGAGAATTTCTTAATTTTAATTTGAAAATCCCGGAATAAAGGCTTGATAGTACAGTCTTTTATATACTATCCCTACAGAAGATCTGATATCTAAAATCTAATATCCATCACCCTATACCCCTCATTAATTATCTTTTGTTTATTGACTGGCCTTCCATAAGTTTCTTCCTTTGTTAAAAAAAGAAAATATGGAAATTCAAAAATTAAACTGGGCAGGTATCAAACTTACGTCCCAAAACAAAACCATTCTGATAGACGCTGTAGAAGACTTTTCCTATTACAAACCCGTTTTAGGAGATGCTTTGGAAAAACTGATCGTATTTTCTGATGAGGTACAGGCAGATTACATTCTTTTCACCCATATGCATCTGGATCACTTTGACAAAAGCATCATTGAAAAATGTCTGAAAAAAGACGGAAAACTGATCGTGTACTCAGGGCTGGAACACTTCGTGCGAAAATATGCAGAGAATGTAGAAATGATTGTTCTGAATCTTAATGAAACTTTCACCGAAAACAACATTACATTCAAACCTGTGTATGCAATGGACGGAGTAGGAGAGATCCAGAGTTCATGGATTGTGGAAGATCAGGAAACCAAAATATTTCATGGAGGAGATACCATCTGGCACAATCAGTTCTGGAAGATCGGAAAAGAAAACCAGCATATTGATTACGCTTTTTTACCTGTGAACGGAGTGGTGGTAAACTTTGAGGTCATTGGTTTGGAATATAGCCCTGTTCCGGCTTCTCTTAATCTGAAGGAAGCTTTTGCCGCCGCTCATTTATTACATGCCGGAAAACTGGTTCCTGTTCACTATGGGTTGTTTGCTCATGAGAAGTTCTATGTGCCCCAGTTATTTGATGATAAGGACCTGAAGGAAACTTCAGAGAAGATAGGACAGGCATATTTTATTTTAAAAGACGGAGAGGTGCTAATAGATTCTTAGGTTATAGTTTGTTTTAGCAAATAAATTGATAAATTTATGAATGAAAAAAATTGGAATTATAGGTTGTGGCTGGCTGGGCGGTCATATTGCGGAAAAACTCTCCGGTCACTATGAAATTTTCGTAACCACCACTACCGACTCTAAAGTAAAAGACTTATCAACCAAGGGATATTATACTACGCTGGTTGATTTTCCGGACGAAGATATTTCCGAGACAATGACGGTATGGAAAGTAGCATCCCAGTTGGATGCAGTAATTATTACGGTTCCTTTTTCAGGAGTCAGAGGAACTGAAATTCCCTTGTATGACAGGGCTAAGAATCTGCTGACATTTCTGGGCGATTATAAAGGACAGGTATTCATGATGAGTTCTACGGGAGTGTATCCTACCATTGACAAAGAATTTACAGAAGATGACCGTTCTCCCGATGATGTTCCCAGTGAGCATATTATAAAAAACAGGTTTCCTCAGGTTAATATTTTAAGATTGGCTGGCTTAATGGGCGATCAGAGACTTTTAAAGAATTATAATATCTCCAATCTTGATCTCCTGGTGAACCATATTCACTATGCGGATATTTGTGCAGTGGTTGAAAAAATGCTGGAGAATAAATCCCAATCCAAAGTATATAATGTAGTAGCACCTGTTCACCCGAATAAAGAAGAGATTATCAATGCTCAGAAAGATTTACCCTATGAAGGGGATCGTACCAATGAGGGAAGAACCATATCCCCTGCAAAACTAATTTCAGACTTAAATTTTGAATTTCAATATCCCGATCCAAGATATTTTCATCTTGCAAAGGCGTAGGGATAATGATATTTTTAAGAATAAAAACCTGCTGTGAGGCAGGTTTTGTTATGTTTTATGTATAGTGATATTTGTGAACCTTTTCGTTCTTCATCAATATCAGGAAATTTCATGATTAAGTTCCCTAAACTATCTATTTTCTAATTCTCCGATTATGAAATTGATGTTTTCATCCCATAATTTGATTTCACTGTCTTCAAATCTCACCCAAATATGCTTACCGATTTCGTGCAACAAACTAACTCTCATAATTAATAAATTTGATAGATAATCCACTATTTGGACCAGGAGGGAGACCTAATGATGTATCTACTCCTATGTTATTTCTCAAATCATTTAGTAATGTATGAGGATCTACATTTTGGCCAATTAAATCTTCAGATCCTGATCTTGGCTGATCTGAATGTTTTGCTCTATATACTTCTATTGTTAATGTATCATTAATTGCTTTTAAACAAAGTGCTCGAATATAAAATCTATTAAATTCACTTTCAGCAAAGGTTAAATTTGCAGTTTCTGGTACTTTGGCTAAAGTTGTTCCATTTTTTGTTTTTCTTTCTTCATGTGTTTTAAAGCAATCAGTATTTTTAAGTGAAAGAGCCAAAGTTTGCTCATTTCCATTTTTTACAGAATCTTTTAATAAATCAACGTATAATTTCAGCCCATTTTCATTAAATCTTTTGCTTGTATATAATTTGTCATTCGCTATATCATCATTTATTTCATTAAGCATTAATTTTCGAGTAACCTCATCTAAATTTTCAAAGTTAAATTTCATATGTTTTTTTTTTATAAATGCCACTAATGTGTTAATAATATGTTCTATTTTCCAAATATAAAAAACTAGGAGTGTATTAATCTCCGTGTTTTTACGGAATTTATTATCAAAAAAAATCTATCCTTATGCAACTAAATAGAAACATGAGATCGGAAGTTATTCTGTTTTAATTGTAATTATTTGCTGAATTTCCCCATTTTCAATTTGCATTCGTAAATTTTCAACATTAAATTTTGAGGCGCTAGAAATTGAAACGTTATCCATGGAATCACTAGGCCCCTCTATTTTTAAATCATCAACTAATCTGATTGTTTGTCTATCTAAAGCACGATCTACTAGAGTAAGATCCTTTGTAAAAGAATGAGGATAGTGTGAGGAAATTTCTGAACTAAATAATCGTAATAAATTATCAGGAAAGTAATTTTCAGCAAATTCTTGAGGATTAATAACACCCATTGTGCTCTCTCTATATAAAGTATTTAATGCCGATTTTAGTCCTTTTTTATCTTCAAAACCTGAAACGTGGCTTTCTATAAACCTAAAAATATCATCTCTAAAATTTTTGGTAATTAATTTGTCATTACTATTTGTAATAAACCCCAAAAAATCATTGTAGAAATATCCTGCTAAATCTTTTTTTCCATTACTAAAATTATCATCATACATATAACATGAATGATTATTATTTGGAGATCTTAAAGAGTTGCGTTCTTCAATAATAAATCCCATTTTATAAAAATCTTTAGCTGGAGATAAAAATAAATCATTTACTAATTCAATCAATTTTTCATTATTAAACTCCTTTATAGTGAAAGCCTCTTGTAATTCTGCCTTAATAACTAAAACAAAATGTTTTGAATTGATATTTCCATCAATAATTAACAATAAACCTGCAGGAATAGTTTTTTTGCTATGGCTTAAAGCTAATAAATCAGCAATACTCTTAGAAATTTCTAGAAACTTTTCAGAATTGCAATTTTTAAGATTTTTTGCATACTGATAAAATGAATTTTCATCACTTTTGTAGATTTCCAATTTAAAGAACCTCTTAGATTTAGAGAATGCGGTTGTAATTCTTCTTTTGAGAGTATTTAACTCTCTTTCTCCAAAATCAAATATATTTTCTGAATATTCTGCAATTCCATATTCTGCGTCTCCTTCCTTCTTATGAACGCGATGAACAATAATGCGGCTAATTTCTAGTGAGTTAGTATCAATCATAGTTTAGTAGTTCTTTATAAAATCAATATTATCAGATTTAACTTCAAAAATCTTTTGCATGTAATCAAGCATATTTGGACTTCCTAGTACACATGAATTTAAATGTTCTAAAACCATATAATATAAAGTTCCTAAAACACTTCTTTTTTTATCAAAGCTTAACAAGACCCATTCATTTTCTTCAGAGGATTCATTTAGAAATTCAGGATATAGATTTACCTTAAATACTCCTTTATCTAAAGAGTTTTTATTTATGTTAATTATTAATCCCCTATCATATAGACATAATACATTTGGTAAAAATTTCCAATCAGTCTCATTATATAAATCTTTAATGTGTTCAAAGGAAAAATTACTTGAATCACCAATTAACATGAATGTAAATAAAGGGTTTTTATAACTGTAGTTAGTAGTTGGTACGTTTAGAAGTATACCTTTTCCACCTGCATCAATAAAATTTGGACTAATATTAACTCTTTCTAAAAATTTATGTACTCTTTCTCTAGTAATAATAAAATCTGTAATATAATTTCTTTTCCAACTCGATTTTATTTCTGAATATGAGTAAATTGATTCATAGGTTAAATATTCTGTAGAATCAAAGGTTTTATATAAAATAGGAGTTCTAAAGTTATCAGAAATAACTAGATCCAGTTGTGGACTTGTATTTAAATCGGCATCAATTATATGTCCATTACTTATATAATATTTTTCGGGAAGTTTATTTTTGAAAAAATTTCTAACAGAAATTTCAAATTGATTTCCAGAAGATGGAATGTCTCCTGAATTATGAATAATCTTTACTTGACTTAGCGCAATATCAATTCCATCTGCTTCAAAATTAAAGAAGGAATCAATTGATAGTTTTCTAAATTCTTTGTCTATTTTTTCACTCATAGCGTTCTATGTACGATATTAAGATTTACAGATAAAGTTTAATTAAGCTATCTGTATGATTTCTATAATTATAAAAACAAATTTAGGAAACAATAAACTACCAAAATTACGGTTTCCCGTAACCCCAAAAACTTCTAATCTTAAAACAACCCTGTTTGCAACCTCCACAATCTCTCCGGAACTCACATTTACTAGTAAAACAAACCTCCCGAGCGCTCCGTTGGTTTAAAACAATAGTGTTTGTGACTTCCGGAGCGCTCCGGAAGTCTCCTGCAAGTTGTGGGAGACCTCCCGAGCCCTCCGGAGATCTGTTTTAAGGGTGTTTGTCACTTCACGATTTTTTTATATATTTGATTTATAAGTAATTAATTAAAAACATAAATCGATGAACATTGCACTCACCAAACTGAGTACTAAAGATCTTGCGACTTTGGCTCAGAGAATTATTTCCAATTTCCATTCAGGAAAATATCCTGTAATTACTAATCATCCTCTTATTGCCACTTTGGAAGCTTCCTATGCTGAATATGATAAGGTGTACGTGAAACATATATACAGTGGAAAAGGAAAAGATGTGGCAGCCCTGGATCATGAAAGGGATCTCGCCTACAGCAATATGAAAGCCTTTCTGAACGGCTACCGAAAACTTGCTCTAGTGGCCAATTATAACGTGGCAGAAGAACTTTATCAGGTGTTTAAAACTTTCGGATTAGACCTTGATCGTCTGAGCTATTCTTCCCAAACTGCCCAGATGAAAAAGCTGATCGAAACACTGGAACTTCCGGAAAATAAACAGAAGATGAAAATCCTTTCGCTGGATGAAGCTTTTGAAGAAATGAAAACAAAACATGAGGAATTTGAATCTGTATTTGCAGAACAGGCAGAAGCGAACGCAGGCCTCCGCCTTATGTCCAGTGCTTCCGCTATCCGCAAAAATCTGGAAAAGAATCTTAAATCCTATATCAGTCTGCTTACCATAATGAAAGATGTCCCGGGTTGGGAGCTTTTTTACACAGATAGTAATGAACTGTTAAAGGCGGCAAAGAATTCTTCTACAGGAACCCCCAAACCGGAAAATCCATCTTAGAAATCCATAAAAAAAACTCAGCATTGCGCTGAGTTTTTGTTTTTATAGTAGATAGAATCCTTGCGTCTTTGCATGCTTCCAATTTGCCTATTTCTTGTTGGAGAATCGCAAAGATGCAAAGGTTTTTTTAAAATAACTTAATTGTACTTCATATTCACAAAGCTTGAAACTTAAAAAAGGCTTAAGTGTTCAAAACTTTTGTGCTTTAAACAAAATAATTTAAAAGTTTCCAACCCTTTTCATTATTCGAGCATCTTTATAGAAAAAGAGACTATGAAAATTACGATACCAAAGCCGTGTCACGAAAACTGGGACGGCATGACCCCCGAAGAAAAAGGTAGATTTTGTTCTGTATGTTCAAGAACAGTGTATGATTTTACTGCTTTTTCAGATGAAGAACTGATCAGTCGTTTTAATTCTGATAAAGATCTGTGTGGACGGTTCCGGGAGGATCAGCTGGGGAAAAATCTTAATTTTTCAATAGCCGGTACAATGGCATTGGGACTATTAGCTGCCGGAGGTTTTATAACAACAGCCAATGCACAGGAAACCAAGCCTCAGGAAATAAAGATTACAGATGCAATTACAGGATATATTGGTAAAGTGGCTCTTACCAATACGGAATATAAACCTCAGCCGATCAGGGTAGGAGCTTTTTCTTCAAAACCGGCTGCGCACCCTTTAATTATCTTAGATAATAAACAGATTTCACAGGAAGAATTGAGAATGCTAAAGCCGGAAGATATAAAAACAGTTAACATTCTGTCTGCCGAAGAAGCAATCCTGCGATATGGTAAGAAAGGTAAAAATGGAGTAGTGGAGATTACTTCCGAAGAAAAGAAGTTTAGAAAGAAGAAATGAAAATATAAATAGGATTCGGAATAGAGATTTTAGAACCAAATAAAAAATAAAAAACCCTCTAAAAAGAGGGTTTGCTATATTATGTTTTACAAGTTTAAGTAAACATCCGCATCCGCAATTATCGATATAATAATATTATCGATATAAAGAATTAATTACATTAAAAGCTGTAAAGTTTTACTATTTCACAGCAGCAATTGCTGCTTCATAATTAGGTTCCTGCGAAATATCAGCTACCTGCTCTTCATACACAATCTTTCCTGAAGGATCAATAACTACAACAGCTCTGCTTAAAAGACCTTTCATTGGAGAATCTATCAGCTCTACCCCGTAGTTCCATCCAAAATCTGAACGGAAATCCGAAAGCATTACAACATTTTTGATTCCTTCCGCACCACAAAATCTTTTCTGAGCAAAAGGAAGATCTTTAGAAATACATAGAACTACCGTGTTCGGAAGATTACCTGCATCCTCATTGAAATGATGTACAGAAGCAGAACAAACCCCCGTATCTACACTTGGGAAAATATTAAGGATTACATATTTACCTTTGTAAGAATCTAAAGTCTGCTCCTTCATATCCACATCTGTGAGCGTGAATTTAGGGGCAGGCTTATCCACTGCTGGTAATGCAGAATAGGTATGTACCGTTGTTCCTCTCATCAAAATGGTATTGGCTTTTTTAGTATTCTGTGCGAAAATAAATGCTGAGCAAAATAATAAAGTGCTGAAAACTGCTTTTGAAAACATGAAATTTTATTTTTCAGTAAAATTATTCTTTTTTTACTTGCCGACACTGATTTTATTTAAAGAGCCTGTCTAAAATTTTATAGGTTTCCAATTCTTTAGCTACAATGAAATTTATATAACCTGTCATTTTCAAACACTTTACTTCACTTTAGGACGTTAATATACTTTTGCATAAGTAAGTCCACTTTAGAAAGACATCAAAGATTTTCACAAAACTTCTTTCTACTTTATATCCATGGAGCCTAAAACTTAAAATAACTAAAGTATTAAAAAAACTTTTGTGTCTTTTAACTTCGTTGAATCTTCGATTTGTAGTTAAATTCAGATGAGTTTAAAGAGACTTAAATTACATTTAATAAAGTCTGAATACCAGAAAAAGTAGTTGGGTTCTTACCTGTATCAGGAAAAAAATTCATACCTTGAAAACAGGCTTTTCAGAACCTGGCCTTGTTTTTATACCATCACCTATGAAGAACATCAGCTATATCTTACTGTTTTTAAGCAGTTTTCTTTTTTTATCCTGCATTCAGGCTGAACTTCCCAATGCAGAAGCAGATATATTATCCTGCTCTGTAGATCCGGATATCTTGCGAAAAGATCCTATTATCCAAAATGACCGTATCCAGATTCTGGTGAAGTCTTCTACAGATCTTACCCAGCAGGCTCCCGTTTTCACCCTTACACCGGGTGCTGCTATTTTTCCTGCAAGCGGAACAGTGCTTAATTTTACAAAACCTCAAACTTATACAGTAACTTCAGAAGACCATCAGTCTCAAAAAAAATATGAGGTTTCTTATGTGATCTCAACCATAGGTTCCAAATTCAGCTTTGAACAAGTACGTCTTGAAAACGGAAAATTTGATGTGTTTTTTGAAACCGATCAGAACAATCATAATATTATGGACTGGGCCAGTGGGAATCTGGGTTTTGCTCTTACCGGAGCCTCTTCCACTCCGGAAGGATATCCTACAGCACGCTGGGCAGAAGGGAAAGTTGGGCAGGCCGCAAAGCTGACCACTCAGTCTACCGGAAGTTTGGGAGCGATAATGGGTAAGCCTATGGCTGCGGGAAACCTCTTTATGGGAGAATTTGATTTAAGCGCTTCTATATCAGATCCCTTAAAAAGCTTACATCTGGGAGTGCCTGTAGATCTGGTACCTAAGGGAGTAAAAGGGTTTTTCAAATATAAGGCCGGACCGGTATATAAACAAGGAGGAGTGGTGCAGCCCAATAAAAAGGATACATGGGATATCTATGGTGTATTTTTTGAAACAGACTCAAACCTGAAATACCTTGACGGAACCAATAAATTTACGCATCCCAATATTGTCTCTATTGCCAAAGTGACCCCGGCACAACGGATTGAAACTTCAGAATGGACCTCATTCTATATTCCTTTTGATATTGTCAATAATAAAACGATCGACCCTCAGAAGCTAAAAGACGGAAAGTACAATCTGACACTGGTGTTTACCTCAAGTATTGATGGAGATACCTTTGCAGGAGCAGAAGGAAGCACACTTTTAATAGATGAGATCGAAATAACACATTAAAATGAAAAACAATTCCAATCTTCTTTTTACCTCTTTTTTAATTTTTCTTGTAGCAGGAAATTCATTAATCTTTGCCCAGGACTTAGATCCTGATAAAAAAGAATCAGGAAAAATGGTGTATCAGGTGCGGGCCGGAATTAATATCGGTGGATTTACTCCCATACCGATCCCTGCTGAAATCAGAGAGCTCAGCAGCTTCAATCCGATGCTGAACATCAGTGTCGAAGGAAATGTAACCTACTGGCTGAAGCAAACTCCAAATTCTTGGGGATTCCGCACAGGAATCCGGCTGGAAAATAAGGGAATGAAAGCTGATTCCAGAGTTAAAAATTACGGAATGGAAATTATAGGAGGAGAAGGAGAGAGGGTAGCGGGAAATTGGACAGGCGGAGTGTCTACCCATGTAGCCAATTCGTATATCACCATTCCTACGCTGGTTGCTTACAAAACAAATGACCGCTGGTCTTTCTCAGGAGGCCTTTTCTGGTCTCTTCTGGTGGATAAGAACTTTTCCGGATATGTATTTGACGGTTACCTTCGGGAGGGAGGTCCTACCGGTCCTAAAGTGGTTTTTGAAGGAGATAAAACAGCTTCTTATGATTTTTCAAATGACCTGCGACGCTTTTCTTATGGAATTCAGGTGGGAAGTGCATGGCAGTTTTCCAGACATCTCAATGTTTTTGGAGAGCTTAGCCTGGGCTTAAATAATATGTTCAAATCTGATTTTAAAACCATTACATTTAAGATGCGCCCTGTTTATCTGAATGTAGGGGCGGGATATAGTTTTTAAACAAAATTCCTAAAAGGGAAATAGTATTCTTTGTTTAAAATAATCAGCAAAGCTTTTTAGACTTTTTTTTGTTAACCCCTTGGAAAGATTAAAAATCTCTTTAAGTTTTTCCTCGTGTCAAGGATTGGTCATCTCGGTCTTTCAACATTAATTTTGATTCAAATACCCGTCAAATAGAGCAAATCTATCAGTGGTCTCTTTTTAAAATCAATTTTAACATCTACCTTTATTCTGTAAAATTTAAATCACACTCAATTATCAAAAAATAAAATTTATGGATTCAGTAAATACACCGTCATTTCACGATATTTTTAAAAGCGAAAACGAAATTCCGGAAGAATATAAAGTTCCGGTCATTCATCAGAGTACCTATCTTTTGAATGGTGAACTGGTAGAATGGCACGGAGAGGTTACCAATATTTATTCACCTGTTTGTATTCCTACAGAAAACGGATTGGAAAGAAAACTGCTGGGAAGTATACCCAATATAGGCCCGGATGAAGCGATGGAAGTGCTGGATGCTTGCGTGAAAGCCTATGATAACGGACTTGGAGAGTGGCCAACAATGTCTGTGGAAGGAAGAATCAGGTGTATGCAGAAATTT
The DNA here is from genome assembly GCF_057799275.1 of Chryseobacterium sp. 14P4.3.2. Taxonomy (NCBI): domain Bacteria; kingdom Pseudomonadati; phylum Bacteroidota; class Flavobacteriia; order Flavobacteriales; family Weeksellaceae; genus Chryseobacterium; species Chryseobacterium sp. 14P4.3.2. The sequence continues at coordinate 43,663 of NZ_JBYOKO010000009.1, forward strand.
GTATATCTGATGATTCAGCAGCGCGATCTGGTTATTAAACTGCTGATGTGGGAGATTGGAAAAACATTGGCAGATTCTACGAAAGAGTTTGACCGTACTGTAGATTATATCAATCAGACTATTGACGCTCTGAAAGACCTGGACAGAGAATCTTCCCGTTTTCAGCAGGCAGAAGGTACAATAGCACAGATCAGAAGAGCACCGCTGGGAGTTGTTTTAAGTATGGGACCATTCAACTATCCCCTGAACGAAATTTTCACCACACTGATTCCTGCCTTAATTATGGGGAATACCATTTTGTTTAAACTTCCAAAACACGGTGTATTAGCCCATTATCCTTTATTGAATGCCTTTAGAGAAGCCTTCCCGAAAGGAACAGTAAATACTTTATACGGAAAAGGTTCGGAAATTATCACTCCAATCATGGAAAGCGGTAAAGTGAATGTGCTGGCCTTTATCGGATCAAGCAAAGTAGCAAACGGATTGAAAAAACTACACCCGAAAGTGAACCGCCTGAGAGCAATCCTTAGTTTAGATGCTAAAAATGCAGCTATTGTGACTAAAAATGCGAATCTGGATGTAGCAGTGAGTGAATGTATGCTGGGAGCGCTTTCTTTCAATGGTCAGCGGTGTACGGCATTGAAACTGATATTCGTTCAGAAAGAAATTGCTGCAGAGTTTACAAAGAAATTAAGTGAAGCGGTTTCTGCTATGAAACCCGGACTGCCATGGGAAAAAGACGTGAAGGTAACCCCGCTTCCGGAAGTGAATAAACCGCCTTATTTGAAAGAATGTATTGATGATGCCTTGCTTAAAGGAGCTTCAGTCTTAAATAAAGACGGAGGTTATACCGAAGAATCTTTTGTTTTCCCGGCTGTAGTTTATCCTGTCAATAGTGACATGAAGCTCTATCATGAAGAACAGTTTGGTCCGGTAATTCCTGTAGTACCTTTTGAGGATATAGAAGAGCCGATAGAATATCAGGTAAATGCTTCTCATGGGATGCAGGTGAGTATTTTCAGTGAAGATCCTCAGGAAGTTGCCAGGCTTATTGATCCTTTCGTAAATCTTGTGAGCCGTGTGAATATCAACTGTCAGGCACAGCGTGGTCCGGATGTATTTCCTTTCACAGGAAGAAAAGACAGCGCAGAAGGAACGCTTTCGGTTTTTGATGCCCTACGTTCTTTTTCTATAAGATCTCTGGTAGCAGCAAAACTTACAGAATCTAATAAAGAACTGCTAAATACCATCGTGAGAGAACATGATTCCAATTTTTTAAGTACAGACTATATTTTTTAACAATAAGACCTGTTTGTATTTAACATAAAATAAAAATCCTCAAAAAACATCATTGTTTTTTGAGGATTTTTTAACTTAATGCCGGGAAATTAAAGTTTTGTGTTATAATATGGTGGCATTGTGTAGATGCTGCCCAAGGATTTGTCTGTACGTATGTCTTCACTGGAAAAAGAATTTTTAGAGAAAATAGAAAAGCACAAAGGTGTTGTTTTCAAGATATCTAAAATGTATATGGATAATAAAGACGACCAGAATGACCTCTATCAGGAGATCATCTATCAGGCATGGAAATCATATGGTGATTTTCAAGGGAGAAGCGACTTCTCAACATGGCTCTACAGAACTGCGCTTAATACTGCAATTGTTTTCCTTCGAAGTGAAAAAAAACGTAGTTTTATCCGGAATCAGAATATTGATGGATTAAGCAGCCCGCAAGAGCCCTATAATGACACAGATGATAGAAATATGAAGTTGATGTATGAAGCGATCCATCAGTTGAGCCCTATAGACAAAGCACTGATTTTTTTCTTTTTGGAAGATTTTCCGGGAAGAGAAATTGCCCTTCAGCTGGGAATTACGGAAGTAAATGCCAGAGTAAAACTGAAAAGGGCAAAGGAAAAACTGAAAGAAATCATTGCAAAACAACAAAGAACAGGTTCAAACTAAAAGACAAGAGAATGGAGCTAGAAAACTTTAAAAAACTTTGGAATAAAGATACAGGGCAGGAGCCGCCTGAAATTTCTCTGGAAAAACAGCGTGAAATACACTCTCCGCTGCAAATGCTGAAAATCAATATGAAAACTGAATTTTGGCTGATGGTCGTTACGCTGCCATTACTTTTAACCAGTTTCCCATTTGCTTCTACGGATTCTAATATCAAGATTATCTCTACATTTGTCACCATCCTGACGCTTGCTTTTATAGCGTATTTCTATTCCAGGTTTCTTACCCTTTATAAGTTGCTCCAAAAGAACAGTATTAATACCAATTATGATCTGTTTAACCTCAAAACCAGACTTCTCATATCGAAAGAGATCTACATTTCATATTACATTTCCTATATCCCTTTGGGCTTTCTGCTGTCTCTGATCAAGATCAGTTTCCATTTTGAAATGGAATATAATCTGGCAATTTTCGGAATAAGCCTTTTGGTTACGCTCCTACTGGTTGCTTTCATTATAAAATACTGGATCTATTATATGTACGGAAGATATATTGATGATGTGGTACGTTCGGTAGATGAGCTTAACGGAATTGAAGTAAAGCCGAAAGTTGATAAGAAAAAAACATGGTTTGAGCGGACACAAAAATTCTTCATGATGAAATGGGGGATTAGAGGAAATATTCTGAATACCGTTGTATGGTTTGTTTCAATGTATATTTTTATCATCTTGTTTCTGACATTGGTTCTTCTAATCATTATTATCATCGGTGCCAAATTCGATATTCTTGATATCGGAACGTTACAAAGAGCTTTAAACAGACTGAATTAGAAATAGAAAGCCAGGAAATCTGGTTTCTATCACATTTCTTATAAAAATTCCCAAATTCATCCATGAAAAGTATAGTATTTTCACTTTTTTCCTACTAAATTTTAAATATAATCAATAGAAAAGAGAAATTATAAGCCTGATTTTAATATTTATTATGAGAATTAGCTGATCAAAATAAAGTCTTTCAAAATTATTTCGTGCAAAATACTATTCTGAAAAATAGCAGCAGTTTAAAAAACACAATGAGAGCCTGACAATATTTTCTGTAGGTTTTTTTACTTTTTTTGCCAATATCTGTAACAATTTTTTTTAATGTAAACTAACTCTACAGAGCAACAAGCCATGACCTTATTGGAACAAGAGTTTATAAGTAAGATTGAGAAGCATAAAGGAATCATTTTTAAGATTTCTAAAATGTACATGACTGAAAAAGATGATCGCAGTGATCTTTTTCAGGAGATTACCTATCAGCTCTGGAAAGCATATCCGGGCTTCCGGGATGAGAGTAAATTTTCGACCTGGCTGTACAGAATTGCTTTAAATACAGCTATTATCTTCCTCAAATCGGAAAAGAGGAGAAGTTTTATCGGACGCGAAGATTTTTCTAATAATATCATAGTTCAGGAAGATTATAACGATGATAAAGAAGAGCGGCTGTCTAAGATGTATAAAGCAATTCACCAGCTCAATCCTATTGATAAAGCCTTTATATTTTATTATCTGGAAGATTTCTCAGGAAAACAGATCGCAGATGAAATGGGTATTTCTGAAGGAAATGTAAGAGTGAAAATGAACCGGGCTAAGAATAAACTGAAAGATATCTTAAGCCAAAATACAAAGTAAAAGAACCTTAAAATAGAAGTCCAATGAATATTGATGAATTGAAAAATACCTGGAACGAAGATATTGCGGAAGAAACTCCCGAAATAAGTACAGAACAAAGAGATGGAATCAATCTTCCTCTCGAAAAAATCCGAAAAAACATGCGTAAAGAGTTTTGGGGGGCAATAGGAATCTTCGTTTTTGCTTTTATGGTTTGTGGCATGTGCAAACCGTTTAAGCTTCAATTGTATATTACAGTATTGATTGCTTCAATGCTGATTGTTACTGTTTTCTTTTTCAGTAAGTTTTTTAAACTTTACAATGAAATCAGTAACCCCGTGCTTAAGACTTCTGATGCTCTGAAGGATTTGGTAATGCAGCTGAGTCTGAATAAACAGTACTATTTTTCATACTACATCAGTTTTGCTCCATTTCTGGTATGCGAAATTCTTATTGTGCTGGAATTTATCCCCTGGCCTAAACCTTTGAGCGAAATAAAGATTGCTTCAATACTAATCGGGACAGTGGTAATAGGTATGTTTTTACTGTATATGCTTGGAAAGTTTTGGTTTTACCGTTACTATGGAAGGTATATGAAACCTATAGAAAATCTTCTGGCAGAGTTGAAAAAATAAAAATCTCCGGCGGGCTGAAAGCCCGCCGGAGATTTTTATAATGAAAGGCTTAATCCAATGAATTTTTAACCCTTATTTATTTTTTTCTTTAGCGATTTCGTTTTTTATCCAATCCAGCTGAGGGTCTTTTTTATCAATAATATCCTGCATCGTTTCATTAATATGAATATCCGGAACGACTCCTTTTTTTGAATCTGAAAAATCAATATTCGGCTGTACAAGAAGGAGACCGATAGGAAATCTGATTTCAGAGTTGGGCAGCTTCTGATAAGAATAAAAACCAGCTACGGTTCCGTCATTGGCTCCTCCTGTTTCTTCTCCCACAAGGATCGCTCTTTTATCATTTTTGAGTTTTGCTGTGATGATAGAAGAGGCAGAGAAACTGGCTCCGTTGATCAGTACAAATACTTTTCCATGAAATGCTTCTTTATTAGGCTTTGTAGGCTTATCTGCTTTCATTTTATAGTATACCTTTCCGTCTTTTTTGTAGGTGCTGAAAGCCTGGGCAAAAAAGTAACTAGGATAAGCAATACTTTTAAAAGCATATTCCAGAGGAGCACTTTTTCTGAAATAATTGGTTCTCAAAGGTGTGCCTCGTGAAGTGACCTGAGATGGCTTTATCAGGGTAAAAGGCTTGTCTGCTAAATAAGAATACAGATTATTGATCTCATAAAGAGAACCTCCATAATTATTTCGGACATCTATGACCAGATATTCTGACTTTGCATCTTTGATCTTTGAAAATGTCTTTTTATAGAACTCATCAGAGTAATCTCTTGAGAAGCTCTTTACTTTTATATAAGCAATAGTACTGTCTTTATCAAGGAATTTAAAACTCCGGTTGTAAGAATTGCTGGAAGCTACATAGTCATTCAGTTTCTTTTCCTGAGTTCTTTTCTGCATTTCCTTGTCCTTTTCAACGTCGGTATTTGATTTGGACTCCCTGCTTAGGGTATAAGTGCGCTTTTCTCCTTTGTAAATAGTTTCAATAACGGCTTTGCTGGAGAGACCGTGCTCTGCAGTATAAAAGTTAAAAAACAGATCCTTTAAAAAATAAGACTGGAAAGTGGTATTGTATCCGTCACTGCTGATCAGGCTTCTGTATTTTTTTATATAATCTGATACCGGAACATTATTGATGGATAAAATTTCAGTGCCTGGTTTTATATCTTCAATAGAATCTTGATTTTCAATGATGTACATTTGATCACCCTCTACGTAATATTCAAAACGGCTGAACAATCCTTTTTGATGCTCAAATTTTTTAATTTCTCTTTTGGTGAATTTTTTTCTTGGAATTCGTAAAGAAAGATGCCCTTCACGAATTCCGGCAATCACCGGTTGAAGCTTAAAATAAAACTGAAGAGGAGTAAGCGGTTCAGTGATCGTCTTTTTAAGACTGTCAAATTTAAGTTCCAATTCCTTCTTGGGAATATACCAGTACAATTGCGGGTGCATTTGCTGGAGTTTGGAATACGCGTAATCTATGTCCTCTTTAAGCTGCTCCGGGGGAATACATGAAGCCCGCTGTTCGTTATGTTTTCTGATAGATGCACATGACGACAGTATAACGAGAAGAAATATTACCGAATAATTTTTCAATATACTTTGAGTTTTTAAGCTGCTAAAATATAAAGTTTTAGGCTAATCATCATCTAAATGAATGATAAATTTTATGAAATACATGATAAAATTAGTTAAAAAGTGAGTTGTGGTAAAATTATGTTTTGAAGCAGTAAGAGCTTTATGTCTTTTGCTGTTTATCTTTAAAAAGTTCCCCCGGATTTTTTATTTAAAAACAAAAGTCAATACATTTGATACTTATTTTTGCAGATGATTTACTGGATTATTACAAGTGTGGTTATACTGACTATTACCTTTTTTATTGTGATCAATATGAGGGTCTTCGGTGCAGTACCAAAAGGAAAACGGTTGAAACGGATTCAGCAGTCACGGCTTTATAAAAAAAAGCAGTTTCAGAATATCAGTCATACCCCTTCTATCACTGAAGGGTATAGTATGGCCAAAGTTACTTATGATTTCATTTTAGGTAAAAAAGATCCTTTGTTAAAACCCCTGAAAGACATTCCTTCTATCCATACAGACTTAAAAAGTATCGATAAGAGCACAGATGTATTTATCTGGCTGGGACATTCTTCTTATTACCTTCAGACTAATGGGATTTCATTTCTGATAGATCCGGTTTTAAGTGTATATGGCTCTCCGTTTAAATATTTTAATAAAGCATTCAAAGGTTCAGACATCTTTAAACCTGAAGATATTCCGGAATTGGATTATCTGGTTATTACCCACGACCATTTTGACCATTTGGATTATCCTACAGTCAGATCAATCAGAGAAAGGGTGGGGAAGGTCATCCTGCCATTGGGAGTCGGTGCCCACTTTGAAAGATGGGGTTATCATGAAAGTCAGCTTATTGAGGAAGAATGGGGCACTGAAGTTGAATTAAAAAATAATATAAAACTGGTTTTCACTCCTTCCAGGCATTTTTCGGGCAGAAGGATAAAGCAGAATGATACCCTTTGGTCTTCTTATGTTTTGATAGCACCCTCAAAGAAAATATTTCTGGGAGGCGACAGTGGATACGACGCTCATTTTAAAATGATCGGTGATAAATATGGCCCTTTTGACTATGCTATTCTTGAAAACGGACAGTATGGAGAAGCCTGGAGGTATATTCATATGCTTCCTGAAGATGTAATTCAGGCAGCAGTTGATATTCAGGCCAGACAGATTATTCCTGTTCATGCAGCAAAATTTGCGCTTGCCCTTCACCCCTGGAATGAGCCTTTACAAAAGGTTACAGCCCTTGGAAAAGCACAAAACCTTGATATCCTTACTCCAATGATTGGAGAAGTGGTGGATCTTGACCGGTCAGATCAGCAATTTAGAATCTGGTGGGAAGACTGATCAGGCATGCCAGATATCTTTATATCTTGCCGGATGATTTTCAAACTGTTGTCTTACAAAATCACATTCCGGATCTACAAGCAAATCTTTTTCTTCTGCATAGCGAACCAGCTCATCCAGTAATAATTTGGCATATCCTTTCCCTTCGCGTTCTTCATCAAGCTTGGTATAGTATACTATGAGTAGCCTCCCATCAACCTTTATGGACATATAACCTGCTTTCTGATCATCAATAAGTAGCTGCAATTCATCCTGATATGGAGATACTTTAAATTTTATATTTTCCATAATTACTGAGATTTGATTGATTTAAAAAAATAGACTGGAGAATTTCCAAAAACATTCTCTCCTTTAAAATTACAAAATTAATTGATATGGAATAATAGTTTTCGGGAATCTTAACGAATTTTATAATTGTAAAGATTAAAGATTACGGATAACAGATAACAGATAACAGATAACAGATAACAGATAACAGATAACAGATTTATTTTGGTAAATATCAATATCACCCATTCATCAGAAATTTTTTGTACCTAAAAACAGATAGAGCAATTTTTTTATTCCCAGTGTTTAAGAAAATAAACAGCCTGAAAAACAGTGGCTTTTGAAATAATAAACAACCTTCAATAGTATATGATTGTATAGAATATTTCAAAGATAATCAGTTATTTATAGCTTTTTTTAACAAACCTTTGAGTTTTAATTTAATTCTTGGCACTCTAATTGACTCTATTATAATGCTTAATTTAAAAGAGGAATGAAATGAAAAAGTTATTATTAACCGCATTTTTGATCGGGACATTCAGTTTTAGCTTTGCCCAGTCAGAGTATTATAATGATTACAGGAGGAGTATTTCGGATGTTAACTGGCAGACGGTAGTTGCTGATCTGTTACTTTCTACAACGCAGGCTAATCAGGTTTATGCATTAAATGATAGATATCGTGATTATAATTCATGGAATAGGGTATATGTAGTAGATCCGGGAAGATGGAGAGGTGAGCGATACAACGAGCTGGAAAGAATTCTGGGGAGAGAAAAATATATAGCCTTTAAAAAAAGATATTATAGAGGACAAAATCCTGTAATGGTCTACGGAAGAAATAAAAACGATTATAAAAAATACCGTAAGCAGCAGCAGAAATATTATAAAAATCAGGAGAAATACTACAAAAAACAAAACAAACATCATGGACATGGTGATTGGGATTAAACCATTATCAACTATATATTCACTTTACGTGGCTGGCATTGCTGTCAGCCGCTTTTTTTTTGAAAATTAATTTATAGTTTAATTTGTTTGAATTTTATAATTTTGATCTATGGAATCAAATGAATCATTAAATGGCTTTTACGAGCGCAATGCTTTTAATCTAGGTAAACCTTACGCTGGAGTAAGTAAGCTTGGACATTTCAATGTGTTTTCAAGAGAGTACTGCTCTCCGTTGACTCCTTACAGCAGGCGGGATTACTATAAAATATCTTTGATTATTGGAAAGGGGAAGCTTCACTATGCCGATAAATGGATTAAAGTAGATCGTCCGGCATTACTGTTTTCAAATCCTATTGTTCCTTATTCATGGGAAGCTGATGATGATGATCAGCAAGGCTGGTTTTGCCTTTTTACAGAACAGTTTTTACAGAATGGAAGCCGTTTGGGAAATCTTCAGGATTCTCCGCTCTTTAAAATTGGCGGAACTCCGGTTTTCTTTGTGGATGAAGATCAGCAGGGTATACTTTCGGATCTATATACAAAAATGATGACTGAGATTCAATCGGAATATATTCACAAGTATGATATACTCAGAGCCTATCTTCACGTGATGATTCATGAAACCATGAGAATGCAGCCGGCAGAAGATTTTGAGCCTTATCAGAACGCATCACAGAAAGTAGCCTCTTTATTTGTGGAACTGCTTGAAAGACAGTTTCCAATTGACAGCCCTGAAGCTTTCTTAAAGCTAAAGACGCCCAATGATTATGCACAGAGCCTGTCTATTCATGTCAACTCCCTCAACCGTTCTGTGAAAGAAATTACAGGAAAAACGACCAGCCAGCAGATCACCGGCCGAATCATTCAGGAAGCTCATGCCTTATTAAAACATACAGACTGGAATATTGCCGAAATTGCTTATGGGTTAGGTTTTGAAGAACCTTCTTATTTTACCAATTATTTTAAGAAACAAACCGGACTTACTCCAAATGCACTTAGAGTGAATTCTGTTTGAATTTTATAATTATTAGTTTGAATTCTATATCGGTGATATCTGATTCATGATCTAATTTTGTCTTATTAAAATCAAACCATCATGAAATTTAAAAAATTAGGAAACACCGGAGAGCAGTTATCTGCAATTGGTTTAGGATGTATGGGAATGAGCTTTGCTTATGGTCCCGCAGATGAGCAGGAAAGTATCAATACCCTGCATAGAGCATTAGATTTAGGAGTTAATTTTTGGGATACGGCAGATATGTATGCTAACGGAGAAAATGAAAGGCTTATTTCTAAAGTTCTTGTACCCAACAGAGATAAAATTTTTATCGCTACCAAATTTGGATTTAGGTTCAAAGATGGTACTGCAAGCCATAGCGGAGCTCCGGGAACTTACTTTGACGGTTCTCCTGAATGGATCAGACAGGCGGTAGATTTAAGCCTTCAAAGATTAAAAATAGATACCATTGATCTGTATTATGCACACAGAGTAGATCCGAATATCCCTGTTGAAGAAACAGTAGGAGCAATGGCAGAACTTGTAAAAGCTGGAAAAGTGAAGTATATCGGGTTATCTGAAGCGTCACCAGAATCTATCAGAAAAGCTAATAAAATTCACCCAATTGCAGCCTTACAGTCAGAATATTCTATCCTTACCAAAGATGTTGAAAAAGAAATTCTGCCAACGATCAGAGAATTGGGTATTTCATTAGTTCCTTATTCTCCGCTTGCAAGAGGACTTTTTGCCAATATCAATGAAGTGCAGAATCTGGGAGATGACGATTTCAGAAAATCATTACCACGCTATCAGCAGGAATATCTTGAAAACAATACAAAACTGGCTAAAGAAATCAATGAATTTGCTGCTTCAAAAGGGGTAAAAGGCACCCAGTTGGCCTTGGCATGGGTATTGAACCAAGGGGATGATATCATTCCGATTCCTGGTACTAAACGTATTAAGTATCTGGAAGAAAATATTGCAGCAGTCAATATAGAACTTTCCCAATCAGATCTGGATACCATTGATGCTATCCTGAAAAAATATCCCAATGTAGGAGAAAGATACAGCGAAGGTTCAATGAAATTGGTCAACAACTAAACACATTCACCAAATTGAGATTGAGTTCCTGAATAACAGCAGGAACTCAATCTTATATAATAGCTAATGCAGTTCCTCCATAAACGGAGGTATTTTAAATACAACATCACAAATTGAAATATGAATAGAAGAGAACTTTTAAAGAGCGGTTTATTAGCCGGAACATTAAGCTTTATCCCATTTTCTAATGTGTTTGCAGAAATGAAAACAACACCGGAAAAAGAGAGAGAGGATTTATCAGGTTTTAAAAAGATTGAATTGGGGGATCTTGAATTGTTTATTCTTACCGACGGATATATTCACGAAACCAATCTGGATTCATTTGCACCAAGAGGGAATGTTTCGGAACTGAAAACGATCTTAAAAGACAATTTCAGACCTGAGAATTACATCGATATGGCAATCAACGTTCTGCTTATCAAAACAAAAGACAGGCTGGTTTTACTGGATGCGGGAATGGGAATATTTGCAGATGAAAGAACAGGATTTCTGGTAAAAAGTCTTCAAAAGGCCGGGTTCTCTGCGAACGATGTGACAGATGTTTTTCTTTCTCATGCCCATCCTGATCATTTCGGAGGAGTAGTGGACAAGCAGAATAATCTAGTATTTCCAAATGCAGCTCTTTTTATGTCTAAAATAGAATATGATTTTTGGATGAAAGCTTCCGTTAAAGATTTTGGAAACAGTGCTCTGAAAGCTCACCCGGAATTTCTTACCAAGACTATTGTGGCAATACAAAGTATACTGAAAACCATCCAGCCAAAAGTGAAATTCTATGACATGAACACTCCATTATATGAATATTTTAGTTTTCAACTGGCTCCCGGGCATACACCTGGTTTAACCATAACTACTGTTTCTTCAGGGAATGAAAAACTTATATATATTGCAGACCTTATTCATTCTGATGTCATTCTTTTTCCTCATCCGGATTGGGGCTTTTCAGGAGACACGGACCTGGATATTGCGACAGCTTCAAGGACAAAACTTCTGGAACAGCTATCACATACCAAAACCAGAGCATTCGCCTGCCACTTACCATGGCCGGGACTAGGTTTTACAAAGAAAAAAACAAGCGGATTTCAGTGGTTTCCGGAAAGTTTTATAAACTAAAAGGGAAGAAGCAGATATTAGAAAGATTACTTATGAAGGACTTTGATGATTCCTTTTATTTGAAATATGACTATAAAATCAAAAGGAGCGGGCTTTAGCCCGCTCTCATTATAAATATCCATTCCACTGGCTTTAGCCAAAACCTGATTTCAGAATTAAAAATATTTTTCATTTGCAAATACACGGATTTCATAACGCTAAATTCGTGTACTCGTAGCCTTATAATTCAATAGTGCTTTTGTAGCTCCAGAGATTTCACCTGTTTTTGTATTCTGAATAAAGGCAATTATTTCCCAGTTTTCCGGAGAAAAATGTTCAGGAAGACTGAAGGCAACAGTTCCTTTTTGTGGTTTATTTAATGAGATTATATTCTGCTTGTGGACGATTTGCCAGTGCTGCAAATGACGGCCTTCATTTTCACCTTTATCCACCTGAGTGGAAGACTGTTTTTCAATCAGGCTTATAAGAAGTACTTTTCTAGGATCAGCTGAAGAGGCATTATACTCGATATTAATTTGATTTTGATAGATCTTTGCCGAAAGATCAATGCTGTTGTTTTTTGAATTGAAGAAAGCTTTCTGAATAGCATTTTCTACTGCATTGCTGTCAGAACCTACAAATTCAGCTCTCCCGTTAACTACTAGTTGAGGAGTGTAAACCTGTGAATTTAGCATGTGGCTGTACTGCTGCTGCCGTTGTGAATTTTCAGCAGAACTGAAACGGTCTTTCCATCCCAGGCGGTTCCAGTAGTCAACATGATAGGAAAGGATGTATACCGGTTGGTCTTTATATTCTTTTACAACTTTTCCGATCAGTTCATCAGCCGGAGGACAGCTTGAACAGCCTTCTGATGTGAACAGTTCCAATATAGCAAAACCATTGTTTCCGGAGTCAGTATTCTGTGAGGTTTTTTGTACTTTATCTTTTTGTACAAATGCGAAAGCTGCAAATAATAATAAGGTGAAAGCACCTACTGAGATTAAGTTTCTTAATACCATGTCTTTTAATTTGGTTCAAAAGTAGATACTCCGCAATTCCCGGAGAATATGAAACTGGTTTAACCGGACAAATGGAGAGGCGAATCGGGAAAATAAAAGGGATGATTTTTTTTAGAATAGATAGTGGAGGATAGAAGCCGGAAGTCATTGTAAACCATACTCATTGTGTCATTTGAAATATAAATTCCTATAAAAGGAAAACGTTTCTCTTTCTCACTTCTATCCTTCTGTATATGCTTTGTTATCTGTTTTCCAGCCAGTTGAAAAAGCTATGCGTTTTTTCCTTATTAATCAGGAGTTGTTCAGGAGTTTCAATCACCAGTTTAACGAGAATCTTGCGTTGAAAATAATGTTCCATTTCTTTTATAGCTTTAAAATTAACGAGATACTGTCTGTTGATTCTGAAAAACTGCTTATGAGAAACCTGTTCAGCTATTTGGCTAAGCGGGGGAGTAAGCTGAAACTGTTCTTTGGTAAAGGTCACCAGATGGGTGATTTCATTATGAATATAAAAATAAGCAATATCTTCCGTAGGAATTGTGGTGTATTTTTGATTTTTAAAGACCAGAAAACTGTTTTTACCTGAAGGCTGATTGATTTTTTGTAAAAGAGGTTCAAGGTCCGGCAGTTCATTCTTCTGAAAAAATTTCTTTAATCCGTCAACTTTTTTCAATGCTTCTTCAATGTCCTTTCGGGAAAAGGGTTTTAAAACATAGTCTACGCCTTTACTTTTAAAGGCATCCAGCATATATTGATCGAAAGCAGTACAGAAAATAACCGGGCAGGTAATTTCTATGGTTTTGAAAATTTCAAATGAAAGCCCGTCTGAAAGCTGAATATCCATAAAGATAAGATCAGGCTGTATATCTTTAGACAAGGCTTCAATGCTGGTTTCAATACTGTCGTAGGTTCCCAGTATTTTTGAATCGGGTTTTAAGTCTGAAATTAAACTCTGAAGAGCTTTTGCAGCTCTGAATTCGTCTTCAATGATGATGATATTCATGAATTATCGGTAGTTTTATCTGAAAAGTTTTTTCGTCTGAATGAATGGTAATATCCTGTTCCAAAAGATGTTTATAACGCATTTTGATATTGTCAAGGCCTACGCCTAGAGAGTCTTCTATGGCGACTTTCCGTTGAATAGGATTTTCTATGACCATGGTATCAGGAGCATTATAAATTTTAATATGTAAAGGCTTACTGTATGAAACGATATTGTGTTTTATGCAGTTTTCAACCAGAAGCTGAAGAGTAAAAGGTGGAATAAGGGTTTGCAGCGTTTCACCTTCAAGCTGGTTGGTAAATGTAATCCCATCCCCAAACCGGGCTTTCTGGAGGAAGAGATAAGCTTCCACTATTTTCATTTCTTCCTGAACACTGATCAGATCCAGTTTTCTGCTTTCCAGGGTAAACCGGTAAAAATCAGAAAGCTTTACAATGAAATCTACCGTTTCGTAGTCGTTGGTCTCTGCCATTAATTTTAAAGTATTAAGGCTGTTGAATAGAAAATGAGGATTGATCTGCTGTTTTAAGAGCTCGTACTGAGCCCCAAGATTATCACTTTTTACTTTCTCAAGTTCAAGCTGAACCTGCTGACTGGCATAATTGTTCTGCAGCAAGGTTAAAAACATATAACATACTAGATTGATTAAAATCCCTCTCACTTCGATCATCAGCATTACCGGGCCAAAGTTGATATGCGAAAGGATCAGCTGCTGAATCCATGCCAGCCCAAACATAATGACCATCCCAAATGCTAAAATGACGAGTAACCTTGAGTAAGAAATATGCTGTCTGCGCTGTCTGGCCGAACGATTCAGCATATAAATGTTAATATACCACATAATAACGGAGAATGCAGCTGTTATCGATGAGTTGACGAGAGCTTCCTTCCAGTTGAACTCATGATAGGCAAGCTGCGGCACAGAGGATAGAATTCCGAGAAAAAGGGAACTTATCCAGATGGTTGCTTGTGAAATTTTTATTTTTTGCTGTTGCATAGAACTGCGGATTTCAAAAGTTAAATTTATACTTTTTATTGAATATATGATAAAAGGAGTTGATGAATAAAGAATATGTGGTACTTTCTAAATCAGTAAGAATCCGGCACTATTCTATATTTGCAAAAAGCAACCTTTGAGGCTGCTTTTGATTAGGGTCTGCTTACAGGACGATAACTCATGAAATACTGTATTCTTTCCGTTTGATCAGAGTGATTATTTTTTGTCTGGGTATTTTGACTGTCGTAGGTAATATTTCCTCTGTCATCAGTTTTCACTGTTTCAATACTTATCAGTTCACCGGTGATTTTACCGCCAAAGTATTGAGGGTTATCATGATAGCGCCAGGTAACCAATTTCATAAGGGAGCCTCCTTCCGGTTTGAGAGCTTCTTTTGATAAAGATTCGAGGGCTTTTCCGTTTCCATACAGGGCAGACATCGTTTCCTTCTTCGGATTCAGTGATGTAGAGATGAATTTCAGATTGCCGGGATCAAAAACCAGCCTTATCAGTCCCTTATCATTATCCTGATTTTCTTTGCTGCAGGAATTAAGTGAAATAAAACTTGCGAATAAGATCAATAGTGTATGTTTCATTGTTGCTGTAAGTTTTTAATAAGTCTCTGTGTGTTAATTTTCATGGGCACATCGAAAAGATATCCTGTTTTCTCTGCAAGCTGTCTGTGGCAGGCAATACATGATTCTTTAGCAAATGATGCTGTTTTCCCCGTTGGATGAAGTTCATTTCCTGAAAATTTGGCAAATCCCCATCCTTCTGTATCTCCATATTTGTCGGAATCTTTTACCATAAACTGTGCATTCACAAATTCTCCGGCTCTGATTTCTCCATCAGGCAATTCCTGTTGTTTCCATACTGATTTTACTACAATGCTGCCGTCCGGCCATGGGTGAAAGTTTTCAGTTTCAACGGCTTTTACAGCAATGTCATTTCCATAAATAACTCTTATCGAATGATCAAAGAGTGTACTCATGCTGATGACTTTCCAGTTTTTAAAATCATCAGTATACTGAACTCCATTAGGCGAAACGGGAAATTTTGAAAGGTTGAGGTTAGGAGTGGCGTAAGATTCGCGCGTTTCAACCTTCTTTTTGGCAGACTGGCCTGCTGCAGATAATGAAAGAGTGTATTTTTTAATTGTTTCAACATCTTTGTCGGTAATCTTAGCAGAAGGATGCAGAAGGGTATACTCATGAAGAGGCATTTTTCCGTTTTGCATCATATTGAGAATAGCATACATTTTTCCCTGATGCTCACCAGGGGAATACTTTTCCCATTCTGAGAAATTAAGAACTTCCCTTGCTCTTTTTATATCCTTATTCACGGCCCATGAAATGGGAGCTATTTTATCATACCAGCTTAAGTTTTGCTGATTGGAATGGCAGCTGAAACATGAGTTTTCAAGAATGGCAAGGACTTCTTTAGGGGCTTCAACCTTCCCTGTAACAGGTTTTCCTTCCAAAGGCCTGCTGAACAGTTGCAGTCCTCCGAAAATCCCCAATATTGCCAAAAAGACAATCGCAATAGGGTTTCTCTTTTTCTTTACAGTATCCATAACATATTTGTTTTATTTTTCTGGTCCAAAAGTAGGCTGATAAACTTTGAACAGAAATGTAAAACAGGCCGAAGCAGACAAAAGAAAAGGCGAAACAGGAAAATTTTATGCCGGAAAATTAAATGAAAAATCCCGGTGATTCTGCGGTCGGGATTTGAGGGAAATATTCAAGAGGAGCGGGCTTTATCTCACTCACAATTTAAATAAAATAAAAAAGCCCCTTTAAAAAAAGGAGCTTTTCATTTATATTAAATCAAAGATTAGATTGCATCAATGATTTCATTTAAAACAGTACTAGGTCTCATAGCTGAATACGTTTTATAAGTATCAGTTTTGTAATACCCTTCAATATTTTGAGGCTTACCTTGAGCACCAATTAATTCTGCATTGATTACTTCTTCGTTTTCCTGCATAGCCTGTGCAATCGGAGCAAATTGTTTTGCCAGTTCAGCATCAGCAGTCTGGTTAGCTAAAGCTTCAGCCCAGTACATTGCCAGATAGAAGTGAGAACCTCTGTTATCAATTTGTCCTACTTTTCTTGCAGGAGACTTATCAGTAGCTAAGAATTTAGCATTAGCTTCGTCTAACGCATCAGCTAAAACCTGAGATTTTGTATTTCCCTGAGTTTGAGCTAAATGCTCTAAAGAAGCCTGAAGTGCAAGGAATTCACCTAGAGAATCCCATCTTAAATAACCTTCCTCTAAGAACTGCTCAACGTGTTTAGGAGCAGAACCTCCTGCACCTGTTTCAAATAGGCCGCCTCCGTTCATTAATGGAACGATAGAAAGCATTTTCGCAGAAGTTCCAAGCTCAAGGATTGGGAAAAGGTCAGTTAAGTAATCTCTTAATACATTTCCTGAAACAGAGATTGTATCTTTACCTTCTCTTGCTCTCTTAAGAGTTTCAGTCATGGCATCTTTTACATCAAGGATTCTGATGTCAAGACCTGTTGTATCATGATCAGCAAGATATTTTTCTACTTTTTTGATGATTTCTCTGTCGTGAGCTCTTCCTTTGTCTAACCAGAAAATAGCAGGAGTATCAGATAATCTTGATCTGTTTACAGCAAGTTTTACCCAGTCCTGGATCGGAGCATCTTTCGTCTGGCACATTCTGAAGATATCATCTTTTTCTACTTTTTGAGATAGAAGAACATTTCCAGCCTCGTCCTGAACCTCTACAGTTCCGTCAGCAGATAATTGGAAAGTTTTGTCATGAGAACCGTATTCTTCAGCTTTCTGAGCCATTAATCCAACGTTAGGAACAGATCCCATAGTTGTGGGGTCTAGTTTTCCATGCGCTTTCATATCATCAATTACAGACTGATAGAAACCTGCATAAGAACGGTCAGGAATGATACATACCGTATCTTCTTCATTTCCTTCCTTGTTCCACATTTTACCTCCGCCTCTTACAAGAGCAGCCATAGATGCGTCAACGATGATGTCTGAAGGTACGTGGAAGTTGGTGATTCCTTTATCAGAATTTACCATAGCCACTCTTGGTCCTGCAGCAAGTGCTTTTTCAATATCAGCTCTGATGTCAGCTTCCTGAGCATTTCCTTTTATTTTTTCAAAAAGATCAGCAAGACCGTTATTTGGATTGATATCTAAAGATTTGAAAGTCTCAGCATATTTAGTGAAAACCTCTTTGAAGAAAGTCTCTACAATAGCCCCGAAAATAATAGGGTCAGAGATTTTCATCATCGTAGCTTTAAGGTGTGCAGAAAGAAGTACATTTCTGTTCTTAGCTTCCTCTATTGCTTCCTGAACGAAAGATCTCAATGCATTTAGGTTCATTACGGAAGAATCGATTACCTCTCCGGCCTGAAGACCTGCGAAATCTTTTAGTACAGATTCAGATCCATCATTTCCTTTGAATACGATTTTGTATTTTGTAGCGTTTTCTAATGTCGTAGAATTTTCTGTTCCATAGAAATCACCATTGTTCATGTGAGCTACATCAGTTTTGCTGTCAGAAGCCCAGTTGCCCATTCTGTGAGGGTTAGCTTTTGCGTAGTTTTTAACAGCTTTTGGAGCACGTCTGTCAGAATTTCCTTCTCTTAATACAGGGTTTACAGCACTTCCTAAAACTTTGGCATATTTAGCTTTGATTGCTTTTTCTTCGTCATTTTTAGGCTCTGCAGGATAATTTGGAACTGCGAAGCCTTTACCTTGTAATTCAGCAATAGCTGCATCCAACTGAGGAACAGAAGCAGAAATATTAGGTAACTTAATGATATTAGCTTCAGGTTTTGTTGCCAATTCTCCAAGTTCAGCTAAAGCATCAACAATTTTCTGGTTATCGTTTAAAAACTCTGGGAAATTAGCTAAAATTCTTCCTGCTAAAGAAATATCCGGAACAGCAATTTCAATATTTGCCGATTTCGTAAAAGCTTTTACAATAGGTAAAAATGAGTGAGTAGCAAGCATTGGAGCTTCATCAGTAAGTGTGTAATAGATTTTTGATTTTTCTGACATTATACTGTAATTTTTTATTTGAAATTTTAAGTCCCACAAATTTACTAAATATGATTGTTTTATTTGAGGTTTTTACATAAAAAAAGAGACCTAATTCTCTTTAAATTAATATCAGGGTAATGGATTACATTCCATTTTTGCTAAAGTGAATGTTAAATCCTGCTTTTAAGTTTTTTTGAAACCAGTATTGAGGCTTCAGGGCGTTAAAATACACGAAAGACTTTTTATTTTCACTTTAAGATTAATTTAACCTTAATCAGGCAGGAAAAAAAATCTTTTTTGATTAAATTTGGAAAACTAAAAAAAATAAATAGTATGTCAACGACAATCACTTTAAAAGGAAACGAAGTACACACAATAGGAACATTACCATCAGTAGGAAGCACAGTAAAAGATTTTGCTTTAGTAGACTCAGGATTAAATGTGAAAAACCTTGAAAGCTTTGAAGGAAAGAGAAAAGTATTCAATATTTTCCCAAGTATTGATACTCCTACCTGCGCTGCTTCCAGCAGAAAATTCAATGAAGAGGCTTCAAAACTGGATAATGCAGTGGTAATCAATGTTTCAAAAGATCTACCATTTGCATTGGGTAGATTCTGTGCAGCAGAAGGACTGAACAATGTAGAAACACTTTCAGACTTCAGAAGCAGCTTTGGTGATGATTACGAAGTGACTATTACGGATTCTCCTTTGAAAGGACTTTTAAGCCGCGCTGTGATTGTTACAGATGAAAATAACAAAGTACTTTACACAGAACAGGTTTCAGAAATAGCTGACGAACCTAATTACGATGCTGCACTTGCTGCACTGAACCAATAGAATAAATAATTTTTGTAAAAGAGCCTTGTAGAAGTAATTTTTGCAAGGCTTTTTTTATTTAAAACACAATATATAAACAGAAAACAAATGATGTCCGATCATTACAAGATGGCTGATGAATATTTTGAGAAGCTTTAAGAAGCAGAATTGTTAATTAACTTAAGTTAACACCGGTTTACATTTTTAGATTGTAGCTTTACGTTATCAAAACCTAACACACTTTATTATGGAACAAAAAGACCTAACCATTATTTTGGTACATGGAGCCTGGGGAGATGGCTCTCACTGGCAATATGTTATCCCTTCTCTTGTAAAAGCGGGATACAAAGTAAGAAGCGTTCAGAATCCTTTAACTTCACTTCAGGACGATATTGATAAAACTAAAGATCTTATTGATGCCCAGGAAGGGAAAGTACTTTTAGTAGGACATTCTTATGGTGGAGCTGTTATTTCAGGCGCTGGAAATCATGATAAAGTAGCAGGGCTGGTTTATATCGCAGCTTTTGCTCCGGATGCAGGAGATAGTTTGGGCTCTCTCTTAGGTAGAAGAGAATCTCCGGGTGGTGCTAGTATCTACCCTGATGATAAAGGATTTTTATGGATCAAATATGATGAATTCCATTCTGCTTTCTCTCAGGACCTTGATGAAGAAAAATCACTTGTAATGGCATTATCCCAAAAACCTATTCATGGACAGTGTTTTGGCGATACAGCGGGCGAACCTGCATGGAAAACGAAGCCAAGCTGGTATCAGATCTCTTTAAAGGACCGTATGATCCCTGCAGAAACAGAAAAGGAGATGGCAGAACGCCTTCAGCCTAAGAAGATTATATCTTTAGATGCGGGACATGCTTCATTAGCTTCACACCCTGAAGAAGTTGCACAGCTGATTTTAGAAGCGGCCTCTTCGCTGTAAACATTAAATAATACTCAATAACTTATCTGTGCCTTGTAAATTTTTGTAATTTCACAAGGCTTTTTTATGATATAATTAAAATCAATATGGTAAAAAGAATTGTTGCGAATATAAAGACAAATGATCTGTCAAAGGCTGATCGCTTTTATCAGGATATCTTGGAACTTGATATCCTGATGGATCATAGCTGGATCAAAACGCTGGGAAATGATGAGGATGCAAAAGTTCAGATCAGCTTTGCCGAACAGGGAGGGAATAATACTGAAGTTCCTTATCTTTCTATTGAAGTGGATAACGTAGATGAAATATACAATAAAATGAAAGATGCCGGTTTTGAAATTATTTATGATTTGACTAACGAAGAATGGGGAGTCCGCAGGTTTTTCGTTAAAGATCCTTTTGGACATACAATCAATATATTGGCGCATTTGTAATGTGGATGAATTATTTTTTTACTATTAAATAACATACGATGAGAGCGGAAAAAATTATACCTATTCTTAGAATTTTCGATAAGCAGAAAACAAAAGAATTTTATGTTGACTGGCTGGGGTTTGAGATAGTCTGGGAACATTATTTTGACGAAAATACCCCTGTTTATATGGAGGTGAAAAGAGAAAACATGATTTTCCATTTAAGTGAACATCACGGTGACGGAACTCCGGGAACTCATGTTGCCATCTGGGGAGAAGGTGTACCGCAATATCATAAAGAACTGATTGACAAAAAATACAAATACAACCGTCCCGGACTTGAAAAAACGTTTTATGGAGCTGTGTCTTTCACCGTTATTGATCCGTTCGGAAATAAAATTTCTTTCGAGGAAGAATATGATGAAGCAAAACATAAAGATCTGGAATTTGCCTTAATTCATTGATTTTACAATTTATAATAATTAAGGACGGTTTTTATGGCCGTTTTTAATGCTGTCTAATTGTGTGTTTTAAAAAATAAAAAATACAAAAAAATAGAATTGAACAGTTTTCATTTGAATTAAAAGTTGATTGAAATCAGTATTATTTCCGAATATTACAATTAACTTTGTTATCATCAATATGAAACGTTCAGGAACAGCAGATTTACCGTTACACTATGGCAAAGTACCCCCTTGGCTTTATGAACGTATGTCTGTACTGGGTCTCTCCATTATTGAAGTCATTCTGATGGATTACGATAAAGATGAGGTGCTGCGCCGTTTGGCTGATCCATTTTGGTTTCAGAGCTTTGGAGCGGTAATGGGTATGGACTGGCATTCTTCAGGAATTACCACTTCTGTGATGGGGGCTTTGAAGCGTTCTATTAATCCTAATTCAGCTTCCCTGGGGCTTTATATTTGTGGCGGAAAAGGCAAACTCTCCAGAGAAACACCCTCAGAACTCATTAGAATTGCAGATCAGACCGGCTTAAACGGGACAGAATTGGTAAGAGCTAGTAAACTTTCTGCTAAAGTAGATAATACAGCCATTCAGGATGGCTATCAGTTATACCTTCATAACTTTATTCTTTCAGATAATGGTAACTGGAGTGTTATTCAGCAGGGTATGCATGAGTCAGACGGAACAGCAAGGCGTTACCACTGGCATTCTGAAAATATAACGTCCTTTGTAGAAGAACCTCATACTGGAATTAATGGAATTTCAAGAGGTAAAATACTTAATCTTACCGATGCCGAAGCTTCAGGAAACAGAAAAGGAATTTTAGATATTTCCCATACCGATTCTGTAGAGGTGATGAGAGATTTTTCTAGATTGATTCTGCCTGCCCATCATGATGTACAGGCGTCTGATGTTGATTTGAAACGGTTGGGAGCGCTTTTATATGTTACCAGAGAGCAACAGCCGCAGAATTTTGAAGATCTGCTGATGCTGGAAGGAGTAGGGCCAAGAACAATGCAGTCTTTAGCTTTAGTGAGTGAAATTATTCACGGGGCACCTTCAAGGTTTGCAGACCCTGCCAGATTTTCCTTCGCCCATGGAGGTAAAGATGGTCATCCTTTTCCTGTGCCTACCCATACCTATGATGAGAGCATCAGTATTCTTAGAAAAGGAATTGAAAAATCAAAACTTGGAAATTCTGACAAACTGAATTCACTGAACAAGCTTCATCAAATCGTAGCAAAGGCTGAGCAAGACTTTACTCCTGATTTTGATATACAGGATATCATTGAAGAAGAAAGGCAAAATTCTTGGCGTTTTGGAGGTAAAACTGTGTTTGGAGATGCCCGGAAACCTAATCCTCCCAAATCTATTCAGCTATCCCTATTTTAAAGAGGTCAAATACTTTGTCTTCTGATTATAAAAATTGATAGTTTTACCCAAAATGTATTCTTACTTCGGAGGAGTGGCAGAATTGTAGATTTGATGGGGGAAATTTATCATATTCAGACCTGTTTTTGGATTGTTGTTTAAGTTTTAGATATTATGAAATATCTTTTATTCCAATATTATATGTGGTGTTTTTCAGGTGTTGAAATTAGTATGTTTAATATTTGTTGTCTTTAATTCAATTAAAAATTTTATTTTTAAAGACTTAAAAAAATGACACCAATGACCAATAGAGCCTTAGAAATATGCTATGATTTCCCTTTTTTTCTACATGAAGAGCTTGATGAGATATTCAAAGCCCATGAGAAAACATCATTCCAAAAAGGCGAATTTATTCTGGAAGAAGGAAAAACAGCCAATGAATACTATATTCTGGACAGCGGCCTGGCCCGCTCATTTGTTAATGACTTTAACGGCAATGAGGTAACCACTCATTTTTTCGTGGAAAATGAAGTGATTATTGAAGTTTTATCCATGTTTCAGAGAATTCCCTCTCAGGAAAATATAGTCTGCATTACAGACTGTGAATGCTGGAAGCTGGATTATGATACCTTTCAGGAATTATTCCATAAAATCCCCAACCTCAGAGAATGGGGAAGGTCCTGGATGTCTAAGGAACTTTTCGACTATAAACAGCGTTCTGTAGAGATGTTTACCCTTTCTGCCACCAAAAGATATCTTAATCTGCTTGAGCAGAAATCTAAAGTAATCCAGTTTGCTCCCTTAAAGCAGATTGCTTCTTATCTGGGAGTTACAGATACTTCTTTGAGCAGGATTCGTAAAGAACTGGTTTCCCATCCCAAGAAAAATTAAATCTTGCCTTATGACAAGTTGATTTTCATCCTGCCTTGGTAATTTTGAATAAAAGTTTAACACTAAAAATTACAAAATGAAAGTCAATCAAATTTACGTCAACCTTCCGGTAAAAGATGTGCAGAGAACAAAAGAATTCTGGACCAAACTTGGTTTTGAAATCAATGAACAGTTTTCAGATGAAAAAGCAATCTGTGTGGTACTGAATGACATCATCTATGTCATGTTTTTGCAGGAAGAGTATTTCAAGACCTTTACCAATAAACCTGTAGCAAAAGAAAATACAAGTCAGGTTATTGTAGCAGCAGGACTCAACAGCCGTGAGGAGGTTGATCAAGTAGTGAATACAGCGGTTGAAAATGGAGCTTACCAGCATGAAGAACCACAGGATTACGGATGGATGTATCAAAACTCCTTCTGGGACCTTGATGGACATGGCTGGAATATGACATTTGCCGATCTGTCTCAAATGCCTTCAGAATAATCCAGAAACGTTTGATTGAAAACTTAACACTAAAAATTACAAAATGAACATCAACGAAATTTATATCAACTTACCTGTAAAAGATGTACAAAAAACCAGAACATTCTGGACAAAGCTTGGCTTTTCTGTCAATGAAAAATTTTCAAATGATAAAGCGGTAAGTGTAATTATGAAAGAAAATCATATTTACGGGATGTTTCTGAAAGAAGATTTTTTCCAGACTTTTACCAATAGACCTTTTGCTAAAGGTGATACTACGCAGGTGCTTCTTGCCATCAGTGTTAGTAGCCGTGATGAAGTAGATCATATGGTAAAAACAGCTATTGAAAACGGAGGTTCAAAATACGGAGAGCCAGTGGATTACGGATGGATGTATCAAAGTAGTTTTGCAGACGTCGATGGACATCAGTGGGAAGTGATGTACGGTGATGACTCCCAAATGCCTTCAGAATAAATATTACCGTCAAATCTATCACATTTTATCCTATGAAAACAAAATCAAACGATATAGAATTCTTGAAAAATCAGGTGGCAGGTACTTACAAAGTCGTTTCCATGAATATAGATGGAGTAAGCGATGAAGAATCAATGATTTTTCCTAATGGAGAAGCCAATTGTATGAATTGGATTTTCGGACACCTTATTTATATCCGAAATGCTTTCCTTAATATTTTGGGCGAAGAGGCAGTTTGGGATAGTGCTCAATTTTCATGCTATAACAGAGGCGAAATACCTTTGAACCGAAAAGAAGAATTTGTAAGTTTTGAAGAATTAAAATCATATTTCAGACAAAGCCAGGATAAACTGGAAGCAAAACTTGAAATTCTTGAAAGTTTGAATACTGAATGGATCAAAGATATCTCCAACCTGAGTCTGCACGAGATTTACCATAGCGGGCAATTAGGCTATCTACGGAGGCTCCTTGGGAAACCCGGGGCTATAAAATAAAATTGAAAAAAGGACATATTGCCTTTTCTACAAAAAAATAATCCATAAAAGAACAACAAAATGAACACTCCAATATCAAAAAAAATGGAAGTCATTATTCCGGCTTACAGAATGCACAGTCAGAACTTTATAAATGTTTTGGATGGCATTTCGGAAGAAGATGCATTGAAAAGAATTGAAAATAAAACCAATCATATTGTATGGATGGCAGGAAACTTTGTCAATGTGCGATATGGGCTTGGCTGGGTGTTGGGTCTGCAGGAGCAGGACCCGTATAATGATCTGTTCTTTCAGGGAAAATCATTAGATGAAAGTATAAAATACCCAACTTTAGCTGACCTTAAGAAAAACTTTCATGACATTTCGGCTAAAGTATACCAGAAACAACTGGAAGTATCGGATGAAGAACTGGAAGAAATCTTTGAAATAGGGATGAATATTCCCTTTGTCAAAGAAACAAAGCTCAATTTTGCAGGAATGTGCATTGGGCGTGAGGATTATCTATGCGGGCAGATTGGCCTCATGCGCAGAATATTAAATTATCCCGGAATGAAATATGAAGTGGATGAAAATCTTAAATATTAACTCATGATTCCGGTAGAAAAAGGATACAAAAAAATCAACGGAATCCAGCTGTATTATGAGATTTATGGATCCGGAAGCCCGCTGGTTCTTATTCATGGTGGGGGTTCTTCTATAACATATGATTTTCAGGAAGTCATCGCAAGGCTTGAAAATAAATTTCAGCTAATCGGTATAGACCTTCAAAATCATGGAAGGAGTGAACACCGCGATATTCCTGAAACATTTGAACAGGATGCCGATGATGTTGCTGCACTTTTGGCAGAAATAAATATTCATAAAGCCTCATTTTGGGGGTTTAGTAATGGAGGGAATACAGCAATGCAGATAGTTCACCGTTATCCTAAACTGGTAGAAAAGTTGGTTGTAGCCTCCGCTTTTTATAAAAAAAACGGTATGATAGAAGGCTTTTTTGAAAGAATGCAGGATGCAGCTTTTGATTCGATGCCGGAACCGTTAAAAATTAACTTTTTAAATCTCAATCCGGACTTTTCAAAGCTGGAAAATCTTTTTGATAAAGATTGCCGGAGAATGCAGACTTTTCAGGATTGGGATGATGAAATACTGGCTTCTATACAATCACCTGCACTATTCATCAGCGGTGATAAAGATGTGATGAAACCCGAGCATACAGCTGCGATGTGGCGTTTGGTGAAAGGTTCTCAGCTGATGATACTTCCTGGAACACATGGCGCTTATATGATGGCTGACTTTGATGGTAGTATCAATGAAGACTTAATTGATTTTACAGTTAACGAAGTGGAAAAATTTTTAACTCATTAAATTTCCGAAGAAGGTAAGTAATATCAGATGAAAGTATGTTGACCATAAATTTTAAAATCAATGTATTCCTGCTTCTCTTATCCCTTTGGTACTGCTTTTAATGATTAATTCAATCCGGATCTTATAAAAAATATAACATTTAAAATTAAAAATCATGGCTAAATTAAATCCGTATTTAAATTTCAATGGAACAGCAGAAGAGGCATTCCATTTTTACAAATCTATTTTTGGAGGTGACTTTGTAGGAGGTATTCACAAAATGGGAAATGCTCCGGGCACAGAGAACCTTTCGGATGAAGAAAAAAACAGAGTGATGCATATCGCATTGCCTGTCGGAAACGATCTTTTAATGGCTTCAGATATTGTTCCGGGATTTGGACAGACTCTGACAGTTGGGAATAATAACTATGTTTCTGTTTTTCCCGATTCAAGAGACGAAGCAGACAGAATTTTCAAAGGGCTGTCTGAGGGCGGAAATATAGAAATGCCAATTGAAGATCAGTTTTGGGGAGATTATTTCGGAAGTTTTCAGGATAAATATGGTGTTCATTGGATGGTGAACTATAATGCAGAATACACAAAATAATCCTATCTTTAGCTAAATTATTAGAAGAGGTGTCCGTTTCGGACAGCTCTTTTGTCTAATCATCAAAATACAGAACTATGGATCCAATTACAATAGACATCACAATTCTGGCACCGGTAGAAAAGGTGTGGAATTATTTCAATGAGCCCAAGCATATTACAAAATGGAATTTTGCCCACGAAAGCTGGCATTGTCCTAGTTCTGAAAATGACCTTAAAGTGGGAGGGAAATTTAAAAACAGAATGGAGGCTAAAGATAAAAGCTTTGCATTGGATTTTGAAGGGATATACGATGTAGTTGTTCCCTATGAAATAATAAAATACCATTTGGAAGATGGACGAAAAGTGGAGGTAATCTTTGAGACAATAGATGAGAATACAACAAAGATTATAGAAATTTTCGATCCGGAAAAGCAGAATTCTGTGGAAATGCAGAGAGAAGGCTGGTATGCCATCCTCAATAATTTCCATAAGTATGTTGAGAATCACTAAAAATATTTTTTGTAGTCATGATCAATCTAGTAATCATGTCAAAGAGCTTACATTCCATTGCTGCGGTGAACTATGACCCTCAGGATGGTTTCCTTCAGGGAGTGATTGCCATTTCGGCCAGAAAAGCCCTGGAAAAGGAAAAAATAGACTCTTTGGAAAAGCTGTCGGATTATTCTGAAAAGGAAATTATGCAGCTTCATGGTTTCGGAAAAAATACATTGGTGAAGCTAAAAGATTATATGAGAGAACACCAGTGTTTTTTTAAAGAAACATAAAGGCATAGAAAAACAGGAAAATTGGTAATGTCATTGCAGTCAAAGTTGAGAAATACCTCTCTGAAGGCAAAGGCAAGGTCTTTTCTTTGCTATATGTTCTACGAAATAGCTAAGATCAATCAACGAAAAAAGTACCCGCTTCAAAGCATATAATTCAGAAGAAAATAAAACGGAATATGCCATCCCATTCTTAAAAATAAAAAAGAAAATTTCTCAATAATTTTATAGATGATTGCGTATTATTGATCCCGCAAAGTAGGTGTTAGAAAACAAACGGACTACATTTTCAATATTAAAATTAAAAGTTATGAACAACGATATTTTTCCATGTCTCTGGTATGATGGAGACGCGAAAGAGTCTGCAGAATTTTATTGTAAAATTTTTGGAGGCGAGATTACAGCAGATACTCCTGTTGTGATGAATTTTGATCTTTTCGGTCAACGAATAATGTTACTGAATGGAGGCCCGCAGTTTAGAAAAAATGCATCCGTTTCTTTGATGGTCATCTGTGAAACCGAAGATGAGGTTCAAAAATACTGGAACCAGCTGTCAGATGGAGGAATGCCTCTGATGGAGCTGGGTTCCTATTCATGGAGTAAAAAATATGGATGGATTCAGGATAAATATGGAGTTTCTTGGCAGTTATTTTTAGGCGATAAAGCCGGTGAACAGAAAATTGTTCCTACAATGATGTTTATTCATGATAATAATGGTAAAGCCAAAGAAGCTATGAAGCTTTATACTAAGACCTTCCTGAACTCAAGCATTGGAAATATATTAAAATATGGTGAAGGAAGTGAAGGTCATGATACTCAGGAACCTGCCGAAAATGTTCAGCATGCTCATTTTGTAATCGATCATTACAGTTTATTCTGTATGGATAATTCTTATGACCATTCATTCGATTTCAATGAAGGAATTTCAATGGTGGTAATGACGGATGATCAGCAGCAGACAGACAACTACTGGAATGCCCTTACCTCAGATGGCGGAAGAGAAAGCATGTGCGGCTGGCTGAAAGATAAATATGGTTTTAGCTGGCAGATTGTTCCTAAAAGATTGATTCAGCTAATGAATGATTCCAATCAGGAAAAAGCATATAAAGTAGTGCAGGCGATGATGAAAATGCAGAAAATCATTATTCAGGATCTTGAAGATGCTTATAATTCTTAAATTACTTCCTTTTATTAGGGTTTAGAGAAAAAAGATCCGCTTTTGAAGAAACTGCCTCTATTACAGGAAAATTCATTCACTCAGTGACGGTGATTTTGTGGACGGATAGAAATTAAGAATTCATTCTTGGTCTGATAGTTGGTGTGATATCTTAAATCACTTGTTTACAATAAAAATTTAAATAATATGGAAGAATTATCATACGAAATTGAGATCAATGCAGAACCAGAAAAAGTATGGAGTGTTCTTTGGGGAGATATTACCTATAGACAATGGACAACCGCTTTTTCGGAAGGATCTTTTTATGAAGGAAGTCTTGAAGAAAATAATATCATTAAGTTTCTTGACACCAAACAGAACGGAATGTACAGCAGGGTCGAAAAAGTGATTGCAAATGAAGAGATTAAATTTCTCCATCTGGGTGAAATTTATGAAGGGATTGAAGTTCCTCAGAATTGGGGTGATGCTACCGAAACCTTTTTTCTTGAAGAAAACGAAGAAGGAACCCTGTTGAAAGTGAAAATTATGTCTTCAGAAGAATTTAAAGATTTTTTTGAAGAAAAGTATCCAAAAGCATTGATGATCATTAAGCACCTTTGTGAAAATCAGCTTTAAACTAAAGTGATATAAAACGCACCAACCCGTAATCTCAAAAATCTAAAAATATGGAAACCCTGTCATATGAAACAGTTATTGATGCTCCCCTGCAAAAAGTATGGGACATTCTCTGGAGCCCGGAAACATATAGCCAATGGACTCAGTATTTTGGAACAGGTTCAATCATGAAATCCGACTGGAAAGTAGGAGGAACTACCTATTTCCTCAATCATAAAGGAGAGGGGTTAGTTTCCACTATTGACAGTCTGGATGAGCCGAATCAAATTGTTTTTAAACATTTAGGATTGATAAAGGATGGTACAGAAGATACCCAGAGTAAAGAGGTGATGGAATGGAGCGGGTATTCTGAAAAATATTTTTTGATTGATTTTGACGGAAAGACAAAACTTCATACAGAAATCCAGACAGAAAAAGAATGGGAAGATCATATGAATACAGGTTTTACGAAAGGGCTGATGGTGGTGAAGAGCCTGGCAGAAGGAGTCAATTTGACTTCAGTATAAATAAGTAAGGATACATTATAGAAGAATATATTTTCTAATTCCTGCAACTTTACAACTATGAAACTATTAGTAATTATTTTCGCCACATTTATACTGGCTTTGCTAGGGACTTTTCTAATTCATGGGAAACCGGATTTCTTATTTTCCGGAAATCTTGGAATGGCTGTATTCATCATCTTTACAGGTCTGTCACATTTCAGATTTCAGAAAGGGATGGCAATGATGATTCCGGATTTTATTCCTGCTAAAATATTTTGGGTGTACTTTACGGGTATTATAGAAATTGCTGCGGGAGTAGGATTGATGATTCCGTCACTTCGTGAACTGACCGCAATTTTACTGATCATTTTTTATGTATTGGTTTTTATAGCCAACATTCATTCTTCTCAAAAAAGGATTAATATTTTCAAAGCTGATTATACCGGCCCGGGGATGAAATACCTTTATAACCAAAGAATTCCTATGCAGATTATTTTAATTGCGTGGACCTGGTATTTCGGTATTTATCTGAACTAAAATAAAAAGACAGTTTATTGGCTGTCTTTTTTACATATTCGAAATGTTTTTTAGATTAATACTGTAACATTTTATACGGTTGGAGCGTCTTATTGTATAAAAGTATTTACTTTTTATTGATTTAAAAATTAAATATTTTTGCTTTCTTAACCTTTAAAAACATTAATCATGAATCTAAATCACAAAATTCTAGGCACAATTTGCATAGTATTGCCAGCTATTATGATTAACGCACAAAGTTCAACCACCAAATTACCCGGAGATCCAACTTTACCTTCTACTAAAGCGAGTATTGAGAAACTTATTTCTTATGATAAAGGAAACTTCAAATATAAAGTTGAAGATTACTTTGCTAGACCTAAGGCTTCCGGATTTAAATTATCTCCGGATGGAAAATATCTTTCCTACAAAGAAAAAGATAAGGACAGCAAAAATCATGTCTACGTCAAAGATCTGGGAACAGGAAAAATCACCAAAGCAATTGTTGAAAAAGACGATCTGATCAAGAGCTACGGATGGCTCAATAAAAAGCGTCTTTTTTATACCCAGGATAAAGGAGGTAATGAGAATATCCACCTTTATGCAGCTGGTGCTGACGGAAGCAACCTTAAGGACTTAACCCCGTTTGAAGGCATTACCTTAGGGACCATAAGACCTATAAAAGATACAGATTTTGTTGTGGTTACCATGAACAAAAACAATAAGCAGATTTTTGAACCTTATAAAATCAATTTTGTAACAGGTGAGATTACCCAGCTTTACGAAAATAAAGATGTCAACAGTCCTATTGATGATTATATTTTTGATAAAGACGGAAACCTGAGAGGGTATATTGTCCTTGAAAATGGGTTAACCTCAAAAACCTATTATAAAGATCTGCAGACCGGGAAATTTAATCTTCTTAAATCGACAGACTGGTCAGATACATTTAGTATTATCAGATTCAATGATAATTCTAAAAATAAAGACGAAGCATATGTGATAACAAATTTAGACAGTGACAAAACGAGAATTGTTTTGTATGATCTGAAGAAAAATTCAGTGATCAGAGAAGTTTATTCCAACCCGGTATATGATGTCAGTTCTGTAAGTGTTGCGGGTAAAAACAGAAACTATGAACTGGATTATATCAGTTATGAGGGGGTAAAAGGAGAAACTGTTCCGGTAAGTAAATTCTATAAAGAAATTGATGATAAATTAAAATCGCAATTTAAAGATAAAGAGTTTTCTGTAGTTTCGTCTGACGATAATAATGATAAACTTCTGGTAATAGTTACCAGTGATAAATTATATGGTGCTTATTATGAATATGATACCAACTCGAAAGAACTGAAGCTTCTTTACAATCTTATGCCGCAGCTTAAAGAAGAAGATATGGCTGAAATGAGACCGATTGAATTCAAAAGCAGAGATGGCTTGATAGTCCGTGGATATATTACACTGCCAAAAGCTGCTTTAGAAGGTAAAAAAGTTCCTTTAGTTGTTAATCCTCATGGCGGCCCGCAGGGGGTAAGGGACAGCTGGGGGTTCAATCCTGAAACACAGTTGTTTGCCAGCAGAGGGTATGCCACGCTTCAGATCAACTTCAGGATTTCAGGAGGATATGGAAAGGAATTTCAGAAAGCCGGATATAAGCAGATCGGAAGAAAAGCGATGGATGATGTGGAAGATGGAGTGAAATATGCCATTAGTCAGGGATGGATTGATAAAGATAGAATAGCAATTTACGGAGGAAGTCATGGTGGATATGCAACCTTAATGGGATTGATCAAAACACCGGATTTATATGCATGCGGAGTAGATTATGTAGGAGTGTCGAATATCTTTACATTCTTTGATTCTTTCCCGGAATACTGGAAGCCTTATAAAGAAATGGTAAAACAGATCTGGTATGACCTTGATAATCCCGAAGAAGCAAAAATTGCTAAAGAAGTTTCCCCGGTTTTTCAGATTGCCAAAATTAAAAAACCATTATTTGTAGTGCAGGGAGCCAATGACCCGAGAGTAAATATCAATGAATCTGATCAGATTGTAAAAGCAATGCGTGCTAAAGGATTTGAAGTACCTTATATGGTAAAATATGATGAAGGGCACGGATTCGGGAAAGAGCCGAACAGAATTGAACTGTATAAATCGATGTTAGGATTTTTTGCAGAAAATTTTAATAAATAAAACATAAATTTTATCGTAATAGAATCGGAAGGCATTATGTCTTCCGATTCTTTTTATCACAGCTGAGGCACTGGATATCGGTAATAAATTTTATCCCCGATAGCAGCGGTTACCCGGCAGTAATGGTTGGAGGGCCATAGGGCGATGAGTATGAGCGTATAGCGGGAAATAGGTCCCTGAAAACAGTAAATAAAGCAGAATAAGCAATTTATTATATGAAACAGAAGCTCACTGAATAAAAGAAAAATTGAATTTTGAGAAAAATATTTTAAATTTATTAAAGTAAACCCCAATGGATAATCGTCATATCAATATGGAGGTTGTCGAAAAAATAACAATGCCACAGAAAGAGAAAGAAAGCATCATCTCACAGACCGTTTCCAGCTACGGAGGGAAGCTGATGTCCTATATTCGTCCTAAAGTGAAAAATGCAGAAGATGCAGAAGATATTCTGCAGGAAGTGTGGTATCAGTTCAGCAGCATTACCAATCTCTCTGAGATTGTAAATGTAGGGGGGTGGCTTTACAGAGTGACAGCTAATAAAATCACAGACCGCTACCGAAAAAAGAAAACAGAAAATCTGGAAGATTTTGTCTACGAAGATGATGATGGAGAGTTTTCCATCAAAGATATCTTGCTTATGGATGAAAGCGCAGGTCCTGAAGTAAAGATGTTTCAGGATGAGATCTGGAAAAAGCTGTTTGAAGCTCTTGATGAACTCCCCGAAAAACAAAGGCTGGTGTATATGGAAAATGAACTGAACGACAGGACGCTCCAGGAAATAGCCGATGAACAGGGAGAAAACATCAAAACTATCATTAGCCGGAAAAATTATGCTGTGAAGCATTTAAGAAACAGATTGAGAGAATTATACGAAGATTTAAAAAGTTAGTAAAAAGAAATTATGAATTATAAACACAAAAAGGGCTGGATTTTTTTATTGTTATGTCCACCGTTAATTTTTGTAGCCGTTACATGGATTGTAATGTTGCTTTGGAATTGTCTGCTTCCTGAGATTTTAGGAGCGAAGACCATTACATTCTGGCAGGCAATGGGAATTCTGATCTTGAGTAAAATTCTTTTTGGAGGTTTTCATTTTGGCAAAGGAATGAAAGATTTTAAGGAAAGAAAAATGAGACAGAAAATGGAAAGCTGGTCGCCTGAAGAAAGAGAAAAATTTAAGGAAGTATGGAGAAATAAATGTTCAGGAGGATTCTTCAACAGAAATAACGAATAATTTGAAAACTTTAAAGAAGTAGTAAAGTAAAATTAAGATTCATTCGTCTATATAAAAAATAAGAAGTAGTAAAATTTAAAATTTTGAAAAAATGAAAAATTCAACATTAAAAGGAGCTCTTGGAGCATTAGCCGTTGTAGGGGTAGCATTGATTGCTAAAAAAGCTATCGAGAGAAAAAGATTTATCAGAGGAATTTTTGATGAATACGGAATCAAAGAAAAATCGCCTTTCGGGCTTGCAGATAAGATCAGAGAAATGAATGATGAGGATTATCAGGAACTGAAAGGGAAATTCAAAAAAGAATTCCATTCAAAATGCTGCAGAAAAGAGAATAACTGCGAAGCATAAGAAGTAAAAAACTAAATTGAAATTGTTAAACTCCGGCTCGGGAAGCTTTGCTTCCCGAGCCGGAGTCTTTTTATAAAGTAAATTAGACCATACTCTTCATATAAAATGTATTTAAGTACTAACTTTGTTTTTTTATTATAGATTGTGAAGTATTATGGAATTTAAAAAAATCTCTATTTCAGCAATTCTGCTTTTTTCTTGTGTAACAGTTTTTGGGCAGAAACCTAAAGAAGAGGAGAAACAATATATTTTCTTTTTACATAATAAATTCCTTGAAGATCATTCACTGGAAGAAGCACATCCCAAATATGGAGTGGCAGAATATGAACCTATACTTTTGGAACTGAAAAAAGGGAATACTATAGTTATTTCAGAAAAGAGAAAGGCGGGTACGGATCCCTCAGCCTATGCACTGAAGGTGAAAAAGCAGATAGATAGTCTTATGAAAAAAGGAATTTCTGCGGATCATATCAGTATTATAGGGACTTCTCAGGGAGGGTATATCGCACAGTACGTTTCTTACTACGAAAAAAATCAGCAGTTAAAATTTGTATTTATTGGTTCCAGTTTTGAAAATGATTCTTTAGAAAAAGATAAGAATTTCAGACTGTATGGGAAGATACTTTCTATTACTGAAAAATCAGATGATGGGCATGTACAGCTCTCACAGGAGCAGCGTTTTATCAGGTCCGGAATTAAATATTTTAAAGAAATAGAACTGAATACAGGATTAAATCATGGTTTTCTTTTTAAAACACTTAATGACTGGATTGTTCCGGCTAAAGATTGGATCTACCGGAAATAAGCTCTCCTATTTTTTCTTATATAAAGTTGATATTTCCCACTACACTGCATTTTCGTTAGAATGATAAAAACTTTGCGTCTTTGCGAGTTTCCAACTTGTGTATTTTTTGCTGGAGCATCCTAAAGACGCAAGATATTATATCACAGGACGTTTTTCAAAGGAAAGAATTTTTTTCTACGATACATTAATGATCATCTTTAAAAGTATTTTTTAGTTAGAATCATAATAGCTGAAAATCATTGATTTTCTTGCGCCTTAAATCATACAAAAAGAAAAAAAACTTAGTGTCTTTGTGTTTCCCAACCTTTAGACTAAAGAAGATAATCTTTGATATACAATGGTTTTTTAATCTATTTCCGCCAAAAAAAATTACCCTAAACACCAAACACAAAGAAAAATAAATTCTTATTTTTGTATTGATTAATGAAAGATTACTACTATTTTCTCGGTATATCCCAGGATGCTTCAGAAGAAGACATCAAAAAAGCTTATCGAAAGCTGTCTTTAAAATACCATCCGGATAAAAATGACAACGATGACTTTTTTGCAGACCGTTTCCGTGAGATTCTGGAAGCTTATGAAACATTGAGTGATCCGGGCAGAAGGCATGCCTATGATCAGAATTTAGAAAGTCAGCAGAAAAGTTTCAGGTATACTATTCCGCCTGCCATAAAAACTTTTGCGGCGAATAAGATTCATGCAAAAAAAGGAGAGGAGATTATCATCAGCTGGCAGACCAATAATGCTGATGTGGTAAAAGTGCTGCCTTTCGGGCTGGAAAAGCCTTACGGAGAAAGGATTTTTAAAATTACAGAATTTAAAGATGGTAAATTCCAGCTTTTGCTTCATGCTACCAACTCGCTTCTGAATAAAACGGCTGTTCAGGGCATTACAATAACAGAAGTTTTTGAAAATAACACAGAGAAATTCAAAAACTCAGCAGAAGAAATGTTTAAACCTCAGCCTGTAACAAGAATAAACAGGACTGGTCAGCCTAAAATTATAATGCTGATTTGGGGGATCATTATATTGGCAATTGCTATATATATGCTGATCAGAAATTTCAGTTAACTTATGCCATTTTCTTTCTTCCCGGGCATTTTTTACATCTTTTCCCTTTCTTGAATTTTTTGCAGCATGATTTCTTTTCACACAACATCTCTTCGTTACCGAATGTGTAAGGGGCCAAAGGCGGTACTTTAAATGGGACAATCATATTCATGATGCAAATATATTAATTTAGAATAAATATAATTAATAAAATTTCATAAAATTCTTTAAACCTGATCAATAGCAAAAACAGCCTCTTTCAAAAGCTGCCAATTGTATCGGAATTCGCAAGAAAACCAGTCTTCAATCCTCATAATCTGAGATAAAGTTTTATCTGTTAAGGTTTGTTATATTTTATCGCTTTCACCTCTTTATTTTGATCATTATGATAAGCATATTCATAATTTCCTTCCATTTTTCACTTGTAAGGCATTGTTTTATTTTTGATAAATTGACTGTGTTGTTGAATATTATTAGCGGAATTAGGGTGATATCTGTTTAAAATAAAATAAAACTATGCAAAGCTTGCTAAAAAATTATCCTAATAAAACAGGGGAGTCATTTTGTGAATTATCATCCCTCTTATGCTCTTGTACAATCGTGTAAAAAATTGTAATTTTACCCATCTTTTTACAAACAAAATCTAATAAATAAAAATGAATACAGAACAGTTTGTGAGCCGTCACATTTCCCTTAATGAAGCCGATAAACAGGCGATGTTGGAAAAACTTGGCGTTTCTAGTATTGAAGAGTTAATTTCTCAGACCATTCCTTCTTCTATCCGCTTAGAAAAAGATCTTGAGATCTCGGCACCGCTTTCGGAGTACGAAATGTTGAATCACTCAAAAGATCTGGCATCAAAAAATACAGATTATACAAGTTATATCGGTTTTGGATACCATAATACACTTTTGCCTTCAGCAATTCAAAGAAATATTTTTGAAAATCCAAGCTGGTATACTGCATATACGCCTTACCAGGCGGAGATTGCACAGGGCAGGCTTGAGGCGCTTCTTAATTTCCAGACTGTAGTATGTGACCTTACAGGTTTTGCATTGGCTAATGCATCTCTGTTGGACGAGTCTACTGCGGCTGCTGAAGCTATGCATATGTTCTTTAACAACAGAACAAAGGATCAGAAAAAAGCAGATGCTAATAAATTCTTTATTTCTGACCTTGTATTACCTCAAACCGTTTCTGTATTAAAAACCAAAGCTGAAGGATTGGGAATCGAAGTGGTAGTGGGAGATCACAAAACTCATTCATTAGATGCTTCTTACTATGGAGTTTTACTTCAGTATCCGGGGAAAAACGGAATCGTTCTGGATTACACGGAAGATATCGTAGAATACAAAAAACTTGATCTTCAGGTAGCGGTAGCTTGTGATCCAATGGCATTGGTGAAGCTGAAGTCTCCTGCTTCTATGGGGGCTGACTGTGCTGTGGGAACTTCTCAGAGATTTGGTATTCCATTAGGATATGGTGGTCCTCACGCAGCATTCTTTGCTTGCAGAGAAGATTACAAGAGAGATATCCCTGGAAGAATCATCGGGGTTTCTCAGGATATGTACGGAAAACGTGCACTGAGAATGGCTTTACAGACTAGAGAGCAGCACATCAAAAGAGAAAGAGCTACTTCGAACATCTGTACTGCGCAGGTTCTCTTGGCAGTAATGGCTGGTATGTATGCTGTTTACCACGGTCCAAAAGGATTAAATTATATTGCTGATCAGATTCACTTTAAAGCCAATGCTTTGAATGGCGGTCTTAAAGCTTTAGGATACCAGACGGTGGAAGAGCCGATCTTCGATACTGTAAAAATCACGATGAGTGAAGATGAGAAAGGAAGACTGATGAGAATGATGCAGGATCACAGAATCAATCTTAACTACTTTACAGATGGTGTTGTAAGTATTGCGATCAATGAAAGCACAACATTGGAGAAATTAAATTATCTGATGGCTTCTTTCGCTCAGTTCAAAGATAAGCAAACTTTCAAATTAGAAATAAAAGAAGGATACAGCATTCCTGAAGAGAATCTTAGAAAAGATGAAATTCTTACGGAATCAGTATTCAACAAATACCATACGGAAACGGAATTGATGCGTTACATCAAACGTCTTGAGAGAAAAGATTTATCATTGACGCATTCCATGATCTCTTTAGGATCTTGTACGATGAAGCTGAACGCAGCAACTCAGATGCTTCCGCTTTCATGGGCAGACTGGGGTAGTGTACACCCGTTTGTACCGGTAGATCAGGCTGGAGGTTACCAGAAGATGATTGCAGAGCTTGAGAAAGATCTTGCTGAAATCACTGGTTTCGCAGGTACTTCATTGCAGCCGAACTCAGGAGCTCAGGGAGAATATGCAGGGCTAATGGTAATCAGACAATATCACATTTCAAGAGGTGACCACCACAGAAATGTAGTATTGATTCCTCAGTCTGCACACGGAACAAACCCGGCTTCTGCAGCAATGGCAGGAATGAAAATCGTAGTTGTAAAAAACCTTGAAAACGGTGAAATCGACTTCGAAGATCTTAAAGCTAAAACAGAACAGCATTCAGCAAACTTATCAGCTGTAATGATCACTTACCCTTCTACTTACGGATTCTTTGATGCTAACATTAAAGAGATCACAAATCTTATCCACGAGCACGGAGGGCAGGTATATATGGATGGTGCGAACATGAACGCTCAGGTAGGATTCACAAGTCCCGGAAACATCGGAGCAGACGTTTGTCACCTTAACCTTCACAAAACTTTCGCAATTCCTCATGGAGGTGGAGGTCCTGGAGTAGGCCCAATTTGTGTTGCCAAGCACCTGGTGCCATTCCTTCCTTCCAATGCGAATATCAGAATCGGATCTAAGGATGCGATTGATGGTATCTCTGCAGCACCTTACGGTTCAGGTCTTATCCTTAACATTTCTTATTCATATATTAAAATGTTAGGAACTGACGGTCTGAAAAAAGCTACAGGACACGCGATCATGAATGCCAACTACCTTAAGGAAATCTTAGCAGAACACTTCCCGATTTTATATTCAAATGAAAACGGAAGAGTGGCTCACGAATGTATCGTAGACTTCCGTCAGTTCAAATCTTTAGGAATTGAAGTGGCTGATGTAGCGAAGAGATTGATGGATTATGGATTCCATGCTCCTACGGTTTCTTTCCCGGTTGCAGGTACATTGATGATTGAGCCTACAGAATCTGAAAGCAAATCTGAAATCGACCGCTTTGCAGAAGCATTAATTTCCATTAAATCTGAAATTGATGAGATTGCTAACGGAGAAGCTGATCAGGCTAATAACGTATTGAAAAATGCTCCTCATACAGAGCAGTTGGT
This sequence comes from Chryseobacterium sp. 14P4.3.2, assembly GCF_057799275.1. NCBI lineage: Bacteria > Pseudomonadati > Bacteroidota > Flavobacteriia > Flavobacteriales > Weeksellaceae > Chryseobacterium > Chryseobacterium sp. 14P4.3.2. The sequence goes on from NZ_JBYOKO010000009.1 coordinate 83,117, forward strand.
AATCTCTGATTCTTGGGATAAACCGTACAGCAGAGAAAAGGCCGCTTATCCATTAGAGTGGGTAAGAGACCACAAATTCTTCGCTTCTGTATCAAGAGTAGATGATGCTTACGGAGACAGAAACCTAGTATGTACTTGTGAGCCAATTGAAGCTTATATGTAATCTGAGTTTTTTAGATATAACAAATCCCTTTCAGTAATGAAAGGGATTTTTGTTTTTATTCTTTTCGGGACTTGTTATTGCTGGCAAAGCACAACAATCTATTATTTCCTTTTAATAAGTTCTTCAAGTCTGGACATCATATCATCCTTTTCTTTCAGCATTCTTTCATAAAGAGCAATTTTTTCTTCATGTATTTTGAGAATGGTTTCTACGGGATTGAATACTGGATTAGTATTATGTGCATTAAATATTGAACCATTATCTAAAGAAAAAGTATTCGCAATAACGTTGACAGCTTGTTCTTCATCAAAATTCTGGAATGCTTCCACAGGAATTTTTAATACCTCAGAGATTTTTTGAAGCAAAGGATCTTCGATAGTTTCTTTCTGTTCCAATAATGAGACTTTCTTTTGATTCCAGTCATCACCTAAATCCAGCGCTAAAGCTTCCTGCTTAATGCCCAGCATTTCTCTGAATCTTTTAACGTTTCTGCCCTGATGTATCTTTTGTTTCATTAGTTGTTTTTTTGAAAGCTTTAATTGTAAATATAGAGTAGTAAAGATAGAAAATTATGGTGAAAGAGAAGTCTGCATTAGAGAAAGAATTCAAACTAGATTAAGCCAAAGCCAGTTCCACTGCCTTTTCAGCATGCAGTTTTGCGGTGGGAAACATATCTACCGCTACATCCTCCGGTTTAATCAGCAATTCAATTTCTGTGCAGCCCAAAATAATAGCTTCTGCACCATTTTCGACTAAATCATCAATAATATTCAGATAGTATTGTCTGGAACTTTCTTTAATAATTCCCTGTACAAGTTCTTCGTATATGATACGGTGCACTTCGTTTCTCTGTTCAGCTTCGGGAACAATAGTTTCAATACCATATTTTGTTTGATACCGATTTTTCAGAAAATCCTCTTCCATTGAAAATTTGGTAGCCAGCATTCCCAATTTTGTGTATGATTTCTTTTGAATAGCTTCTGCTGTACTGTCTACAATATGCACTAAAGGAATGTTTGTATGGTGCTCGATTGCTTCTGCCATTTTATGCATGGTATTGGTACAGATCAGGATCATATCAGCACCGCCCCGTTCCAATCTTTGGGCAGCTGTGATCATTTTTTTCTCAAGGGTTTCCCAGTCACCTTTATGCTGTAGCATCGCAATTTCACCAAAATCTACGGAATACATCAAACAGTCGGAAGAATGATTTCCTCCTAAAATTTCCTGTGTTTTTCTATTCAGAATCTGATAATACAACACTGAACTTTCCCACGACATTCCTCCGATTAAACCAATTACTTTCATACTTTCATTTTAATGTTTTCTAAAAAAGAAAGATAGCAAATAATCAGTTTACTATGTGTGGAAAAGTCTGATTTCAATAGAAACAGTAAGATTAAGAAAAGTATGAAGTCTTAAGCCTTCTCATTAGAATATTTTTCATGCCTGTGATGAAATAGCAAAAATTATACACTTGATAACTAGAAGATTTTATTACATAAAGACCTGCCTATGTGTAGATTTTAAGCGAAGCATTATAAAAAAATAAACGTTGAGGCTGATCTCTGATATTATATCTCCTTTTTCATGTCTGGTTTTACTAGTTTTTATTTTTTGTGCTGCAGCGTCAGGATACTTTGCCAGTGGAGAAACCATGGCTGAAATGTTTTTGTGAAAAGATCTTCATATTTAACCAGAATTTTTTAATATAAATAAAATCACCTCCCAAAAACTGAAAGGTGATTCTTTTATTTGTTATAAAGTCTTTATTATCTTCTTTTATAGCTGTACGCAATCAAAATTGCGACTCCCATAATAAGCACAGTTATCATTGAAATGGTTTCAATTGAAATTCCACTTTTCATCTGTGTGTTTTCTTTTTCACATGAAAAAAAGAATAATACGGTCATTAGCAGACAGCCCGATAGTAATTTTTTTGTCATAAATGCATTTGTTTGGTTGTTAAATATTTATGATCAAAAAGTGTACCGGATTTGAAGGCTGAAAGTGGAGTTATTTTAATATGGCTTATAGTCTGGTTTTATTTAACTTTCCGGAGATTTTGTTGAGTACTGCCTGATACTGAAAGTACTCAATAGCCGTAATAAAAATGAAAAACAAGACAGGAATTACCAGTTCAATGATCCAGTGATGAACAAAGTTATATAAGATTAAAAAAAGTATTCCGGCGTAGGCTATATTGAACAGGATTGAATAAAAGGCTTCTATTTTATAAGTTAAAACCCCTGTATCCTCTTCATAGATGAAGTATTCTTTACCTGGAGATATCACCAGCGGAGATCTTTGGGAAAAGTCCAGTTTGAACAACTTATCTTTTCCTGTAATGACATTGTTTTCAATGGTTATAGTATTCACATCCCTTTCTGTAAATGAGTCCTGTACGATATCAGTCACATTTTTGAATGTTTTGCCGTTTTTTATTTCTGTTTTGAATGTATAGTGAAATGAAAGCATTAATTTTTTACTCTTTATTCTTTTCTGTATTTTCCTCGTTCCAATAATAGCTGTCCGGATAGATTCTGGGCCCGAAAACAGCTGTTCCTACACGTACAATTGTCGCACCTTCTTCAATCGCTGTTTCCAGATCACTGCTCATTCCCATAGAAAGTTCTTTCATTTCTACGTTGGGAATATTTTCGTGAATAATTTCCTGCTGAAGGTTTTTTAAAATTTGAAAACATGATCGTACTTTTTCTGTTTCTGCACTGAAAAGGCCGATGGTCATTAATCCTTTTATTCTTAAGGTGGATAATTCAGACACTTTTCTGGTGAGTTCTATAGCTTCAGTGGGATGAACCCCGAATTTACTTTCTTCACCGGATGTATTGACCTGAATCAGAACTTCAATTGTTTTGTTTCCGGCCAGAAGTTTCTGATGCAGCTTCTCCGCCAGATCCAGACGGTCCAGAGAGTGAATGCAAGTTACATCATATTTCAGAATATCCTTGATTTTATTGGTCTGAAGATGGCCGATAAAATGATTTTCATGAGGAATATCCTTTAAATCTTCATATTTCTCCTTCAGCTCCTGAACTTTATTTTCAGCAATCAGCATATGTCCGTTTTCCAAAGCAATTCTGATACGATCCGCAGAAACTGTTTTTGTTGCTAAAAGTAATCTGATCTCATCCGGATTTCTTCCGGTCTTCTTACAAACTGCTGTTATCCGGTTTCTGATGATTTCAATATTGTGAAGGATATCTTCTTTCATGACTGTATGGTTTCTCTGGCTTCAAGTTTCCTGATTAAAGCTGCTTTAACAGCTGTAAGAGCATGATCTTTGGCTTCTGCGAAAGAAATGGAGTATCTGCGTTCAATAGTTCTCATCTCTTCGGGGAACTGATTCAGCAGCTGATCATAGTAAGTATCCAGAAATTCTGCAGAAGGCATTTCGTAATTGATCTTTAGCTGAAAACGTCTCAGAAGTGCAGTATCAATAATTTCAGGATGATTGGTGGCACAAAGTAAAAGGGCATTCTCAGGATAATAGTCAATAAGTTGAAGTAAAGTGTTTACCAGTCTTCTCATTTCGCCTACATCTTTATCATCACTGCCTCTGGCCTTTCCGATCTGATCCAGCTCGTCCAGGAAAAGCACAGCTCTTTCTCTGCCCGCTTTGTCAAATATCATTTTAATATTCTGCGAAGTCTCTCCAATACGTGATGAAACAATATTACTCAGATTCAAAATGATAATGTTTTTCCCTAAAGCGTTAGCTAAAGCTTTAGCAGTCATTGTTTTCCCACAACCTGAACTTCCCTGAAGGAGAATCTTATTGTTCACCGGAAGACCGTACTCCTGCAGTTCTTTAAGGTACGTATATTCCTTGATAAGCTGCGTAAGATGATCTCTATTACTTTTATCAAGAAATACTTCACTGAGGTTTACTTGTTCTTTGTCTTGAATAATAAGGTTGTACAGGCTCATAATGACTGATCAATAATTCTAATTTTACAAAGATAAAGTTTTATTGAATGAAGTATAACATCCTGAGTGAGAATAAAGGGGTGGTCCAGGGAGGATTTTGGGAGTTGAGAATTGAAAATTGAAAATTGAAAGTTGAAAATGGAGAATTGAGAATGACGACGGAATATGGGGAATGGGGATAGGTTGGGGTGATTAAAGAAGTTATTTTTTTACAATTTATATTATAGGGAATATAATGTAGGGAAGTGGAGGATACTTTATTTTTTCTGTTTAGATTTTTGCAGAGCTATGACTTTTTAGACTGATTCGGAAGGTTTTTGAGCTGGTTAAAAAAGTAAAGCCGGACTATTGTCCGGCTTTACTCATTGGATATTAAAATTTGTTATGAAACTAAGATCTTTCTGCTTATGTTTTTGGGCCCTTTTACTCCATTGAGTAAAAGAGCAACTGATTTCTCAGCCTAAAAACATAAAACAATATAATTAGTATAGATATTCTATAGGCTTATTTTATTTTAGAATTAGTTTCTTTCTCTTCTTGCTGTCATGAAATATGATGTGAACACTACTAAACATGTTGCGATACCGATATAAGTTACCATTTTGTATTATTTTTAATTATTTGACTTTTTTTTATCAATTTTTCAATTGCAATATTACTACTTTCAAATCACGTGCCAAAGCAAAACATTATGATGTATATCAGTGCTTTACGGTGATTATTGTTCATTTATTGGTGATTTTTTGTTTACAATAAATTAATATATTATTGAGAATTTATTAATACTTTTATTGTTCTGTCTGTAAAATTATGTGAAAACGATAACCGTTTAAAGACTTCTGTATTGGACTTGATAAAACAAAAAATAAATAATGCGTTACATAATACCTCTGTAAAATGTTTTTTTGAGACGGAAAATTTTAGCGTAAATCTGATTTCTTTGTTAATAAAATTTATTTTAGGCTGTATTTTTTTAACAAAAGTTTTTGTCAGTTGTCAGATTTCATGACAAGGGGAAATATTTATATTGTCACAAAGATGAAAAAGCTGACACCAGCTATGAACGTATGTCAGATAAATGATGTGATAACTGGAAGTGTATTTAAGTTTCTTTATATTAGTTGATTACGGCTATTTTTATTTTGGATTTATCATAAGCCTTCACAAAAAAGCCATTTTTTTTCTATGAATTATTTATCTCTAAACCGGGATTAAAAGTCAATGGGATAGGCAATACAGACGTTTTTTATGATCACTTTTTTGTTCATTTCCAGGGATTTGTTTTTAGGAATGGAAGTTCACTTTTGTTACTTTTGTAGAAAGAATAAATTATGGGACGCAGTTATATTTTTCTTGCTTTAGCTATTGTGTTTGAAATCATAGCCACTACTTTTCTAAAGAAATCTGAAGAATTCTCAAAACTATGGCCGTCTGTGGTAACGGTTATAGGATATGCCTGTGCATTTTATTTTTTGAGTCTTACACTACGTCATATTCCGGTAGGAATTACTTATGCTATCTGGTCCGGAGTAGGAATTATTTTTATTACGATCATTGGAGTCCTGGCCTTTAAGCAGGTGCCTGATGTTCCTGCAATTATTGGCATTGCACTGATCGTGATCGGGGTCATCATTATTAATGTGTTTTCAAAGATGGGAACGCACTGATTTTTAAAAAAGAGTAGTTGGGAAATGTAGGGGAATTGGATTGTAGCCTACCACTTAACAATACGTATCAGCTTCATTAAACAAGATAGATTCAGAAACTTCGGTTTCGTTTTTTCCAAAGCTTTTTAATGGTTTCGAAAAGCCTGAAATCATTTTGCTCCAGGTTTTCCAAAAGGATTATAAGATATTCCGACATTGACATAAAATGAGGGTTGATAACTGGCTTTAAAAATATAGTCTTTAAAAGATTCTTCTTTGTCAAAAACTCTTGCCTGAGGAACCGCTCTGATTCCTGTTTTTAAGGTTCCGATAAAATTACCGCCCAGATTATGCTCATAAATAGCTCCGGAATTAATCTCAAGCTGGCGGAATTCGTAGGTTCTGCTGTTCCTGTATATATAAAAGGTAGTATTATCCATCTCTGTTCCCAGAGAAATTCTCCCGTTGGCAAAAATGTCCTTTCTGATCAGTACCTTTTTAGGAAGAAGCACATCAAGTACCCAGCCATTATTGAATTTATTTTCATAGGTAAAGATCGGAAGAACGGGTATCTGACTACTGGGATCTATAAAACCGGCAATACCTACCATCATCTTTGTCTTTGGTGCAGCTTTCAGGATGAGTGAGGCGGTTACTGTTCCTCTGATTCTTTCAAAATGCTGTTCACTTCCATCTGTAGAAATGCTGGCAGTGTAGATGGCAATCTTTTGAAACAGTTTTGAAAAATAGCTCAGATTTACTGCTTCAGAATGATAATGATAGTGATCCTGAGTACTGGCATCAGTGATCATGGGTTCTTCGGTATTGAATGCTGTGTACCGATAGTTCAGAGAGGTACTCAGCAGCAGGTTTTTATTTTTTATAAAATAGATATTGGCATTTGCTTTTACCTGCTGAAAACTTTTTACCTTATTGTCAGGAAGGTCAGCTCCCTGAAGTTTTGATGAAAACTGATAGGGACCTGTTTGGGTAAAATCGACGTTCAGATCACGGTTCTGCGGAAATTTATCTGCAAAATAAGCTCTTACCTTCAGGGGAATACTGTCTTTCTTCTGTGCAGACACAATGCTTTTCAAAGGCAGCATAGCAAAGGGAAGAAGGGCTCTTCTTAATACTTTCATATTATTATTTTAAGGATAAGATGGAAGACTGAAAAAAATTGAACAGGAATATTCTGTCGTAAAATATTTCAATGCTGTTCTCTGCCATAAAATCGGTATAGCGGATCGTATTGGGCACAGAATCTTCTTCCACAAAGACAAACCAGATCTCTTTAAGTCTGTTCCGCCTTTTAAACTCCTCAAAGACATTCCAGTCAAATGGGGAAGAATACTTGAGGTCATAAAACAGGATCCCTTTCTTAATCCCATTTTCTTCTATGATATTAACAGGATGGTTAATGTAATTTAAAATCCGAATTTCCTGCTGATAACATTCCACAAAATGATGGAGATCAATAAGCTGTATTACTTTCTCTTCCTGCTGGGATTCTGTCATATAAAAACATTCTATGGTTATTTCTTCTGTAAGTTCCTGAAAAACGGCTAATTCCATGTGCATAAAAAATTGAACAGGACAAAGAAATGCAGAAAAAGACTGTGCAAATTTGTTTTTATACCAAACGGCTTGTAATTTATACGAAATCCGGATGTATTAGAATTCGTATAAAAAAAATCAGGGTTTGTATAATAGTATAGATATTCTTTGCGTTATTCTCTATTTTTGCTTTGTATTAAAACTCTGGGAGCATACTATGAAATACGGAACACCAAAATTTAAGGATACAATGGTTATAGACTTTCTGGTAGAAAACCGGTTCAGGTTCTGGCGCCATGGTATATTTCTTATTTTCTTTTTCGTGCTTATCTATACTGCAAGGTTCTGGCATTGGTATTCCGGCGTGTATCAGTATTATGTTTTATGCTTTGTCTACATGGTGCTGATCGGGATGGTATATATCAACATTTATGTTCTGGTTCCCAGATTTTTCTTTAGAACAAAATACATCACTTATCTTGTATTGCTTGTGCTGATGGGAGTTGTGGGACTTAATATGATAGGGTATGGTTTTAAATTCTTTTTTGAAGACTTCAGAGTGGAAAACTTGAAAAAAGTAGGGGACAGGGGCAGTATTTATGAAGGAGTACTCATGTGTATTCCTATTATTATGACCACTACTACAGTAAAACTGCTGCAAAAGTGGATCAGTGATACCAGGAGAATCACAGAACTCAGTAATCTGACCCTGCAGATGGAACTGAATGAGCTCAGGAATCAGATCAATCCGCATTTTCTGTTTAATATGCTGAATAATGTAAAAGCGCTTATCAGAACAGACCCCGAAAAAGCATCGGTAGTCATTGTAAAGCTTTCAGAATTTCTGAGATACCAGCTGTATGAGAATGGGGAAGAGAAAACCCTGCTGCTTTCAGAAATCGATTTTCTTTCCAATTTTCTCAATCTTGAAAAGATACGGCGCGATAATTTTTCATTCGATATCAATGTAGATATAGACAGCAGAACTATAAAAAGTACTTTTATCTCTCCCAATTTATTTACCACCTTTGTAGAAAATGCAGTCAAACATAGTGTAGACATCAGCAGTACAGATTCTTATGTGAAGATCAATATTGATATGGAAAATAAAATGCTGTGCTTTACCTGTACGAATTCCAGAAACTCAAATTTTACTGCATCTAATACCAGCTATGGAGGATTAGGACTTGCCAATATTAAAAGAAGGCTTGAACTCCTTTATGGAAAAGCTTTTGAACTGGATATTATTTCCGGGGAAAAAGAATATACCGTTAACTTAAAAATTCCAGTATGAATTGTATAATCGTAGATGATGAGCCGTTGGCAAGAGCAGAAATGCGATCGTTGATCATTGAAACCTCTAACACCGAGGTTCTTGGAGAATTTTCCAATGCACCTTCAGCACTGGACTTTCTTAAAACGAATGATGTAGACCTTATCTTTCTTGATATTGAAATGCCAATGGTCACAGGGCTGGAGTTTGCTGAAATGCTGCCAAAAAAATCACTGATTATTTTCACCACAGCCTATTCCCAATATGCTTTAAAAAGCTATGAGCTGGAAGCGGTAGATTATCTCCTGAAACCCATTGATCCCCGAAGACTGGAAAAGGCTGTAGAAAAAGCTGCTCTCTACACAGAACTTCTATCTAAAGATACGGTGAAAAATACTGTTGAATCCAATGCAGCAGATTTTTTATTCATTAAAGCCGACAGAAGGTTTTATAAAATCAACTTTTCAGGTATTAAATTTATTGAAGGATTAAAGGATTATGTAGTAATTCATACCAGACATCAGAAGCTTATCACTGCAATGAATCTCAAAACGATCCACCAGAAAATTGTATGGGAAACCTTTCTGCGCGTAAGCAAATCTTATGTAGTCAATATTGACTTTATAGATTCATTTGACAATCATAATATATATATTGATGAATCTGAGATTCCTATCGGAGAAGTTTACAGGTCCGATTTTTTCACAAAATATGCCGGTGGATTTTTGAATTCTGACGGATAAGACTAATGTTTCTGACCTGTGAAACGGATCACTGAACCGGTTCCGTTATGAAATAACCCTTCGTTAAGTTCAATTTCCTTTTCTTCAAGTTCTAAGATCTTGTAATCGGGAAAATCAGTTTTGATTTCGTCAATTGAAAATAAGGATCCTATATCTTTTGGTCCGCCTACTTTTTCATTTTTCGTCACATATTCAAGGTGATTCTTGCTGAATGCTTCAAAGATAATGAAGCCTCCCTTACGCAGATACTGATTCAGCATTATATGAATAGAAGATTTAATATCCGCAGGGAAGTGGGCATAAATAAGAGCAATAGCATCAAAATGCTCCTTTTGGAAATTCAGGTTCTGAAGTTCTCCAACCTGATAATCGATAATGACATTTTGATTTTCGGCAAGCAGTAAAGCTTTAGCCTTTCCTTCGCTGCTGATATCGAAAGCTGAAACATTCCATCCTTTGGTGGCTGCAAAAACGGCATTTCTTCCTTCACCTTCCGCGGGAAAAAGGATAGAGGAGGGTTTTAGTTTTTCTAACTGTTCTTTTAAATAATTATTGGGCTCTGTACCATAGGCAAATTCCTCACTGCTGTATCTGTCGTTCCACCTGTTGATCCATGTATTCTCTGTCATTGTATAATAATTTGAGTTTTATTTCCGGTTATTATTGTTCATCGTTTACCGATAGATAAAAATTGATTGAATACCTCAAATATAGCACGTTTTCAGGCTTTTTCATGAATGGAAAAAACACTGGTCAAAATAGATTTTGTGAATAGACTTTTGATGAGAAGAGTTGTTGGAATGCATTAATAAAGCTTCTGATCTGTTTCGCAGTAAAAGCTTCTTCGTTTTCCTAAGCCAGTTTGTTTTTTTACCAGTTTTTGCCCGCATATCGGACAAGCTTTTTTTGAATGAACCAACCAGTGTTTCTTTAAAACAAATTCCCGTTTCCAATTCAGGAAATCAAAACTGTAATTTCTGGCTTCGGCAATCAGCTCCTTCAGTTTTTTTGCCGGCAGATTTCCGATAAGACTTTCAGGCTGAACACCAATTCTGAACAGAACTTCATTCTTAATAATATTTCCTACACCCGAAAAAATATCCTGGTTCATCAAGGCATCACATACCATCATTTCTGGTTTGGACTTCAGTTTTTTCCTTGCTTTTTCCGGATTCCATAGGTCACTCATCACATCAGCTTCCCAATCGATGCCAGATAAATAATCAAGATCTACAGATTTGACGGAACAGGTATAGAAATATATGCTTTCAGTTTTAAAATTAAGTGACAGGCGAAGGCTTTGATCAGGTTTCTTCTGTTCATTAATACTATATGACCCGAACATCAGCAGGTGAATGCGTACAGCCTGTTTATCAAAAACAAGATAGGTCTGTTTTCCGAAAGTACGGATCTCATGAAGCTTCTGACCGATAAGAAGTTCTTTATCGAATTTTGCATTACCCGACGCTCCTGTCACTTTCTTTCCGACAAAAGGCTGCAGGTTTTCTTTCATTAATATAATGGAGGGACCTTCAGGCATAGTTTAGCTTTTGAATAAAAGTTCAAATACTATTCCGTAAAACTAAAATTTGGAGTAATTTTGAAAAATGATGAATTTAAACCAGATTTTCACCAATCAACGTACAGGAAACAATCCACATACCAAAGCTTCAAGAACTGATTTTCAAAGAGATTTTGACAGGATTATTTTCTCTTCCGCATTTAGAAGACTGCAGAATAAGACTCAGGTTTTTCCTCTTCCAGGAAGTGTATTTGTGCACAACAGGCTGACGCATTCTCTGGAAGTGTCCTCTGTAGGAAGAAGTTTAGGAAGTATTATTGGTGAATATATTGCTGAAGATTTTAAAAATGAACTTACGGAAGATTCAAAGAACTTTTATCTATATAATTTAGGAAATGTAATTGCAGCAGCCTGTTTATGTCATGATGTAGGAAACCCTGCCTTCGGACATTCCGGGGAAGATGCTATTGCAAGTTATTTTGAAAGAAATGAGAATGACCTGAAATCCAAATTCAATGAAAAAGAATGGGCTGATCTGGTTAACTTTGAAGGGAATGCTAATGCCATCAGAGTATTGGCCCAGCAGCAGCAGGGAAAAGATGCCGGAGGTATTCAACTCACTTTTTCTACACTGGCAAGTATAGCGAAATACCCTTGTGAAGCCGTTGCCAAGAAGAAAGGGATCATTCACAGAAAGAAATTCGGGTTTTTCCAGAATGAAAAAGATATTTTCCTTGAAATTGCGAAGGGAACACATCTGATCTCAGAGAGCGAGGAACCTCATATTTTCAAAAGGCATCCTTTTGTATGGCTGGTAGAAGCTGCGGATGATATCTGCTACAATATTATTGATATGGAAGATGCTCACCGATTGGGGATTGTATCTACTTCAGATTGTGAAAACCTTTTCTTTGAACTGGTAAAATCTGAAAGCAGCGATATTGATAAAGTAAAAAATAAACTGGCTTCCATCTCCAATGAAAATGAAAAGATATCCTATCTGAGAGCAAAAGCTATAAATGCATTAATCAACAAATCACTTGAAGCTTATAAGCAGAATTTTCAAACAATTCTGGAAGGAAATCTGGATAAAGGACTGCTTGATATTTATAAATCGGAAAATAATGCACTGCAGGATATAGAATCTTTTTCTATTGAAAAAATTTACAACCACAAAGCAGTGGTGGAAATTGAAAATGCGGGCTATAACGTAATGTACGAATTACTGGATCATTTTATCCCTTCCATTTTGAAACCGGAGGATGAAAGAAAATCTTATGATAAAAAAGCCTTAAAACTACTTCCGAGGCAGTTCTTCTATGAGAGCGGAACAGACTATCAGAAGGTTTTGGGAATTATTGATTTCGTTTCAGGAATGACAGATAATTATGCTACAGATCTTTACCGGAAAATTAAAGGAATAGACATCGGAATGACGGTGTAAATTCTAATTATTTTAATAATTCAGAAGCCTCTTCTATTAATGATTTCATTAAAGTGGAGGCCTTTTTGTGTTTCAGAATAGGAGCAATCTGCCCAGACCAGAAGAAAACCAAATCGCTCTTTTGCTGTTCCATTGCAGCTTTTCTCAAAGATCTCATAAAATGAGTCTGCAAAGGAAATGGCAATGTTTTATCCGTAGCGGTCAATACATCTCTTGTGATTTTTGTGGTAATTCCGCGCCCTAATCTTCCGGTGTATGCTCTGGTGAGGGTTGTAGATTTTGAAGCTTCGGAAAACAAAAATTCCTTGTGCAGAGGCAGCGCTCCGGATTCTTCGGTAGCTAAAAATGCAGTGCCAACCTGTACAGCATCTGCCCCCAGTTTGAAAGCTCCGGCAATGCCACGCCCGCTGGCTATTCCTCCGGCTGCAGCCACAGGAATTTTAACCTTATCCCTGATCAGTTGAATCAGAGTAAAAGTTCCGGTGGTTGAAAGTTCAGCTTTCTCCAGAAATGAAGGTCTGTGGCCGCCACTTTCAAAACCTGAAGCTACAATAATATCTACACCCGTCTTTTCCAGGGCGGTGGCTTCATCCACAGTGGTTGCATTTCCAATGATAACTGTCCCCTGGCTTTTCAGTTTTTCAATAATATCAGGATCCAAAAGTCCGAACATAAAGCTGAAGACCTTAGGCCTAATATCAAAAATAACCTGAAGCTGATTCTGAAATCTTGATTCAAAGGAGGGCGGAAGAGGCGGAACTTCAATACCTAAACTATCATAATAGGGCTTGAAAACCTCTACCGCTTTTTGGTACAGATTCTCCGTGTGTTCCTGATCAATAATATCATGATCGCTCACCCAAAGGTTCAGATTATAAGGTTGATCTGTAATCGTTTTGATTTGCCGGTCAACATCAAAAATATCCTGAGGAGATAAAGTATAGGCACCATAACCTCCCAGACCGCCAAGCCGACTAACCGTTGTTGTGAGTTCTACAGTTGAAAGTCCGCCTCCAAAAGGCCCCTGAAAGATAGGATATTCTATGCCAAGTAAATCTGTTATCTTATTTTTATTCCACATAATATTGGATTATTTTGGTAAAATTAATAGATTAACATTCTACATCGGTCAGCGTCTTGTTGACAATAAGCCATTGGCCGTCAATCTTATGAAAAGTTATAAAATTATAGTAATTGAAATCGTACATTTTTACATTTAATTTTACCACAGCAATTGTGTTGATCACATCCACTGATAAGATGGTTGGTTTAAAATTTTTTCCGGATTTTTCCGGACTTACGCGGTTTCCCACTCCTTCAATATACTGTGCTGAGGTCTTATAATACGGAACCCCTTTTATATCTCCGAAAAGCAAAGCATCTTTATGGAAAATATGTTTTAAAAGCTCAGTATTTCCTTCATAAATTCCTTTGAAATAATAGGCATTAATGATGTTTCTTATTTCCGTTTCTTCTGTTTTGTATGTGTTCATGACATTTATTTTTTGAGCATAGCTGTTTATTGGTATCATAAACAGCCATGCAAGTAAAATTAGAATTTTCATTTTTATAAACGATGTCCTGCGCCCATTCCTCCGTCTACATTGATGATCGCACCTGAAATAAGTTTATTCTTGGCAATTGCATGAATCATCTGGGCAACCTCTTCGGGTTCTCCGATACGGTTAATCAAATGAAGTCCCGCGTTGTTGTCAAGGTCATGACCATGCATCGGTGTTCTTATGAGCCCTGGTGCAACGGTGTTTATTCTGATATTATCATTTCCAAATTCTGCAGCCAGTTGCAATGTCAAAGCATGGATCGCTCCCTTGCTGGAAATTGGGGCTGTGGACGGAGATTGTGCAATTGCATGATAAACCAGCGGTGTTCCGATGTTGATGACCACACCTTCTTTCTGTTTGATCATTTGAGGAAGTACAGCCTGTGTTGTGAAGAATGTTCCTTTTAAGTTGGTTGATAAAAATCTGTCCAGGTATTCTTCCGTTACATCTAAAAACGGTTTGTTTTCGTAGATTCCTGCATTATTGACCAAAACATCTATTGAACCGAATTTTTCAAGAGCAGTTTTAGCCAATGCTTCTCCTGTTGATTTTTTCGAAACATCTCCGGCAACCATCGCGAGATTTTCTCCAGCCTTCAGTTCATTATAAACGGCTTGTAATTTCGACTCTGTTTGTGAATTGATGACTACATTATCCCCTCTGTCTAAAAAATAGCGGGCGGTCGCCAAACCAATTCCTGATGATGCTCCGGTGATAAGTACGGTTTGTTTTTTCATATCTGATTTACTTTTTTTCGGTTGAAAATCCCTGCTCTTTTAACACTGAAACCTGCTCTCCTGCATATCCCCAGTTATCATTGTCGATTTCGTTAATCATTATGTGGGTCAGATGCGGATCTTTATTTAAAACGGTAGTGATTACTTCACTTACTTTTTGAATTAATTCCTGTTTTTTTTCGCGGCTTATATCTTCGCGTAAAACATCTATGGTTATAAATGGCATAATATTAAATTTTTAATGATATTAATGAATTGGCTGCCTCTGCAACTAAATGAATATTCAGATCGAAATTGTTATAGATTAGAGTATCACCAAGGTTGGTAAAGAAATTGGCAGATCTGAATCTGATATTGAATTTTGCCCGGTCAATTACAATTTTTGCTTCTAAAACAGCAGTGTTATCCTTTTTCACCATCTGTAACGTTGTTTCAAGAGAATGGGTAATGCCTTTAATGGTAAGATCACCTTTTACATGGTAAAGATTACTGTCACCTGGCTCAGCGTAAGTAATTTCAAAAACGGCTTCAGGATATTGGTCTGAGTTGAAGAAGTCATCAGAAGCCAGATGATTTGCAAATTGAGTATTGGTTTCAGGATCTTCTATATCAAGGATGGTAATTGATTTTGTGTTGATTACAAATTTCCCTGACAGGATGTTGCCGTTTCCGAATGTGAAATGTCCTTCTTTCAATCCTATGGTTCCGTTATGAGCTCCTGTTACTTTTCTTCCGGTCCATTCAGCTAAACTTTTTTGGCTGTCTATTATAAAACTTTTTGTGTCCATTTTTAATTGGGTTTAAATGATGGGACAAAGTTCAGCCGAATCCGAGAGAAAGTTATGTGATGTAGATCACTAAATATAAGTTTTAAAAGGAGAAAAAAATTAGTGTTTAGACTGATTAAGCCTGCTCAAAGTCTCTCTTGATACTCCTAAATAAGCTGCAATCAGATGTTTGGGAACCAAATTGTACAATTGAGGATATAACGCCAGAAGCTCTTCATACCTGAACTTCGCATCATTATTCATGAAAGAGAGGAGTCGTTTTTGCGCAGCTACATAGCCTTTATTCGTACGCCATCTGAAAAAATGCTCAACTTCATGAATTTCACTGCAGATCTTTTCACGGTCTTCATTGGATATAGATAAAATACCGGCATTGGTGATACAGTCTACATTGATTGTAGCTCTGTTTTTACTGTAAAGAGCATCAAAATCCGTGACCCACCACGTTGGCATTGCAAACTGGAGAATAAACATTTTTACATCATCCTTGAGATAAAATGCTTTAAGACAGCCTTCAAATACGAAATACTCATGATCTACAAAATCACCTTCAGAAATCAGGCTTTGTCCTTTTTTTAAATTAATTAAATTAAAATGTCCGAAAACATAATCAAACTGTTCATCTGAAAGAGAAGTGAATTTTGAAATATGACCTTTTAATATTTCTTTAGCATCAACCATACAGGATAATTTATAGTCAAAATTAAGTTTTTTCTTAAAACAATCTTATCTTAAATTAATCTGTAAGTAACGAGTTTGATTTTCAATCCATTAATGTTGTGGTAAGCGTACATTTATTTTTATTATATTTAATGAAACACAATGTGAAGTTTTATTTTAACAAAAAAGAAATGATGACGACACATTAAAAAATTATAAAACTATGAGTCTTTTTTTTATACCCATTATCTTTTTCGGATTGATTATTTTATTCGCTTCGTTTTTTGTGGTAAAACAGGAAACTGCAGCTATTGTAGAACGTTTTGGGAAACTCCAGGCCGTAAAACATTCCGGGCTTCACCTTAAACTTCCTATTATAGATCAGATTGCTAAAAGGCTGAATTTGAGAATTCAGCAACTGGATGTTATGATTGATACTAAAACATTGGATAATGTTTTCATCAAAATGAAAATCTCTGTTCAGTATCAGGTAATCAGAAATCAGGTAGGAGACGCTTATTATCGTTTGGAAAATCCTGAAAATCAAATTACTTCTTTTGTATTTGATGTAGTGAGAGCGGAAGTGCCAAAATTAAAACTGGATGATGTTTTCGTTAGAAAAGATGACGTTGCGATTGCTGTGAAAAGTGAACTTCAGGAAGCAATGAACAGTTACGGATATGATATTATCAAGGCATTGGTTACTGATATTGATCCGGATGAGCAGGTAAAACATGCCATGAACAGGATAAATGCTGCAGAAAGAGAGAAGACTGCTGCGGAATATGAATCTGAAGCACAGAGAATCAGAATTGTAGCGGTGGCAAAAGCCGAAGCAGAGTCTAAAAAATTACAGGGGCAGGGAATAGCTGACCAGAGAAGAGAAATTGCAAAAGGCCTTGAAGAGTCTGTAAGAATGCTGAATAATGTAGATATCAACTCATACGAAGCATCAGCTCTTATTGTGGTGACCCAGCATTATGATACTTTACATTCTGTAGGAGCAAGCAACCGAAGCAGTTTGGTTCTTCTTCCCAATTCGCCTACTGCAGCAAGCGGCATGCTGAATGATCTTGTGGTTGCCATGACTACAGCAAATACTGTAGGAGAGGCTAATAAAGGTAAATATCCTGACCCGCCTCAAAAAGAGTCAGGGTATTCGAAAGAAAGCTAGAACCGGGAAGCTAAAAGCTATTGAAATCAAAAAAAGCTCCCAGCCTGAATAAAGAAAAACTCCCGGGAAAAATCTTCCCGGGAGTTTTTGTTGTTATTTTTTCGTTTTAGAAACTTGTTGTATCAATGTGTATTTGATTGAAGATCCATCAGCCGGAGGATTAGCAATTTTTTCTGTTTTTACTTTCAAAACATATTCATATCCAGGTTCATAGGTGAATCCTTCTATATTGTTGTAGAAACTGCTCCAGCTTTCAGAAGCTTTCTCCTTAACCTGCATACACTTCATACGTCCGGCTCCTGCTGAGCAGTCTACCGTGTTGGCTCCAATAATAAGTGTTTTTTCATTAGCAGAAGCAGTTTCTTTTTTCGTTTTAGAAACCTGCTTTACCAACGTGTATTTTATAGAAGAACCGTCAGCTGGCGGATTAGCAATTTTTTCTGTTTTTACCTTTAAAACATATTCATATCCTGGCTCGTAAGTGAACCCCTCGATATTATTGTAGAAATTAGTCCAGTCTCCTGAAGCACTATCTTTTACCTGCAGACATTTCATAGGAGCTACTCCGGTACAGTCTGCAGTTTGAGGCCCTACGATGAATGTTTTTTCATCAGCGGATACTTTGGCACTATTTGTACATTGTGTCATTGCAAATAATGCTAACGCAGGAACTGTTCCTTTTAGAATTGTTGCTATAATTTTCATAAACTTGATTTTAGACCATACTTGGCAATTACCATGCCGGAATTTTTCATGAATTGTAGCAGTTCTTCTATTGTTTTTTACTTTTTTAATTATTTAATTTGAAGTTCTTAAGGATGACAACCAAAACACACAATTTTATACTACATATGGACAATCAAATTCAAGTTGACAATTACAGGATTCAGAAACCTGAAACATGGGCAGGAAATATTGGAGATCAGGAAATAAAAGATCGAATTACAGACTCCGAATTTGCCAGAAAACAAATTGATGAAGGCAGGGATTACTGCTATTTCTTAGACAGAAAATATTACACAAGCAATACTGAAAACAGTGAGTATACCTGTATGGCTTATACACTGAATGAACCCGGGAATCTTGAAAGAGCCTCTGTCATGGATGTTGTTGTGGAAGAAAATGAGGTCTATCAGATCCACAGAATCAGTGTTCTGAGAGACGGAGTCCTGATTGATAAAATCCCTGATACGAAAATAAAAGTACTGGACAGCGAAAATCAGAGCAGCGGAGGGATTTTAAGCAGTAACAAAAAGATTAATATTACCATCAGAGATCTTAGGCTGTATGATGTACTGGTATTGGAAGATTCCAGAATCAAGGTTTTTACGGAACGTGATTTTTTGAGAGAAGAATTTTCAAAATATGTATGGGTAAGTCCTGATAATTATTGGGCTTACGGGAGTTTTAAATTTACATTCATCAATGATCGTGAACAGACCATTGCCTATAAGAAAACATTTTTCAGAGATGAAGAGGGCCATGTTTTGGAACCCGAAATCAGTCATTTAAAAAAAGGAGAACGTTTTGTAATTGATAAGCAGAATTATATTAACCCTGTAGATTCAAGCCGTGAAATTTTCCCTTATATAGACTTTGCTACCGAAAGCAACTGGAAGGATCTTTCCAACTATATTGTTCCTATTTATAATGATATTTTCAACAAGTCATCATTAAAGGATTTTGCACCCAACCTTCTGGAAAAGCTTGATGCTATTACCGATCTTGATGAGAAACTACAGTTTGCAATAGAATATGTTCAGAATCATATCTATTATACCTTCAATGCAGATGAGATGAACGGGCACAAACCGCAGGAACCTGCTATAACTTATGAAAATAAGCAGGGAGACTGCAAAGCAAAGTCTGTTTTGCTAAAGGTTATTCTGGATTATATCGGAGTAGATGCTTCAGTGGTTCTGGTTAATTTTAGTACAGATTATTATATTAAATACTATCTGCCATCACTGTTGAATTTCAATCATGTTGTTGTAAAAATCAATTACAAAGGGCAGGAGTATTTTGTTGATGCCACCATCCGTGATGAGTTCGGACTGATTGAAAACCGTGGATTTATATATTTTATGCACTATCTGGAAGTAAAGGAGGATCAGGAACTTCAGATAAGAAAGCCTCATAAATATGCCTATTACTGCATTGATGAAAAAGTAGATTTTAATGTACAGGGCAGCGTCGGAAAGCTGAATCTGATTACCACATACAAAGGGAACCGGGCTAATGCAATGAGAAAGTATTTTAAAGTTACTAATAAAAGGGAAATTATAGACAGCTGGAATAATTTCTTTTATTACAGCCTTAATTATTCTAATGACCGGAACGGTACTGATATCCGAAATATATTCAGGGAGGCCGCCATTGATGTTATAAGTGATGATAAAAAGAAAAATGAACTTAAGATTCAATATACTTCTGTAGTTGATAACCCTTATTATACAGATTTGCAAAAGAACCGTTTTCTGATGTATTTCGACCGGAATGTTGTGAAAGCAAGTGCTCGGGATTTTATGCATAAAGATTTACCATTCTGGCATAATTTCGATAGTGAGAAATATGAGATAAATCTTTCTACAGATCAGAAAATAGACACTGAAGAAAAATATACGGTACAGGAAAGTACAATAGCCAATCCTTATTTTGATTATAAAAGCCGTAAAAAGGTTGCCAAAAATGGAGCAAGTGTGTATATAGAATTTAATCCTTTGGTGAACGTAGAAATCCAGCAGACCGAGTTTGAGAAATTCAGGATGGATCATCATATGGTAGCTGACAGCAACTTCGGATTAGGGATTGATATCATAGAGCCGGGACTGATGAATATGCTTAAATTCAGTTTTAAGAAAAAATTTAAATAAAGAAACCTGAGTTTTAATTTCAGAGTTTAAAACTTCAGCTTCAGCGGGCGGCGGAGCCGCCCGCTGAAGCTTTTTATTCTAATCATTATATTTTCGCTCAAAATCACATAAATATGCACAGGATACCTTTTCTTGCGTTCTTTCTATTTCTTTCTTGTGTTATGAATGGACAGAAATTAATTCCAAACAACGTCACAGGATTTTGGAAACTAAAGGAAGCTGGATTTTATGACAACAAAAAGAAAGTAATCAAAGAATTTGATCACTGCCGTTTGATGAGAAATTATGCAATCCGGGAAGATGGTTTTGCTGTTTATAACTATATAGAAGGTACAGTGGATGATTGCAGCCCTTCCGAACCAAGACTTTCTTTTTGGAGAATTGTAGAAAACAGAATCCAGTTTTATGTAGATGACCAAAACATTCTCGAAGAAGTAGAGGTCACCTTAAATAAAGATAATACCATGACTTTTTCAAGCTACAACCCTCAACCGAGTAAAATTGATGGAGATGCTCTTGCCGAAAAAATAGTAAACACAATCCACTACGAAATTCTTGAAAAAAAATACTGATTGTAAGCACGATACTTTTTGATACAAAAATGATGTACATGTAAAGGATTTCATTTACTCATTCTGTGGCTTCTTGTCCGGCATTATAAATTTTTGTCTGAAAGTCAGAAGCTCAAAAAACAGTCTGAAATCTGAAATCAGCGACCATAAAGGATATTTAAAAGTAGCTGGTTTGTTTTTTTCAATAACGGCATGGCTGAACCATGCAAATCCATATCCGAAAATTGGCACATACCATAAGAATCTTTCTTTTCCTGAGCTGATAACGTATCCTATAACAAAAAATACGAGCAGAGTGCCTATGAAATGAAAAATCCGTGTTCCTGTTTTGCTGTGTTCAGTCAGATAAAACTGATAAAACTCACTGTATGTTTTTATTCTTTCAGACATGGTGGGCTAGTTTATTGATGGCATCGATATTATAGCAATAATGCTGCCGATTTTAAAGAATAAGGCATAAACAGTGCCAGTACAGGTCATTCTGATCTTTTCAACTCAAAGATTAACTTTCATGAATTACCATCGGCAGGTGGAAAAGGAATTGATTTTATGCCCTTATTTTCAGTTTTTGGGATGAAAAATAAAAAGGCAAAACCGCAAATAAGTCTCTTTACAGATGACCTTTTTGCGGTTTTGCCTCTTTGGAATTTTGTTTATTATTTTTGACTGTTTCTTAATTCTTTTCCAAGTTTACTATTCTTATAGCCGTAGAAGAAGTAAATCACCATTCCTATCAGGAACCACATTCCGAACCAGAACCAGTTTTCATGGCTCATCCCGGTAAGAAGGTATAAACAAGAGCTTAACCCGATTAGTGGAATAAGAGAAAGGTTTTTAACAAAAGTCACGACACATAAGATTAAGTTGATCACAATGAAGAAGCAGATAGAAGCTCTGAATTCTCCTTCCTTAGGATCAGACCAGTCTGTCAAAGTACGGAAAAACTCCGGCTGCCAGTAATAAAATCCAATTAATCCTCCAATAAAAATAACAGGGAAGATCATCTTTCCATTCACATAAGGAAGGTGGAATCTGCCTTTTATTTTTTCTTTAGCCGGAAGAAGAAGTACCCCTGCACAAACCAGTACAAAAGCGAAGATCGTTCCGATACTTGTAAAGTCAAGAATGAATGTTTTATCAGTAAACAGGATAGGGATTCCGACTACAATTCCGGTAACCACTGTTGCATAAGACGGAGTCTTATATTTAGGGTGTACCTTCTGAAACCTTGCAGGCATCAGCCCGTCACGGCTCATTGCATACCAGATTCTTGGCTGCCCCATCTGGAATACCAATAATACGGTTGTAATGGCAACTATCGCTACGAAAGAAACGACCAGTTCCATCCAGGCAACATTGGCATTGGTTTTTTCAAATATAAAGGAAAGCGGGTCTCCAACACCGTCAAACTTTTTATAGTCCACCATACCTGTTAATACCAGTGTCAGTGCAATATAGATAACCGTACATAAAACAAGAGAGATAATCATCCCCTTTGGTAATGTTTTCTGTGGGTCTTTTGTTTCCTCAGAAAGTACACTTAAGGCATCAAAGCCTATATACGCGAAAAATACTCCTGATACCGCACTCATTACTCCTGCAAAACCATTAGGCATGAAGGATGGTGATCCTGTTGCAGGGCTTATTGGCGTCCAGTTTTCAGTGTTTACATATGCGCATCCCACAAGAATTACCAGTACAATTACAGCTAGTTTTAAAATTACCAGGGAGTTGTTGAAGTTTTTACTTTCTTTTACCCCTACATAACAAAGCCATGTAATAAGACCGTTGATCACCAGGGCCGGTATATCTACAATAAACTTAAGGCTTCCGATGAGTGGGGCAGTGTTCCATGCATTCAACAGTTCTTTATTTTCTGAGCCATACTGAAAGGCTTTTCTGGCTTCTGTATAGCTGCAGGTCAGGTAATCAGGAATATGCATCCCCAGACGACCTAAAAAGCTGGTGAAATAATCTGACCAGGAGAAGGCTACATAAATATTTCCGAAAGAATATTCCATGATCAGGGCCCAGCCGATGATCCAGGCAATCAGTTCCCCGAAACTTGCATAGGCATAAGTATACGCAGAGCCTGCAGTAGGAATTCTGCTGGCAAACTCAGCATAACATAAAGCGGTGAACCCACAGGCAAAGCCGCAAATCAAATATAGAAGGATAACACCGGGGCCGCCTCTGAAAACGGCTTCTCCCAAACTGCTGAAACTCCCAGCTCCTATAATTGCCGCAATACCAAAAAACACGATGTCCCACACGCCTAAGACTCTTAAAAGTCCCGTTGAAGTATCTGTATCTGAATAGATTTTTCTTCTAAAAAGTTGATTCATTCAATAACTATATTTGATTTGAAAAAAAGCAAATGTAATGATTTTTTATTTTGATGTTAACAGTCGTTAACTACATTTGGATGAAATTCCTTAAACAAAGGCTTTTAGTCTTGATAGACAGGTATTTCAACATAGCTGTCATTATACCATTTTATCTCCAGAGGTTCCCCGGAATCCTTAATGGTTTCGTCACTTACATCTTTACCTGTTCCATAGTTGATCTGCCAGTTTTTATTTCTATTAACGCCTGCCAATAATACCAGTTTACTGCCCTTTTCTACCTTTTTGCTGATGAATGTCGAGTTTTTGATTGGGATTTGTTCCTTTTTCCCAGGCTGAAGAAGTTGACGTACAGAATTATCTTTTGCATAGCTTGCTCTTGCCATATGAGTAGATAATAAAAACGTTTTTCCATCCGGCTGGATCTGATATAACAAGGTGTTGGTGTCAAAATCTTTTTTATTAACAAAAACATTGAAGAGTCCCGATAAATTTCCACTGATAATAAGGTCTTTGTCAAGAACTTCGCTTTCGAAATAAACGGAATTCGTAACATACACACTATCCTGTTTGCTTACTTTATGATAAAGATATTTCGGGTTTCTGTCTTTAAAGTCGATGGTTTGTTTAGTGAATTCTTCTGCTTTCGGTTTTTCAAAAACAGAAGCGCCGTTTTTACGATCCCTAAGGTAAAACTTAAGAGTAGAAGAATGCATTCTTTCAAGACTTGGAACATGCTTCCATGTATTGGTGCTCATCACCTGGAAGTTTACTTTGTCTTTCAGAAGCTCCGGTTTTTTCCCATTTTTCAGAATGTAATCGAACCACGAAAAAGCAAGCTCATCAATACTTATTCTGGCAACAGGATCTATCAGTAGATTCCCATAGCCATAAACATAATTGTATCCGAAACTTTGAGCTCCTGCATGATCATAAGGACCGATCACTAAATAATGATCAGGGTTTTTATTGTATTTGTGGTGCTCTTTATAATAATATAATGCTCCAATCTGGTCAACATCATAATAACCTGTGGTTGTTAAAATAGGAATGTTGATTTTAGCAAAATCATTTTTATAAGGAATCATTCTTTGCCAGTATTTGTCATAACCGGGGTGATCCAGCCATCTTTGGAAGATTTTATTTGGCTTGCCGCTTATAGAATCCAGGGCTCTGAATGATTTTCCGCTTTTGTACCATGCTGTATTGATAGAGTCCCATTTTGTATAATTGTTAAAGTCTTTATCATCAGCCAGCTTATTATTGGTGACATAGCGGATCCACTGCATCATATAGCTCATGAATACATTGTTTTGAGCAGGATAGTCTATTCCTATTCCCACAGCTACCTGCGGTACAATAGTTTTCAGCGCAGGATGCAGCTTTTTTACAGCGGCCCACTGGCTGAAACCTAAATAACTTCCGCCGATCATTCCCACTTTTCCATTACTCCAGGGTTGTTTGCTTACCCAGTCTATTACTTCATACAGGTCCTCGGAGTCATGCTCAAATGGATTATTTATTCCGTCGCTGTCTCTTTTTCCACGGGTATTAACAATAGCTCCTACATAATTATAGATCGCTGCCCTTTTACCTAAGCCTTCATCCACCAGTTCTCCGGCATAAATATTATTGGTAAGAATAACGGGAAGGGGAGAGGTGTTTTCTTTTTTTCGGACAATGGTAACGGTAAGTGTGTTTCCGTTTTTTAAACTGAGTTTCTTTGTTTCAATGATGAATTTTTCCTGTTCTTTTACCTTCAGCAACTTTAATGTCTGAGGGATAATGCCGGAATAGGTTTTATAGTTTACATAATTTTTGCACAAAGCAAGAGCCGAGGCGTAATTTATACTATCTTTATCAGTCTGCTTGGCAAGGGATTTTTTCAGCGTATTTTTATAGTCATTTACATCACCATTAATAATGGAGCCTATTTTGGCAGTCAGTGGAACCGGGAGACTTTCATATTTTGTATTGAATGCAGACTGCAGAGCATTAGAGAAAACCATTTTTTGATCCTTTTCCAGCAATTTGGCCATACTGTAAATTTCATAAGCAAGGAATTTGTTCCCCGCCATATTATGGTCAGCATATTCTTTACGGTATTCAGACAAAGTGGTAATAGAGTTTTTGTAATCTTTTGCAGCGATCTGTAAGCGGAAAAGATTATCCAGAAAGGTAACCGTATATTTTGGCTTATTCTTAGGTGACTGATGTTGCGCAATTACCTGTAAAGCGAGTTCAGGCATCTGTTTTTCTAAAATGGCTGAGTCAGTTGCTGCTGTTTTCGGGAAGTAAAACTTCTGTGCCTGCATCAGATTTACAAAAATTAATGCTAAAAGTATCTTAAATTTCATTCGGTAGTACGTTTATGGTATGTTTTTAGCTTCTGTTGAAAAAGTATCAGATCAAAATATGTTTTTGATAATTGATGACTGAAATTGTTTATTTTTTAGCAGGCTAAAGTAAGAAATTTTATCATAAAATAGTGAATTGATTTCTGACTTGTTAAATCTATATTTTAGACATTAAATCTGTTAAAACTTGTTTAAACAATAAGTTTTTAATATTTTCGTTAACTTATTTAGACTAATTTTCTTATATCAAGAAGAATGAAATCAAAAAAAATACTTTTAGCGGCTGCTGTGATGTATTTCGGAATCTCCGAAGCTCAGCAGTCCCAATATTTTACACAGAAAGAAAATTACAGATTCAATCTAGCTGAAAATCTTTACCAGACCAAGATATACAACGCCTCCCAATACGAATACGCAAGACAATATTTCTACAATCAGAATTTGTCGCGTTCGAAAAAGGAGGCGGCGCAGTTTTTTGATAATGTGATTGGTGTTATCCTTCAGAAGAATCATGCTGAAGAAGGGTTAACGGCCTTCATGAAAGAATATCCGAATTCTGCTTATTTTGCTCAGGCCAACTTGCCTTTGGCAGATTATTATCTTGCTAAAAAAGATTTTGACAAAGCATTGGAAACTTTGAAAAAAGTAAATCAGTATCAGCTTTCAAAAGAAGAGAATACCCAGTATATCCTGAAGCTTGGTTATGCCAAGTTCATGACCGGAGATTCTAAAGGAGCTACTGATGCTTTGGAAGAAGCTTATAAATCGGCTGACCATTCTCAGAAAGGGGATATTGCCTATATGCTGGGTCACCTTTATTACAGCAACAGACAGAATGATAAAGCTTTTCAGTATTTTGATTCTATAAAAAATCAGGATAAATTCTCAAAACTTGTTCGTCCTTATTATGTACAGATGTATTATAATGATAAGAACTATGACAAGGCTATTTCTGAAGGAAATGCTTTACTGAGCGAGAATATTTCAGATTCTTACAAAGCAGAGGTTCATAAGATCATCGGAGAAAGTTATTTCATGAAAAATGATTATACTTCTGCCTATCCCCATTTGAAAGATTATCTTAGTGTCCAGCAGAACCCGTCTGAAAATGATTTGTATGAAATGGGATTCGTTGCTGCTCAGTTGAAAAAATATGATGAGGCGGTTTCTTATTACAACCAGCTTCTGAACAGTAACTCTGCATTATCACAGAATGCCTATTACCAATTGGGAAATGCTTATCTGGCAGTAGATAAAAAACAGGAGGCACTTTCAGCATTCCGTTCCTCTTATCAGATGGATTATGATGCTAAAGTGAAAAAACTGGCACATGAGCAGTATGCAAAGTTAAGCTATGATATCGGTAACCCGTTTGAGAGCCCTTCTGCGGTTATTCAAAGTTACATCAATGAAAATCAGAATGCAGCCAATGGTTCAGAAATGAGATCACTATTGGTAAAATCATATCTGTATTCCGGTAACTATAAAGAAACACTGAATGCTATTGACAGGCTGCAGAGTTCTACTCCTGATATCAATAAGGTAGATCAGGAAGTTTCTTACTTATTGGGTACAGAAGAATTTAACAAAGGAAATTATGATGAAGCTGAGAAATATTTCTTAAGAAGTCTTGGTTTCAATATCAATAAAGAATTTAACAGCAGAGCTTTATATTGGCTGGCACAGGTTTATTATCAGAAAGGGAACTATCCGTCTGCGATTGTACGTTATGAAAAACTTCTTAACGAGAATTTTCCTGAAAAGCAGCAGCTACCTTACGACTTAGGGTATGCTTACTTTAAATCTAAAAAATTCGATCAGGCAGCAACTTACTTCAAACAGTATCTGGCAAACCCGAAACCGGAATTTAAAAATGATGCGGAACTTCGTCTGGCAGATATTCATTATGCGAATAATGACCTGAATGAGGCAATAGCCATCTATGATAAAAATGCAGATGCAACAGACTATACGCTTTATCAGAAAGCAATGGCTTTAGGCTTCAAAGGAGATACACAGGCGAAGATCACTAATCTTAAAGGACTTCTTTCCAAATATCCGGACTCTGAATATTATGATGATGCACAATATGAAATAGGGACAGCCTATGCAGCTCAGGATGATTTTGCAAATTCAAATGATTATTTCGGAAAAGTGATCAAAACATCTTCAGATAAAGATCTGATTGCAAATGCATCTATCTACAGAGCGCAGAATTATATTGACCAGAACCAGAATGATAAAGCACTTTCTGAACTGAAATCTCTGGGAGATCAGTATAAAAATACTGCATATGCTCAAAAAATCGTACAGGCTGCTAAACCGCTCTTCACGAAAAACGGAGATGTTGCAGGATATGAAAATTTTGCCAGAAATATCGGGGTGAATGTTGACGCTTCAGAAATCGATGAGATCAACCTGTCTACCGGTAAGCAGTATTTTGCAAAGAAAGACTATAAAAATGCAATTTCTTACTATGAGAAATATCTGACGCAGAATCCTACCGGAGAAGGTCTTTATCAGGCTAAATATGAACTGGGAGAAAGTTATTATCAAACCAATAATTCAACTAAAGCATTGCTTGTTTTACAAGAAGTAGCAGGCGTTCAGAATGACTATCAGGATGATGCCCAAACCCGTTTGGCGCAGATTTTTGTTGCACAGGGAAATACTGCTGAAGCCAAGAAATATCTTGAAGGGATCAGAAACTCTTCAGATATTGGTATTAAAAACTACGCCAATGTTGAGCTGATGAAGCTGTATGCAGATGAAAAGAACTTCTCGGAAGCTGAAAAGCTGGCCAATGCGGTAATTGCCAATTCTAAAAACTCAGCAGCAGTTATTGAAACAGCAAAAGTGATCAAGGCAAGAAGTCTTATGAATTCAGGGAAAGATAAAGATGCGCAGGCTGCCTATACTTCTCTTGAAAAGTCTTCCAATACTTCGGTAGCTGCAGAAGCATTCTATGCAAAAGCTTACTATCAGAACAAAGGAAAGGCATTCAAGTCTTCCAATGAGACAATCTTTAAGCTGGCAAATAATTATTCATCAGAAGAATATTGGGGAGCAAAAGCCCTGGTGCTGATGGCTAAAAACTACATTGGTCTGAAAGATAATTATCAGGCAAGTTATACCTGTGATCAGATCATTGCCAACTATAAGGACTTCCCGGAAATTGTTGCAGAAGCTAAAGAAGTTAAAAAGCAGATCAAGAAATAAAAGATGAGAGCGTTTAAAATTTCTGCATATTCTTTCTTAGTCTCGGCTTCCCTTTGGAGCTGCATACCATCATACAATGCTTACCCTAAGGAATATCGCCATGCAAAGGCAGATTTTCCAAAGCAAAAGGCTTTTGTGATGAATAAAGAGCTTAAGCAAGAGTTTGATATTTTAAAACATTCTGGAATTTATGAAATTGTAGAAGACAGTACTCATGCAGCTAAAATAACCCTGCATCCGATGATGACGCGTACTCCTTCATGCGGAAATGCAATGATTGGAAGCATAATCACTGTCGGATTGCTGCCTTCAGGATTTCCATACGATATTGGTTATAGTTATGATGTAGCTGAGAACAATACAACGAAGAATTATAAATACAACTTACAAGTTTATCAAAGCCTTTGGCTGTTTAATATATTCAGACTGGGCAGAACTTTCCCAAAACAGTCGGGGAAAGCTTTATTAGGAAGTTATATGGCTTCTAATAATAAGTAAAATCCGTTATATTTTTTCAAATAAAGAAAATATGAACAAGAAAATTCAATTATTATCTATAATATTTTTAGGGGTTTCGCAGTTTGCGTTTTCCCAGATCAAGGAGGAGAAATTGGTTCTTAACAAAAAGAGAGAACCGGAGGTGAAGAAGATCGAGAAAAAGAAGACTTCTGTAGAAACCATTAAAAATTATCCGCCGGAGGAGAAATCCCAGAATCCCGTGAAATATAACATCACAGATGTCCCTGCTGTTTCAGACTTCAAAACTTCAACGATTCAGGGGGAAGATGTAGCTCCGAAATTTGATGCTACAGCCCAGAATAATTACGTTCAGTTTGGAATGGGTAATTACGGGAAGATTCTGTTTGACGGGAATGTGTCCAAGACTCTACAGAATAAACTTGAAGTAGGAGGGGATGTTCATGTACTTTCTACCAGCGGTCTTAAAAAAGACTATGACTGGAATTCCAAACAAACTTCAGCTGCTTTTGCAGCTTTCCTTAATTCTTACGGAGAGAAAGGAAAATTCAACATTAATGCAGAGTATGGATTGAATAACTATAATTATTACGGGATCTATGCCCTGGAACCTTCTGCTGATGTGGATCTGAAACAGAAAGTGAACCAGTTTAAAGTAAACGGATATTATGATTTCTATTCTAATGAGATCCTAAATGATGTAAGAGTGAAATCATCATTCCTGAAAGATCATTTTGATGCTCAGGAAAATCAGGTTTCTATTTTGGCTAATTTCTCCAAACATGCTGTTGAGCTTGGGAAGTCCGGGATTAACCTGAATGCTGATCTTGGTGTAGGATTGGAGGCTGTAAAAACAGATTTTGCGATCAGAGATAAAAACTCTGCTAATTTCTTCAATACAAGTCTTACTCCGAAGGTTACCTTCAGAAAAGGAGAATCTTATTTGATGTTAGGATCTTCATTTTCTTTCCTGAATGCTAAGAATTCAAACGACCTTATGGCCGAACGTCTGAAAAATAATAAAACATACTGGTTTCCACAGGCTGAATTTCAGTTTGCTGCTGCTAAAGAATTTAAATTCTATGGTGGGGTAGATGGAGGTCTTAAGCTGAATACATATGGAGACCTTCTGCAGGTGAACCCATTCGTACTTTCTGACCAGTATTTAAAGCCAACAGAGACTCAATATCATTTTTATGTAGGATTGAGAGGAGATATTGATGAGATGGTAAAATATGACTTCTCTGCAGGTTTTGGAAAAATGAGAGATATTATGTTCTTTAAAGCGAACGGGCTTTTTGATGATGTGTATACACTGAACCGTTCTGCCTACAATTTTGCCAATACATTCTCTGCAGTATATGATGACGGAAATGTAAGTGATATCAAAGGAAGTGTTCAGTATTTCCCATTGGAAAACTTAACTATCGACGGAGAATTGAGGTTTACAAAGTACAGTTTGAAGAATTTTGACAATATTTATAACGTTCCGTTGTTCAATGCAACCATTGGGGCAAAATATACAATGCTGGACAAAAAGTTACTGTTAGGCTTCAAAGGGATCTTTGCAAGTGACAGAACTACAAACTCTTATGCAATAGATGGCGTAGCCAATCCGGGGATGATTTTCCAGTCTACAGAGAACACCAATGATAAAGTTGGGGGGTATGCTGATTTAAATCTTTCCGCAGAGTATAAAATTCACAAAAATTTCAGTATTTTCGCACTCGGAAATAATCTTCTGAGCTCAAATTACCAGACGTACAAAGGATATAAAGTCTTAGGTGCACAGATTCTGGGAGGAGTGAAGATTACTTTCTAGGCTCAGGGGCTTAGGATTTAGGAATAGTTTTCACTACAACCTATTATCCAACCCCTAATTCCTGAAACAGGCTGCATAGTTTAATGGATAGAACTTTGGATTTCGGCTCCAACAGTGAGGGTTCGAATCCTTCTGCGGTCACAAAAGCCCCTTTTTTAAGGGGCTTTTTTTATTGATGTATACACAGTTTTATACCAATAGCTACAGCGATTGTATTATGTGGTTTTTATTTTCAAAGACTTTCTCAAACGCATTTATATTTATAAAATCATAATTGATGAGTGTGTATTACAAATTCTGCAATCCTTAAGGATTATATTTCATAAGTTTCATTGTTGTTGGCAGC
The DNA here is from genome assembly GCF_057799275.1 of Chryseobacterium sp. 14P4.3.2. Classification (NCBI taxonomy): domain Bacteria; kingdom Pseudomonadati; phylum Bacteroidota; class Flavobacteriia; order Flavobacteriales; family Weeksellaceae; genus Chryseobacterium; species Chryseobacterium sp. 14P4.3.2. Next base: position 114,348 of record NZ_JBYOKO010000009.1, read on the forward strand.
TTGAATATTTTTAAAGGAGTTTTTAATCATATTCTTGTTTTTGGAATATTTGACTTATACTATTAAACCACACGAAAGGATTCGTGCGGCAGCAGGGCTTCGCAACGAACGTGAAGAAACAAAACTAGATATAACCTTTATTATATACTAATGTCCGCCACTGTTGGAATTTAAATTTGTGGATATCTTTCCACAATACCATAAATGTATTTCCACAATAATAGAAGATTCCGACAATAGATATTAAAATACCTTTGCTGGTGTGTTAATAATATCAATTAGTATAATAAATAAGAATAAATGATTAAAATTTATGCAAAATTATGTTTGGCAGTGTTAGCTTTAAGTCCAGCTATTATCTTTGCTCAGGCAGGAAATGTTGGTGTTAATACAGCAAATCCAGGTTCTACAATGGATATTAACGGATCACTGGCCGCAAATTATAAAGCAGTGACAACTTCTTATAATTTAACATCGTCAGATTTCCATATTTCATATGGTGGTACCGCTGATACAGTATTCAGCTTACCTGTTTCCATTAGTGGAGATGGGAACTTCAAAGGGAGAATTTACAGAATTAAAAACAACTCAAACTTTAAAATCACTGTAAATGCTGCTGCTCCGGAAACAATTAACGGCAACATCAGTATTTCGGTACCAGCCAATCAAAGTGTTGAGCTTGTCAGTACTGGACTTTCCGGAGCAAATTCTACCTGGGAAATTCTTTCAATGGGAACAATTGTTAATAACAATGTGACGGCAAGTAACGGCCTCACTGTGTCCGGTACAGATGTAAAACTGGGTGGAACCCTTTCACAAGCTTCTGATATCGCAACAGCAGGCAATAATCTAAGTATCAGTGGTACAGGAAAAGTGCTTGTAGGAACCAATGCCGTACCGGCGGGAGCAGCAAGTGCAAAAATTGTGATTGATAACGGAACTACCAATGGTGCTCTTCAGATTAAGGACGGAACCCAGCAATTGGGATATGTACTGACAAGTGACGCAAATGGTTTGGCAACATGGTCATCCACCGTTACTACAGCATTTGCCAATAACTGGACACCATACGCCGGAACATTGGTAAATCCTTATACTGGAGGGATAGGAGCTGCCGGATTGAATACAGGAGTTCAGGTGACTATCCCCGCAAAGGGCTGGTACTTTTTCCGATGTGGAATTGCCATCAATTCTGACTGTAATGATTACTTTTTCTATATCAATGGAATTGGTGACGTGTGGAGAAGCTATTGTGGATCAAACACTGCAGCATTCATATTTCCGAGAGATCAAAATAGAGTGTTATATTTCGCTGTACCGGGCACCTATAATGTCTTAGCTGGTAAAACAAATGGAATTGTACCGGTATCCTTCAACGCAGGAAATCCTTCTTTTTATCTGGATTTTGTAAAGTTTCAAAATTAATTTTTTATCGCTATAATAAGTTCAGTGATTCTAAAAACACATAATAGAGTAGTAGTGCAAGGAGTAAAACCTTGCACTGTTTTATTAGTATAAATATTATCTGCAGCACGCCAGTATGCAGCTTCAGCTGTTCTTAGTTTTGAATTCTGTAGAATATCCCGCGCGATTGTATTGTGTGGTTTTTATTTTCAAAGACTTTCTCAAAAGCTTTTATCTGTATAAAATCATAATTGATGAGTGGGTATTACAAACTACACAATCTTTAAGGATTTTATTTCATAAGTTTTATTGTTGTTGGCTGGTTGAATATTTTTAAAGGAGTTGTAATCATATTCTTGTTTTTAGAATATTTGATTTATAATATTATACCACAAGAAAGGATTCGGGCGGCAGCGGGGTGTAATTATTTTCACTGAATCTTTTAAAAGTTTTTAATTCCAAGTATGCTGATAATTGAATTGCTGCATTTTCTACGTAAAGAAATTTTTAATTACGGATTTTTCAACTTTCTCAATAAAAAAACGTTTTTTTCAAATATCCATTTTGAATCAAAGTGTTCTTTTAATTTATTTTTTCACACAAACTTTTCGGTTATTGATGCCTATCTCATCCATTTTACTTTTTCGTAAGAGATACAAATAATGCGCTAAGAGAAAATGATGGAATATTTATTGCACAATTGAAGGTGTGTTTGTCGAATTATTTATTTAACTAAAAACCATCATTATGCGAGCAATTTGGAACGGCGCTATAGGGTTCGGACTAGTCAATATTCCCATCAAATTATATTCAGCAACGGATTCAAGCACGCTTGATCTGGATATGTTGGACAGCAGGGATTTAAGTAACATTAGATTCAAACGTGTTAATGAAAAGACAGGAAAAGAAGTAGTTTGGGAAAATATTGTAAAAGGGTATAAAATCGAGGATAAATACATCGTCCTGAATGATGAAGATTTTGAAGCCGCAAGTCCTGAGAAATCTAAAGTTCTAAGTATTTCTCAATTTGTAAAAGAAGCAGAAATTGATCCTGCACTTTTTGAAACACCTTATTTTCTGGAACCTCAGAAGAATGGAGAAGGCGCTTATAAATTATTACTAAAGGCTTTAACCAAAACTAAAATGGCCGGCATTGGTTCATTTGTATTGAGAGAACGGGAGATTCTCTGTCTCATTCGTCCTTATGAAGATAAAATATTAATGGTCAATAGAATGCGTTATCCTGAAGAGATGAGGGACTTTGGAGATTTGAAAATTCCTTCTGGCAGTGCTCCAAAACCTGCTGAATTGAAAATGGCGGAACAGCTGATCAAATCTTTGGCAACAACTTTTGAACCTGCAAAATATAAAGATACTTATCATGCAGACCTTTTGAAAATTATCAAACAAAAAGCAAAAGGTAAAAAGATAAAAATAGCTGCAGTTAAAGAACCTGAAGGTAAAGCAATTGACCTTATGGCAATGCTTAAGGCAAGTCTGGAAAAAGGAAAGAAGAAAGCAGGATAATATTTAAAAATTTAAAGATGGCTTTAGAAGATTATAATAAAAAACGAAATTTCAAAGAAACTTCTGAACCGGAAGGTAAAGAAAAAGCGAGCGCAAAGAAGTTGAAGTTTGTCATTCAAAGACATGCTGCTTCGAGGCTTCATTATGACTTTCGTCTTGAGATGGAAGGCGTATTAAAAAGCTGGGCAGTTCCAAAAGGTCCGTCGCTGAATCCTTCTGATAAACGATTGGCAATGATGGTAGAAGATCATCCATATTCCTACAGAACATTTGAAGGCTCTATTCCAAAAGGAAATTATGGCGCAGGTGAAGTCGAGATCTGGGATGAGGGAACTTATGAGCCTATCGAAAAAGTGAACGGTAAGACGGACGATCTGATAATGAGAGCGGAACTTCATAAACAATCCCTGAAATTCATTCTTCACGGTAAAAAACTAAAGGGAGAATTCGCATTGGTGAAAATAAAAAATTCTAAAGACGAAAATGCTTGGCTGCTTATCAAACATAAAGATAAATTTGCTGTTGATGAAAACTATGATGCCGAAGACCATACTTTAAAAACATCCAAAGTAACTGCTTATCTCGAAGAGAAAGAGAATAAAAAAAAAATAACTCATCCGAAAGTCTAAAGCATTATAAAAACTACGCACCCGCACTTTCCAGTGAAAAAAAGTGGTCAGAATTTATCAAACCTATGCTTTGCAAAGTCTCTGATAAAGCATTTAATAGCAAAGATTGGGCATTTGAAATTAAATGGGACGGCTATCGTGCCATTGCAGATCTAACCAAAGACGAACTCCGGTTATATTCTCGAAATGGTATTGATTTTTCTCAGAAATTCAAAAAAATAACGAATTCACTTAATTTGCAGGAACATCCAATGATTCTTGATGGTGAGATTGTCGCTTATGACGATAAAGGAAGGCCTAATTTCCAATGGCTCCAAAGAATTGGTGATAATCCTAATCTTGTATTGACCTTTCAGGTTTTTGATCTGTTGTGGCTGAACGGTCATTCGACAGAAAATTTATCGTACCTGCAAAGAAAGGAATTGTTAAAAGATGCTCTGATGGAAAATGAGATTATCAAATACAGTGATCACATTTTAGAAAATGGCAGAGATTTTTTTCAAGCGGCGAAAGATATGGGATTGGAGGGAATTGTAGCAAAAAAAACGGATAGCCTTTACAAAGAGAATCTCCGAAGTTCCGAATGGCTGAAAATCAAAATCCATAAAAGCGATGAAGCCGTCATCTGCGGTTTTACAGAACCAAAAGGCTCAAGGAAAAAATTGGGGGCATTGATACTGGGGAAATATCTGAATGGAGAAATGGTTTTCTGTGGTCATACCGGAGGTGGTTTTAATGACAAATCACTTTCTGATATCTACGATGAAATGCAGCCTTTAATTGAGAAAAATTCAGTGTTCAAAATAACTCCCAAAACGAATACTAAAGCCACTTGGATAAAACCCAAACTGGTTGCTGAAATCAAATTTTCAGAACTCACGAAAGACAATATTTACAGGCATCCGATTTTTTTGAGACTTCGGGATGACATCAATCCTAAGGATGTAAAATTTAATTCTGAAAATCCATCAAAAAATGAGAACATGAAAAAGACTGAACCTAAAAAGAGAACCGGAAAAGAAGATGTGATAAAAAAAATTGGAAAGCAGGAACTGAAATTGACCAATCAAAACAAAATCTATTTTCCGGAAGACGACATTACGAAAAGTGATGTGATTGACTTCTACCAAAGTATTTCAAAATATATTCTGCCTCATCTTAAAGATAGACCACAATCTATGAACCGTTATCCTAACGGTATAAAAGGCTTAAGTTTCTTTCAAAAAGATGCTGCGGAAGAGACACCGGAATGGATAGAAACACAAAAAGTTTTTTCTGAAAGCTCTGATAAGTATATCAATTATATCATTTGCAACGATAAAGAAACTTTGGCTTATCTCAATAATCTCGGCTGCATTGAACTTAATATCTGGACAAGTAAAATCAAAAAAGCAGACAATCCGGATTATCTCGTTCTTGATCTTGATCCGTCAGAAAAAAATTCTTTTGAGGATGTCATTGAAACTGCTTATGCGGTGAAAGAAGTTCTGGATCTTGCGGGAGTTGACGGTTATCCTAAAACGTCAGGCAGTTCAGGGATTCATGTTTATATCCCGATGAATGCAAAATACTCATATGATCAAGTTAAAGATTTTGGACATCTGCTGATGCAGATCGTTCAGAAAAAATTACCGGATTTAACCACCTTGGAAAGGAGCCTGCAGAAAAGAGATAAGAATAAAATCTATCTTGATTATCTTCAAAATAGGAGAGGACAGACTCTGGCAAGTGTTTACAGTCTCCGTCCGAAAGATGGGGCGCCAGTCAGTATGCCGTTACAATGGGAAGAAGTTAAAAATGGACTGAAACCCACAGATTTTAACATCCATAATGCTTTAGAAAGATTGAAAGATAAAGGCGATATTTTTAAACCTGTTTTGGGTAAAGGAATCGATATGTTGAAAGCTATTACAACATTAGAAGGTTTATTTAAGTAAATCGCTACCTATTGTCTCTTGAAATTATTTCAAATTTTACGAAACTAAATTATGAACCTGTTTAAACTTTTTTAAAGAAAGAGTTTAGCAATTTTATTTAAATCTTCAACAGAAGTGTTCGGAAAATTAACCGCTGCGGCCCCACAAAGGAAAAAGCATTCCTAAAAATACTTTTTCCTTTTTTTCTTTTATAATTTGTTGTTAATCAGCATTGTCTGAGCGAGGGCTGTTTAAGTTAATAATTTTACCTTATGATCTTTCAGCTAAGGCTTTTCTAATCAGAACTATTTAAAAATCATTTTGGATATAGTCCAATGAAAATTTTGTAGCATATATATAAGTTCCTCTATCTTCATTGAACGTTTTAATCTTTATTTTTGTAACCAGTAAATAAGGCATTATATTTATATGCTATAATTTTAAAATCTTGAAAAATAAAAACCATGTTATTAAACAATATGAACTTTCGGCTCAGGCAAAGGCGGGCGTTATTATTGTAAATATGGAAGATAAAGACGCTGGTGAACACGACATCTCTAAACCTCACCGGGACAATCATTGCCAATTAATGTTAGCCATTAATGGTCAATTCAAATTAAATATTGATTTTGAAAATGTTGAATTTACCAAACCTGCAATACTTTTTGTATTTCCGGAAGAGGTTCATCATATTATAGAAGTAAAAGATCCAAAGGGATGGATGATGAGTTTTGATCCGTCATTAATTAATGCAGAAGTTCTACAGCTTTTAGAAAATAAAATTGATAATCTGCTTTTGCTTGAACAAGGATCGGATTTCTATCAGAAGCTTATCATATTAATGGATTTAATTGAAAAAGTACAATCACAAGAAACCAATCACTATATTCAAAAAAGTATTCATGCCTTGCTAAATAGTTTTTTAAGTCTTATTGCAGGTCAACTTGTTTCCGGTTTTCCTATTAATAAAGAGAAAGAAAATCGCAGTATCATCATTAAGGAAACTTTCATAAAGCTTACAAAAGAACATTTCAAAACCTGGAAGCATCCTGCGCAGTATGCTTTGGCACTTTCTATTTCAACTGCCCATTTAAATGATACTGTAAAATTGCTAACAGGAAGCCCTGTATCGGCTCATATTCAGGAAGCTTCTATTCAGGAAGCAAAAAGGTTACTATACTTTACAGATAATACGGTTAAAGAAATTGCTTACGAGGTGGGTTACGACGAACCTGTTTATTTTGGAAAGCTCTTTAAGAAAATAACTCATCTTACCCCTATTGAATTTCGGAAAAAATTCCGTGATTAGATCTGTCTTTTCCTTTATTAAAACTATCATTAAAGGTAATTCTGCAGGTAATTTTGTATAGTAATTAATACAACAATTGACATGCAAAACGAAATTAATATCCCAATCATACTCAATGCAGTAAGAAAAGTAGGTGATGTCTTTTTAAAAGACTATAAGCAAAATTCCATACCACAGAATATGGACGAACTTTTAAAACAATTAGAGGACATAGATATAGTTTGTCTTACTTCTTTAAAAGAAGATCTGTCTCTGGAGTTTCCCACTATACCCTGGCATGTTGGAGATGAATTTGATACCGACTCACAAAGAAATCCTGCCGCACAAAAAGAATACTGGCTTTGTGATGCCATGGATGGTGCTATACAGTATCTTCAGCATATGGCAGGATGGACAATTAATCTAGCTCTTATCCGTGATGGAAAACCTTTATTTTCTGTCATTTATGACCCATTAGCCAATGAAATGTTTTGGGCAAAAGACGGAGAGGGTGCTTTTATGAATGATAAACCACTCAAGCTTAGCCATAAAACTGATTTGGCGGTAATGCTAGCTGTTTTTGAATATGGCCATCAGGACAAATCAATGAATGATTTGAATAAAAAAATAGGTTCTACAGTTACTAAACTGCTTGATCATTTCGGAATTGTCAGAAACTACGGCCCACACGGTTTACAATTAGCTTACGTAGGTGCAGGAAGAATTGATTTGTTCATTCAGGAAGATATTGATACTTATAATTGGATTGCGGGATTGCTTATTGCCAAAGAATCTGGTGCAGAAATACTGACTTCAGCAGGAGAACCATGGAAATGGGGAAATGAAAGCTTGCTTGTTGCCCCAAAGAATATTACCGAGAAATATCTGCAAATTAAATCATCAAATTAAAATGAATATAGCAATCATAGGAGCAGGAGCCGGAATTGGGTTTGAATCTGTAATGCAGGCGCTCAAAAAAGGACATACCGTTATAGCATTATCAACAAATACAGACCAGCTTCCGGATCATCCTCAACTGATTAAAATAAACGGAAATGCAACATCAGTCATTGACTTAAAAAAAGCTATTAAATGTTCTGATGCTGTCCTGATAACCGTTGGAACCAAAAATAAAAAAGCAACAACTCTTTTTTCCGATATAGCCAATACACTTATCAAAGTGAGCAATGAATTAAATTTCTCTTCACCAGTTTTGATCATCACTGGATTTGGAGCAGGGGAAAGCAAAGGCTATTTAAGTTTTTTTATGCGGACGGTCATTTCATTATTCCTGAAAGAGCAATATGTGAATAAAACAGTAATGGAAGAATTAATCACAAAAAGTAATTTGAAATGGGAGATCATAAGACCAGGAATGCTTACAGAAGGAGAACAAACCTCGTTCTATAAAGTATTACCTGATCTTAAAAAAGGAATGAAGGTCGGAAAAATTTCAAGAGCCAATGTTGCCCACTTCCTTATTACTGAAGCCGAAAATCCTAAAATGCTTTATCAATATGTAGCATTAACAAATTAATTACATATTTTTTATCCTTATGATAAAGGAAAAATTAATGTTAGCTTATTTTAATTATGACAGGAAGGTTCTTTACCTTGTATTTTCCCAGATTGTTTATTTGCATATCCAGTGAGCAGGTTTATATGCTTAAAAAGGCAGATTATGATTCTGCGCAACAAATTAAAATATTGATAAAGCCTTGTCGTAAAATTAATTATAATATTATACCACACGAAAGGATTCGCGCGGTAGCGGGGAGAATAAACCAAGTGCAGATTTGAAAAAGTAAGCCTTATTTCTTTGAGGAAAATAAAAAGTTTGTGAAGTAATTATTATCTTTGCTGCAGAGCAGTGGCGGAAGATAGACGCTAAAGAGATTAGAATAAGCTACCCGGGTTAGGGTGGGTAAGTATAAAGTCTTAAGGGTGCACACTTAGCAGTAACCTTATGGTGTGTGAAGCAGTAACGTGCAGGATCCCTGATAAAACTTATTCGTACAGGTATCAAATCCTGTCTGTTCTATTTCAAATTTGACATCAGCAAAACATACTGAATACGACCGCCTCACCCATGAAATGGAGCTACATTTTATAGCTTTTACACCCTTGTTTATGGAATACTTTGAGAGTGTTATTTTTGGTGAAGAAATCCAGGATTTCCGGCATTACTGTTTTCACTTCCACAATCATAACTAGCTTTCTCATCTATACCGGAAACTATCTCATAGGATAGAGAGATTGTACAAGCAAGTAGACTCAAAACAATACCTAGATATTTCTAATGGTTTTGCTAACCCCTTATTTACATAAAAAGAACCGATAGTCGGGAAAATGGAACTTTAGAGAGAATACTTTATTTTTAGTAAAAAAATAATAAAATGTAAGTTATATGTTGTAATTAGTTTTATTTGTCTATATTTAGTGGATAAACTAAATAACCATGAAAAAACTATTGCTGATAGCAGGTAGTGTATTACTGCTATCGTGTACAACCAGTGAAGAACTAGAAACTTCACTAAATCCAGAATCAAATTCAAAAGAAATTACTTCACAGAATGCTAAACCAACTGGAGCCTATCTTTTTGGAGTTGATAATGTTACATTGAAATGTAATGGGTCATCAAGTCAGTATAATCCAATTAGTGTAAATCCAAATTATCCTTATGTAAGCTCTTATGAAGTGCTTTATGGTGATCTTACTCCAATGTATGGGAGAAATCAAATCAGACTGTCAGAGTTTGTTGCCAAAAATATTTGGGGATATGGAGGTATCTTTACTAGTACCACTGAAGTTTATATTGGAAACAATGCAATGAATGATTTTAATAACTCAAATGTAATGTATAGCTATAAACAAGATTTTACAGTAAGTCAGGACGCAGATAATGCGGCTATATATGGAAGTCTGTTTGGAACTAATGGTGCTTCTATGACAAATGATGCAGCCAATACAGTTTATCATCGTTTTAAATTTGAAATAGACAATTTAATAGCTCAAAACAAAGAAATTGTAGCTGTTCATCTCTACACTGATGGTCTGCTGTGTATACCAAGTGTGAGGTTTATTAAAATGACTGTGAAAGTAAAATCATTATAAGATTCTTATAAAAGTAAAGCCCCTTAATTGGGGCTTTTTTATGTTAAATATATCTCCGGCTTTGGTACCAAAGCCCATATTCTTTTGATCCGTAGAAAAAGTTTTAAAAATTAGCGCAGAAGAAGCCAGATTGAAACTCCAATGGCAGTGTAAGCAGTAACTGTAAGAATGTCAGCTATGGGCTGTGAAAAGCGCTTTTCTGCAATTCTATCGGGATTGATCTGGTTCTTATGGAATTTCAGAATCTTTTTAGGATTACGAACCGGATGGGCCACCAGACTGTCGCTTTCCCACTTGTCAACTATTATTTTATAGCTCTTGCCATCTACATCTATTCTGAAATTTTTATTAGGGGCAAGTTTCTCCTGAATATTAACTGGCGCAGGCGGTGCTTGCTGTACATTCAGGCTTGTAGCAGCTGTTGCATTTTTCATTTGTACATTAGAATTGTTTGCAAGAGCAGTACTTTTTTTAGGGTCCTGTTTACTGTCAGCCGCTGGGTCCGGTTGCTTTTTTACCTGATAAGTATAGCAGCTGGTAAGAGAAAATAATATAATGATGAGATAAAGATTCTTTTGCATTAGCCAAATTTAAGAATTAAACGGAATATTTGGTGTTTTCTTTTGAGAGATCCGTAATTTTTTGTTTTGATAATATTGTTTGGGTTTCTACTGAGCACGGTCTCTTTACTTTGAACCGATAAAAGAAAAACAAACTTTTATAGGAAGTAAGAAAAATTCAAAATCTTATCAAGATTTTTTAGATTTATCTTTTGGAACAGCAATAAGTATATTGTTATTTTTTCTATACTGATCAAAATCAAAATCCATATTAGTTATATTTAATTCAAGGCCAGCTGCCAGCGCTATTTTCACAACAGTTGACAATAAAGGAACATTTTCTTTGTTTATTAATCTGTATACCTGTTTCCTATCAACATTTGCAGCAGCAGCAAGATCGGCTAAGTCGATTTCATTATCACTTATATATTTTTTTATATAATCTGCTACAGCAGCACAATAACTATCCTGAATATCTTTCATTAAATAAATGTGACATATTTGTCAAAATTATCATTGACAAGTATGTCACAAGTCAGATATTTTTCCTACATTTGTTATAATAAGCTACAATAAATGTAGCTTTGCGATACTTCAAAGAATATTAGAAGCTATTGCTTAGAATCTTGTGTTAGAAAACTGGTAATTTTTATGGAAACAAGAGGATAAGTAAACAGCTCACGACCTAGGCGTGGGCTCTCTTATCTGTTTCCAGGGTATACCAGTACCTCTAATGCGGATATTGTAGAGTCCCATGCCGTTTTTATTTTCATGCTGTTCTGCTTTTCTACAATCCTCTTTTTCTAAGCCCGCTTTACCGTATAAAGTATCATGATGCGTTACAATGGGGTGTACAATCCGTTGCGGCCTTCGGGCTTTCTGAAAAACACAAATTTTATCATAAGTTTTATTTTTTGTCTTGTATGGGTGGGAAGTCCGGCATTACAGGGCTTCCTCCCATTTTACAACCGGTAAAACGTGTAACAGAAAACAAATAGTATTAAACAAAAGTTCAGCTGCTGATATCATGAAATCTTCATGGTACAGGAAGAGCTGTGTTCAATCCCTTGGAATTAATGAATGATGAAAAGAAATAATTACTTAATTACAAAAAACAACCGCATGAAAAATAGAAGAACAGATTTTGAAGTCCATTTTTTGGAAGACGATAAGAAGCATTCCGGAGTAGAGCTTATGGAGAATTTTTTTAAGTTCAATGAGCTGGCTGCCTCTAAAGAGAAGCTGAACAACATTACAAACTGTGCAGTAAAAGGAAATACGTGGCTAAAAGGAGATCCCTCTGCTATTTTTCACTTTCGCCAGTCGATGCAGTCGTTTATCCGTGCTGGCTATCTTATTACGCTGAAGAAAAAGAAAAGGCACGCCAGTACTCCCTTAGAAAATGTTTCTCCGTGGCTTCCCGGCCTGCTTTCTGAGAAAGAATACCGAAATCCTTTGCGGGTCTTCAAAAAAGCATTTGAAGAATACAGCATCAAAGAGTTTGACTATTTTATATCCGGCATGGTCTACTTTTCACTGGGAGCCTACGGCAATATACCGGAAAGTAATATCGTCAGTCCGTACATTCATCTGACGAAAATGCTGGATGCTGCGCATCTCATTCTTGAAAGGAGAGGAAAGAGATAGATAGATATTCTGCTGCCGAATGAAGGCTTGAAAAGGGTACATGGCCTTCCAGAGGCCTGTAGGCTCGGTGGAAGAGCCTCGAGGTACTTGGTGAACGGCCTTTAGGTACTTCCGAAGGGGCTTTACCCTCTTGCATAAGGGGCTGGAGGTACTTGATGAACGGTCTTTAGGTACTTCGGAAGGGGCTTTACCCCCTTACCCAAGGGGGGTATAGGTACTTGTATAACCAGGTAGAGGCACTTCAGGAATGGGTAAGGGAAATAGGGCGTACTATACCAAAAGCTAGAGTAATTTTACTATGTTTTTATTTAACCACAAACCGAAGATTCCACGAAGTTAAAAGGCACAAAAGATTTTTAACACTTTAGTTATTTTAAGTTTAAAGTTTTGTGGATATGAAGTACACATAAGTTTTTGAAAATCTTTGATTTTCATCTAAAGTGGATTTTCTTATGCAGAAAGATATAAAACTTTTAAAGTGTACTCAAGTGTTTTAGAATTATACGATATTGAGATTCCTACGGAACGACAATGTTTGCGGATCGGCTAAACGTCCTGTTTGTCATTCCGAAGGAATCCAGCCTCATCTAGTGGGTTTTCATTTACCTAAAAAATTAACTGATAATAATTAAATACTAACCACGTATTGACTTTGAAATTTTACTACCTTTAAGTGGTTGAAGAATGAAGATACAGCAGGCAGACTAATACTGTCGGTAAAATTGCAATGTCAAAACAAAAGAAAGATTCAAAGATTCTCAATTTTTTCAAAAAACTAGGGCCCGGTTTGATTACGGGAGCCAGTGATGACGATCCGTCGGGTATTGCAACATACTCTCAGGCGGGAGCGCAATTTGGTCTTTCCACACTTTGGACAGCTTTGCTTACATTTCCTCTTATGGCAGCCATACAGGGGATGTGCGCAAGGATTGGGCTGGTGACTTCACAGGGACTTACGGTAACGCTTAAGCAGTATTATTCCAAACCGATCCTTTATGGGATGCTTATTTTTAGTTTTCCTGCAATAACTTTAAACATTGGTGCTGATATCCAGGGGATGGGAGCTGTTGCGCATATGATCTGTCCTGTGGTGCCTGTATCTGTTTTTTGTGTTATTATAACGGCCTTGCTGCTTTTTATTATCATAAAGTATTCTTATCAGAAAATTGCTATGATCTTAAAATGGCTGTGTCTCAGCCTGCTGCTTTACATCATTGTGCCATTTATGGTGGGGCAGGACTGGCTGATGGTAGTAAAGAAAACTTTTATACCTACTATCAAGTTTGATAAGGAATTTCTTTCTATTATAGTGGCTATTCTGGGAACCACCATTTCGCCCTATCTTTTTTTCTGGCAGACTACCATGGAAGCCGAAGATCAGGCCCACAAAGGTGTTGTGCTGGTAGACAAGAGGGTTCTGAGTGAAATGAAAACTGACGTCAATCTTGGTATGCTGCTTTCTAATCTGGTTATGTTTTTTATGATCCTGACCACGGGTACCGTACTTTTTAATGGCGGAATCCATCAGATCAATACAGTAGATGAAGCTGCTAAGGCACTGGAACCACTTGCCGGAAAACTCACTTATTTCATTTTTGCAACAGGCGTGCTGGGAACAGGGCTGCTGGCTATTCCCGTACTGGCTGGATCACAGTCTTATATGCTTGCAGAGACATTTGGATGGAAAGCGGGTCTTGATAAGAAATTTGCCCAGGCAAAGCCATTTTATGCTTCTATCATCGTTTCCCTGCTTGTTGGTTTGTCTCTTGATTTTTTTGATGTCAGCCCCATCAAGGCCCTTTTGTATACAGCAATTGTCTATGGACTCACAGCGCCTGTTATGATTGCTGTTATTATGCATATCGGCAACAATAAAAAAATAATGAAGGATCATACCAATTCAAAGTTATCAAATATCTTAGGCGCAATTACCCTGATCCTGATGACTGCCGCTGCCATAGGATTAGTTTATTTCCTTTTTTAAGATCTTACCAAATAGCTTACAAATGTGAATTCCGATTTGGATTTTTCACTTCTCTGTCGGGCTTCTGGCAAGGCTTGAAGGTTCTGTATTCTAATGATGACAATCCATGTCTTAAAATAAACCTCATTATTATTGAATGTTTTCGTATTTTTATTTATATATTTATAATGTAAACATTCTAATATATGGCCACGAAAGAGGTTTTAAAGGAACTTATCGAATATTTATTTGAATTCGAAAATCAATATGAGGGTGATAATGACTATAGTATCACTGATTTTTTAGGGTTTTTAAATGCAAACAAGCCTCATCAGCTTCATGGGACCAGGCAACTGGCGGGAGGTGAAGAAGATTGGGTTCGGGAGAATCAGGATCAGAATACGGAAATTGCGAGAATGCTGGTTTTCAATTATCGCTATGCATCCATGTATTTTAAGAAGGCCTTAAAGGAAAGTAATATCAATACATTAGATGAATTTTCTTTTTTAATCGTCCTGATGACCTACCCATTTCTTACCAAAACCGAACTTATCAGTAAGCTGATTATGGAAAAAACCTCAGGCGTTGAAGTGATTAAGCGTCTGCTGAAGCAAGATCTGATTCGGGAATTTGATAATCCAAACGATAAAAGAAGTATCATGGTCGCCATTACAGATAAAGGCAGAGAAGAATTGTCCGGGTTATTACCTAAGATGGGCATGGTAGGGAATGTAGTAGTGGGGAATTTAAGACCAGCTGAGGCAAGTTCACTGTCATTCCTTTTAAATAAACTGGATTATCACCACAATGATCTATTTATGAACTACAGAAATATGAGTCTGGAAGAGCTTTCCAAAAAATCGGAAGCTGTAAAAAAAAGTATATAAATGCCTTTTAAAAATGTTTTACCAGTTTAAAATTTTAGAATAAAAATGAATAGTAAAAAGAAAGTGCTTATATCCGGTGCAAGCATTGCGGGCCCAACTTTGGGATTTTGGCTGGCTAAATACGGTTTTGAAGTAACGATAGTGGAGCGGGCAAAATCGTTGAGATTAGGCGGGCAAAATCTTGATGTAAGAGGAGCCGGGCGTGCTGTTGTAAGAATGATGGGGATAGAGCAGGAAATACTTGCTGCCAATACAGGTGAGATTGGTTTACAGTTTGTTAACCGGAATAACGGGGTTGAAGCAGAATTTCCGATAGAAGGCAGTAACAGTTTTACGAGTGAAGCCGAAATACTACGGGGAGATCTGGTAAATATCTTATATAAACATACTAAAGATGATGTACAATATATCTTTGGCAAATACATTACAGCCATAGATCAAGGGATTGATAATTTAGAGGTTACATTTAGTGATAACGAAAGCAGAGTGTTCGATTTGTTGATCGCCGCTGATGGAGTGAGGTCTACAACCAGGCAATTGATTTTTGGAGATGAACCGGAATTGAAATTTACAGGGCTATATAATGCCTGGTATACAATACCGAGGATAGAAAGGGATACTCAATGGGCGCGCTGGTATACAGCACCGGGATCCCGGGTTATGGTGCTTCGTCCTGACAATCATGGGACCATAAGGGCTTCTTTCAGCTTTTTATCGGATGATAAAAGCTATCTGGTCCAATCTGACAGCGGGCAAAAGAAAGTGTTAAAAGCTAAACTTTCGGGTGCCGGATGGGAAGAGAAGCGCTTAATGGAAGCAATTGATAATAACAGCGATGTGTATTTTGATGGTATCAGCCAGGTTCATGCATCACGATGGTTTGACGGCAGAGCAGGTATGATTGGAGATGCAGCTTATTGTCCGACTCCTTTAACCGGTATGGGAACTACGCTGGCTATAGTAGGCGCTTATTTGCTGGCTGGTGAACTGTCCCGCCATGATCATCATGAAGATGCATTCTCAGCGTATGAAAAACGGATGCGTCCATTCGTAGAAAAAGTTCAGAAATTACCTCCGGGAGTTCCATGGCTTGCTCATCCTAAATCAAAACTGGGGGTTAGTGTGGTGAATACTGCGGCTTCCATTGTAGCAAGCCGTCCTTTCAAGATGATTGGCAGACTGTTTAGCCGTAAAGAAAAAGAGGTTACTAAAGATGAAATCGAACTTCCTGTATTTTAAAGCTAAAAGGCTTTAATAAATTTTAGATGCGACAATTGGCAGTATATGTATATCAACCACTATGTTTAGACGGTTTTTTTTTACTGTAAATCCATAAAAAGAAGTGGATTGCCCCCAAAAAGGTAGACCCTTTTTAGGGGCATTTTTTATGTATAGAAAAGTAAAATTTAGCGTTGGCTTCAAATTAGAATGTATTGAACTCTACAAAAATTCTCATCGTTCTATGAGATCTATAGCAACAGAGAAAGGATTCAAATTTCTGCTAACTCTTTCCAAAATATTATTTTAAGATTTCTGTATCATAAAGAAGATTGTCATCTTCATCAAAACTTATTATCAGTACTTTATATTGTTTTGCAGTGTCATTATTGAAAAATTTAATTCTTGGGGGAACATAATCACTGTCAAATAAATTAGGGTTCCAATACAGTGTTTCGCGGGTGTCATTTTCAATTTTTGCCGGAGAAGTATCATCTATCATTTCAATAGGGAATTCTGAAGGTTTATCATAGCCTTTTAGTATCGCTGAGTTATTACTTTGGGTTTCTTTTCCGCTGGTCTTAGATTTCATATCACCTCTCATGGTATAGATGGCTACTGCATTGCCTATTAATCCTGATTCTTTAATAATTTTTACCATCGCAATATTGTTTACAGGAATACTTGTAATCATAGAAGGGTCAGTAGGTACTTCATCCAGGTATAATTTAGCCTGACTGCCCCGAATGTAAGGAACATTCACTCCTGAATTGTTTCTCTGAAAGGTTAATCCGGCAGCTCTTCCCTGCAGCCAGTCTAATATATTGCTTGATCCGGAGGCATGCTGGTCCTCATTTACAAAATCAAATATAGTAGTATTCATAGAATTAAACATTCCGGTAGACAGTTGTTTGTTTAACTCTTCTTTGGGATCTTGTTTTTTTCCGACCAATTTTACTTCTTCAATCTGAACATCAGCATTTTCCATTTTTTTTATGTTTTTCTGAGTGTTGAGCGCTCTGGAAATGGCTGTAGAAGGCTTTTTATTTTCAGCAGTTTTCACCAATTTGTATTTTGTAGCAGGGAAATTACCTTTAAACTGGGTGGGATTTACCAGAGGTTCTGCTGATACAAATAGATTGTTCGTATTTGATTCTTTACCTTTTTCTGCATTTACAAATAATGAAACACTCAAAGGGTCATCAAAGTTAAGATTGTCTAAGTAAACATATCCATTTTGATCGGTTTTAAAGAGATTAATGATCGGTTCTTGCTTGCCTAATCTCAATGCCAGAGTTACATTAGTATCCCTAAGCATCGCATTATCTTTAATTGGTTTTACTTTATAAGAAAGAAAATTCAGAGAATTGGTTTTAATGGGAGGGAAAGCGCCACTCAGTACAGAATTCCAGTCAAATCTTTTCCAGTTTTCAGAAATAAGCAGAGCGTCTAAAGCTTCACTATTGGCATTTTTAGAAAAATATTGTGCGGGTGTATCTATTCTTGTAGTGAGATCTCCTGTTAACCAGAGACTGCTCAGTATATTTTCTTCTTCAGAATTGTTTGTACCATAGTCCTCACTTACGACAACTGTATAATTTTTAAAATATGACTCTGGAGAAAGATCAATGCTGTTGAATGATCTTGGAGTTGGTTTTAAACTCTGAGCTACAATTTCTGCTTTCTCAATCTTTAAATTATTAGGTCTTATAAAGCAAAGTCTTTGTGCAACAAGATTGTCCTGCTCATCAAAAATGGCTAACTGCAAAATACCATTGGCCCCGTTGCTTACTTTTGGGGGAATAAGGCTTGAAGCCTCATTAGTCAACTGATTAATGTTTGCCCGATACGCAAGATGATTATTGATGGTTCCTACAATTTTATAATTTTGGAGCTGTTGTTTTAAGTTGATTCCTTTTAAGCTGTATTTAATCCCTTCTTTAGAGCTGTAAACTTCCAGATTGATGCCGCTGTCTGCTGCTTCCGGTAAATCTATTGTTTGTTTTCGTCCTGCATTATCCTGAATAATAGCCTGGTATTTTTTTCCTGAAGCAGGAGTTATTTTAAAAGAGGCAACATTTTTATCAAATGAGGTAAACGTTGTGATAGACACATTTGGATTCTTTGTATCTACTATTTTTCCGCTAAAGTTGTCCGGTAAAGAAGTATTACTTGATAGTCTTACAGCAAATTTTGTCGGCACACCATTAATAAAAGTTCCACCTTCAGGAAAAGCTTTGGCAGACCAGTCCGAACTTTTAGATATTTCTAATGTTTCGGCAGAACCTGGATTGTAAATAGGAATAGTTTTAACAATCTGAAAATCTTCATTAAAATTAGTCATGTAGGGAGTATAGGCCCTTACAAAATAAACTTGCTCGGGAAGATCTTCTTTCAGTTTGAAATCCCCGCTGCCTTCACCATTGGCCAGAACTATCGTTTTCCAGTCTATTAACTTTTTATCGGAATTGTACAATTCAACAAATAGAGTAGTAGACAGGGCAGAACGATTATAACCATCAAATACAAAGCTTTTGAACCAGATCTGGTCACCTGCTGCATATTGAGATTTGTCGGTCAATAAGTACACTTTTTCCTGTTCGTAATTATTCTCAAGATTGGTAATTGCTTTTTCCAGTTTAGTTTGGGACAATACGGGTTGTATACTTGAAACAAGCAATAAAAAGAATATATTTTTCATAAAGATCCGTCGCATTTTTAATGCAGCGCTAAATTACTCATTTAAAGATTTCAAAAATCCATATCTACCTTCTATTATGAATAAATTAAGGATATTTTAACTATTTATGGATGCTTCTGCCCTGTTTGTAGCAGGTTTTGCATTATAAATACGGGTAATTTAATGATAAATGCAATTAGTATTCTTGTAAATAAAAAGAAAAGAGTTTAAAAAAATCTCCAAAGTTATGAGACTTTGGAGACTAAGATATAAAGCCTGATAACAGGCGGTCATAAGCCCGAAGGTATCGAACTGTTTTATGGGGAATCAGAGGCTATCCCTGATGTATTAATTGTAAATGATTATTTTTTAGGCTTTAAAGAAAGATTGTCTACATACACTGCCTGATGTACGCTATTCAGTAACACTTTCAGCCCCAGATAGGTGTCTTTTTTCAAAGAAAGGTTAAATACTTTTTTATCCCCTGTTATCTTTGAAGGCTTGGCTATTGAAACATATGATTTGGGGTCTGCTGCATTGTTTATTGAGAAAAGTTCCAGTGTTGTATCTCCTCCGTTGTCAGAAATATCAAAGGTAAGGGTATAGCTTCCTGCTTTAATTTTTGGGGTCACCAGATACATATTCTCTCCAGGATTGTTCATGGAGTAAAATATAATTCTTTTATCATTGGCATAAAGCATTGCTTTTCCTGACTGTACACTCCAGCATTTGTTAATATCTTTCCAGGTATCAAAATTTTCAACAATTGTGGATACAGCTGTACACTGTGCATTTGCTGTTAGAAATCCTCCAAAAGCGAGTATTCCTGCAAAAATGAATTTTCTCATATATTAGTTATGTATTATCAGGTAAAAATAATCAAAAAAGGTCGTTTTAGAAAGGGGTTAAGGTCAGTATTTTATTTTTCATTACAAAATAGAGATGTCCTACATTCTAATGCTTTGATGATGGCTTACGAAAGATGGATGATCTTTATGATAGAATAGTGGATGCTTTTTGGATGTTATGAATAATCCGGCTCCGGAAGTTTATTTAAATGTTCTAAAAAACGATTCTAAAACGGTATCTCTATGATCGTATATTGTTTTTCCGCAAAGCCGGGAGACAATCTGGGGCCTTATTTCAGGAAAACGACAAAGTTTATAGTAAAAAAAAGCCGTAAATCAGAGATGGTACCAGAAGCATAAATTCTGCAGGTCAAGATGTGTTGTTGGCTTTATTTTTCAGATCACATCATAATCATTTAATCCTGCCACAAAGTAATGTTCAATTGTCTTCTGTGCTCTTTTACACATTAATATAAGATCATTAACCGAGGTGCCTTCAAAGGTAAAGTCATCATGAGTTTTAACGATGTATTCTGTTACTATTTCAATGTCTATTAAATCGAACGCAGCCAAATCAGTTTTCAGCCTTCGTTCTTCTTTAAAAAATGAAATGTTTCGGGAAAAGGAATTTTTAAACTGAAAAAGATGTATTGTTTTCACGGCACAATTATTTAAAAGGTTTGTGGAATTAAGGTAATAATCATGTATTAAGGTTATCTTTCATTTTTCCATTGATCCATTTTTTAAGCATGAAGTGTTCTGATGGAAGATGGTACATACCTCCTGAAAGTATATTTAGAATATTGCCCCAAAGACTCTTTTTTTTACTGAATTCATGACTGTAGTCTGTTATTGTTTTCAAATATTCCTGCTCATATTCTCTTGCTTCCTTTAAGGTGTACTCTTTCGGAATATTTTTAATAATATCCATGGTAATACTATTGAAAGTTTTAGGAGTATACTTTTCAATAAAGTCTGATTCCAGTCTGCATATATTGGTAAGCGGAACGAGTAAAGAGAAAATTTCATCATAGAAACTGCATATATTTGTTTCCCATGATAATTTTTCCTCTTGTGGTAAGATCTGAGAAGCCCGCTGGATTAGTTTTTCATTGTTTTCTTTTAGGTCTTCCATATACGTTTTGTTTTGCTGCCAGAATACATATGAATTGATTTTATTTTTTTTAACAATATTTTCCAGTATATATTCAAATTGGACTTTGATATATTGTATGCTGTCATTCCCATCCTGCAAAACGGTTTGCCAAAGATTATGCTTGCTTAAACTGCAATGACTGCTGAATACTAATCTTGAGTTATTATTAAGACTATTTAATTCTCTGAGCATTCGAAGAATTTCTGTTGCGTCTCTTTCTAAAGTGATATTGGTATTTCTGATGTAGAAAAGAGAGACAAACTGAGAGTAATACGCTTTTCTTGAAATGTTTTTTTTGTTTCGGAGTCCAAATCTGTTCTTTGGATGCTTATTCAGCTTTTTCATTAGAATTTTTATTATCTTTCTTTTTTATTGATCTCTTTTTCAAGGACTGTCAGCTATTTTATTCATAACCGCTTTTTATGATGGTCAGAATCATTTTAAAGCGTTTATTTCCTTTTACTGAATTGGGTTTGTGCGCTGGAATAATAATGGATTCCCCTTCTTCCAGAAAATAGGATCCGCCATCTATAATAATTTCTGCTTTCCCATCAATAATCTGCGCTACAGCATCAAAAGGAGATGTTTTTTCTGGTAACCCCTCTCCATCATCAAACGAAAGAGCGCTGATAGCACCGGTTAATTTTTCAATTATCGTCCTGCTGACAACAGAATTTGAAATATATTCTACAATTTGCGTGGTAGTATATACTTTTGATTTGTCAAGTTCTTTATGATTCATCACCGTTTGTTTAAAAGTGAAAAGCGGGGGTATGATATATAAAAGGGATAGAATCGCCTGATTTCTATCCCTTTTTTTCAGCTGAAACCCTTTAAAAGTAATTTCTTCGTGATTTTAACTGTATCTGTAAACACTTTACGAAAGATTAATCTCTTTTATGATATTGAGAACCTCTTCACGGTTTTTTCTCAGCCTGTTTCCGATTCTTTCGAGCATTTCCTTTTCTTTACCTACCTCTAACTTTAAATCGTAGTCTGTCAATGTTGAAAATTTTTCTTTCAGCTGCTTAGACTGCACATTCCAGTCTCCCGGAATTTTAGAAGATTTGTTGTCTTTGTTGTGGTTTGTGTCCATGATGTGGATTTTGGTATAACTTAATTGTTACTATACAAAGGTGGACCTTTTACAACAGGATGTATTATAGATTGTTATTTTAATATTGCACATATCACACCTTTTCCGTTTTTCCGATATTACTTGTTATCACCGGTAGAAACTAATTGATACGGAGAGAAAAATATTTTCTATATACTTCTAATAAGTTATTGATATTTTGTATCTTAGCGGTTTACTACGCTAAATGAAGGTTTCATAGTGACAGTTTGGTGTATTTACTTCCTTCCTTACCCTATTTGATATTTCCGGTTTGATATTTCTGAACTGCTTCAAAATATTAATAGAAGCTCTTTTCTAAAAGGGAATATAAACCAGTTAATTTTCTCTGAAAGACAATTCAACTGTACAAAATTTATTACGGTTTTTATGAATACAAAAAAATATTTAGGGATGTGGACCCTTTTAGTTCCCATTCTGGCATGGCTCTTCTATTTTGGAAATGCTGTTTTTTCTTCAGGTTTTTATTCTGTGATTCTTGCTTTATTCCTGATGGGAAGTGTCCTTGCGGCAGTTTATCATTCCGAAGTTATTGCCCATCGTTTGGGTGAACCTTTTGGCACTTTACTTCTTGCGTTTGCCATTACAGTAATAGAGGTAGGATTGATTATTTCCATAATGATGGGCGCCAAAGGTTTGGAAACCATTACGCTTGCCCGAGATACGGTTTTTGCAGCAGTGATGATTATCCTTAACGGGATCATTGGTAGCTGTATTGTGATAGGTTCTTTAAGATACAGGGAACAAAGTTTTACCTTGCAGGGGGTAAGCACAGCGTTGATCACTCTTACCTCCGTCATTATTTTTGTGCTTATCCTGCCTAATTATACTGTAAGCCACCGCGGAGGCGAATATACCTCATTTCAACTGCTCTTTATAGCTTTGATCTCATTGGGGCTTTATTTAGGCTTTACCATGATTCAGACGCTCAGGCACCGGAGCTTTTTCATTTCTCCGCAAAATAAACTGGCCGGAAACTTGTCTGAACAAACTGATCATGGGAAATCTTCCGGTAAGAATCTATACATCAGTTGTGTATTGCTGATTCTTTGCCTTGGAGTAGTTGTTTTATTGGCAAAACTCCTTTCAAAAGATGTTGAACATATCGTGGTATCAGCAGGAGCTCCAAGATCTTTGGTGGGTATAATTATTGCCGGTATTGTTCTTCTTCCGGAGGGAGTGGCTGCATTCAGAGCCGCTAAAAGTGATCAGATCCAGACCTCATTGAATCTTGCATTTGGTTCTGCTCTCGCAAGTATTGGACTGAGTATTCCTGCCATTGCAATTATATCTGTAATAACCGACATAAGAATGTCATTAGGCATAGATATCAAGTCAACAATACTTCTTGGGTTGTCCCTTTTTATTATTACCGTTTCACTGGCGACCGGCCGAACGAATATTATGCAGGGATTTGTACTGATCGCTATATTTTTAATTTACCTGTTTATTACGATTGTTCCATAATTATTATTTCTGCAAAATTCAAGTTAAATGATCCGCATTTAGCAATGATTTAACAGGTACTTTGGAGAAACACAGTCTTGCCATAAGATAGCTGACTGTGGATTCCGCACCCTGATTAAGATTTACATTTTTTTCCTCCAGGCCGTCATAGCAGCCTCCCGTTGCAGGATTATAGATAATTTGATTTAAATGGTTCTTTCCCAAAAACCAAATAAAAGCATTTTTCATCAGTTGTAAATATTTTTCATCCTTAAAAACCCTGTAGAATGCAGATAGTGCAAGGATGGTATAAGCAACGTCAATAGGCTGTTCCCCTCCAATGGTTTCAGGTATTTTAACGGTGTCTTTTTGCAGCCATCCTTTGTTGGAGATCACTCTGATGTCTCCTTTGATAAATATTTTAGAAAGCAGAAACTGAAAAGATTCACTGGCAATTTGTTGATAAACTTCTTCTTTAGTGGAGATCCATGCACATAACAAAGCTTCAGGTAATAAACTGTTGCCATAGGTCAGATAGCTTTCAAACCAATGCCAGTCATTGTGTTTTTCATGCTGGTACATTTTTACGAGCCGGTTAGCCAGTTTTTTTAATAGTGGAATGTTTTTTTCGGAATTTTGATAATATAATCCCTTTATAATAAAAGCCATGGCTCTGGTAGAATAAATGTTTTCCAGAGAGAAAATACTTTTTTTTAAGATTAGTTCTGCTTCTTCAGAATACTGGTTAGGTAAAATTTCTTTTATTGAAAGTAAATAACCCAGTGCCCAGATGGCTCTTCCATTGGAATCTTCCAGATTGGTCTCGTAGTTTTGCTGTGTAAATTTTCTGTGCTGGTCTACATAATTGAGAAAATTACCATGGGGCTGTTGACAAAACTTAATTACATTCAGATAAGTTGAAATTAAGGCAAGGTCTGATTCATCTCTGTATAATTCATAATGCCTGCATACTGCAATCAGCGCACGGGCATTATCATCTAAAGTATAACCCGAGTCTATATCCGGTTTATTGATTTTAGAAAACTGGATCATTCCAAAATCTGTTGTCATATTTTTGAGGTGGCTGAGATTGATGGCAGGGAATGTATAGTTTAGTTTTATTGTATCTTTACCATGTTGCTGAAATAGCAGGGCATGTAAAATAGAAGAGTTTTCCCAAGCTGTCGGAGCCATTTTTTCCAGACTTTTTAAACGTAGCTTTTCCTGTATATTTTCATTTTTCAGCAAGAGGTTCACAGCAGCAGCAAGCTGATCCGGAGCCTCAAAATCAATAATAATACCCGTATCTTCTTTTAACACTTCCAAAGCATGTGGAATAGGAGTTGAAACAATGGGACATCCACAGCTGATGGCATAAGAAAAGGTGCCGCTTACAGCCTGATTTCTATCCTTTGAAGTAAAAAGATAGATATTCGTGAGCTGAAGATAATCTAATAACTCATCCAAAGGCAGGTACTGATTAATGAAGAAGGTATGCTTTTCTAAATTAAGTCTTTGAATGGTTTCCTTCAAAAAAATCCGATACTTTTCACCCTCACTTTTGATGATGGTAGGATGGGTTTTTCCAATAATCAGAAACATCACATCCGGATTCTGAGAAATGATTTCGGGCAGTGCTTCCAGAGTTGTTTCAATATTTTTTCCGGAACCCAATAAACCGAATGTGGAAAGAATTTTTTTGTCTTTAAATCCGTACTTCGTTCTGAGGGAAGTTTTATCAATAAATGGCAGTAAATGGGTACCATGTGGTATCACTGTAATTTTATCAGTGGGAATATCATAGTCATTTGAAAGGATATCTGCTGAAATACCTGTCATTACAATAATAGATTTGGATAAATTGCTGATTTTTTGCACTTTTTCTTTTAATTCCTGATCCGGTTTAGGCAGAACAGTATGAAAAGTAATGATGATCTCTTTTTCTAAATGCTGAAGGAAAAGGGATAATCCATTTTTTGTTTCATTAAAAAAACCGAACTCATGCTGGAGCATTACAAGTTGAATATTGTCATTTTTATTGATCCGGTCAGCAAGCTCCAAATAAGAAACGGCATCTGAAGTATTTAACCTATATTCCACCTTTTCTGTATACTGATAACTTTCATCCCCGGTTTCCATTGGACAAATAATTATTTTAAATGATTCTTTAAACTTTAATTGTAGAGATCTTATAAGGTCTTCACAGTAAGTTGCAATACCGCACACCTTAGGAGGAAAAGTACTGATGAATACAATTTCAGGTTTATAATAAATTGTGTTTTTTTTATTTTGAGACCGTCTTTTTATCTTTTCCTCCACGTCTGGATGTATATTCTTATTCATGTTAATTTCTATTTTAAAGTGTGAGATTTCTTATTGAATGATCAGTTATGATGTGTAGTGCAGCAATTCCTTTAATAGCTCTTTGATGCTTAAAGATGCTACAGCAATTCTTTTGTCTGCAGCACCGTAATAAATATAGAGAGTATCATCCTCTACAATGGCTCCGGTTGGAAAACAGACATTGTTGACTTCTCCTTTCACCTCCCATTTTTCTTCAGGTTTGAAAAGGGGATAAGGAAGTCTTGATATTTCTCTTTCAGGATGGTCAAGTTCAAGTAAAGCTGCACATGCGCTGTACACATAACCTTTAACGGTATCATGAACGCCATGATAGATCAGCAGCCATCCGTGTTCAGTTTCCATAGGGGGGCATCCGCCACCGATGTAGCTTAATTCATGGTCATATTTTGGCGATAAAACAATATGATCTCTGAACTGTAGAAAATAGACTTTCCAAAAATCAGGGGTTAGATCTTCAATGCTGTCTATATCCACAATCTGAATATCGGGTCTTATACGATGAAGAAAATATAACTTTCCGTTTATTCTTCTT
This sequence comes from Chryseobacterium sp. 14P4.3.2, assembly GCF_057799275.1. Classification (NCBI taxonomy): domain Bacteria; kingdom Pseudomonadati; phylum Bacteroidota; class Flavobacteriia; order Flavobacteriales; family Weeksellaceae; genus Chryseobacterium; species Chryseobacterium sp. 14P4.3.2. The sequence goes on from NZ_JBYOKO010000009.1 coordinate 140,663, forward strand.
GGAAAGAAAATTACATTTTTATCCCAAAGAAATATATCCTTATTTTTTTCGTGACCTGGTGGAAACTCATTAAATCGTTTGTATTTCTCAGCTATTGCTCCCTCCGTTTCTGATAAAAGTTTAAACTTTGTATAGGAAATTGTCGGAACAATTATGCCTTTTTTTTTCCATGATGTAAGGTCTTTGGAAGTAGCCAATGTTCCCAATGCATTTATGCCGTCATAGCTGGTATAAGTAAGGTAAAACAGATCGTCAATTTTTACAATTCTAGGATCCTCCGTTCCGTGTTTATCATAGTCAAACTCAGGGATGATTATTGGGTGCTCAGACCTCATTTCTACAGTCTTGTAATCTGAGAGCATACAATATCCGATGCTGGAGAAATTATTCCCCGCCACGGCTCTGTAAAACAAATGGATCTTTCCATTATTATAGATAACAGCAGGGTTTAAAACACCTTCACTTTCAAAGTCTAATGCTGTTTTCCGGAGTATAATTCCTTCTTTTTTTATGGTTACCATTCAATTAGAGGCTTCCCGGCCTTCATTTTCTTTATCTATTCTTTTATTTATTTTATCCTCCCGTTTTTCTTTTACAGATTTTGAGGGTGGTGTTTTGTCTGACTTCTTTTTTCCATCTTTTTTCTTTGACATTGTAAAATATTTTTGTTCACTGTAAATCTAGATCCTTAAAAAGGGAAAGCTTTGTAATAGTCTTTTAATTTGTTATATAAATCATAGATATTTATAAATTAATGAAGTAACTTTGAATAAATGACTGTTAATGAAATAATTGGCAGTATATAAAATGTAAGGACGATGAAGTTGTATATAAAATATATGGTAAGCTTGCGCTGCAAAATGGTGGTCTCTCAGGAATTGGAAAGATTGGGCATTAAAAATGCAGTTGTAGATCTGGGTACGGTTGAATTATTGGATGATATCTGTCCTGAACAAAGGCGTATATTAAAAGAGAACCTCCTTAAAACCGGCCTTGAAATATTGGATGATAAAAAAAGTATTCTGATAGAGAAAATAAAAAATGTAGTCATAGAGATGATCCATTATTCTGATGCCCTTCCAAAGGAAAATTTTTCAGATTATGTAAGTGAGAAACTTGGTTATGATTATACTTATCTGGCCAATACGTTTTCTGAGGTTAAAGGGATGACTCTGCAGCATTTTATCATTATTAATAAAGTGGAGAAAGTAAAAGAACTATTACTATATGACGAGCTTAATCTTACAGAGATCTCTTATAAGCTAAACTATAGCAGTGTGGCTCATTTATCCAATCAATTTAAAAAAATAACAGGGCTTTCACCATCATTTTACAAACAGCTGAAACAAAAACGCTTTGGAAACTTAGAAGACTTGTAAAAAGGTGTGATATGTGTAAGATTAATATAAATAGATATAGCATATTGTATCCGGAAACAGCCACCTTTGTATTGAAGTAACCGTGTAAGATGAAGACCTGAAAATAAAATACAAAGGATACAGAATTACCAGACATAAACCATGGAAAGGTGATTAAATCCCTTAAAACCACTCAATTTTCATAAGGAGCTTATTAAAATCAGAAAAATAGGATACCCTATTGATAAGAAGATTTTAATTAACTAAGGGATAGAAACCAATGGTTTTCTGTCCTTTTTATCCATATTGTATTTGCGTGGATTGATTAGAGCAGATTTTTGGCAGAAAAAAGTATCGCTCCTGAAAGATGAATCTTTCTTTTAAGGATCATTTTTCGAACAATACAAAAGTATCTTGTAAAACAAAAGGCCTCACTGAGCACAGAATATCCGAAGTCATGAAAACAATACACCTTTTTCAGTTTAAAAATTCCTTTTCCCGCAATATTCCTTTTTTTAAAGAAGAATGCAGGTTAGACAATTTGAATGATTTAATGACCTATGACCTTATGAATACTGAAAAAGTAACCGAGTTTATTATTGATATTCATGATGATTTTATTTTTGAAGATACATCCAGACAAGATCTTTTAAAGATGTGCAAAAATGCTAAGGAAACGATTGAACATTATTTTGTAACGGATCTGAATGACTATGATGTTATTTGAAAACAAATTTTAAGAATGAAAAAAAGATTTTATAAAGTTGAATTCAGATAAAAAGTAAATGCCATGAAATTCCAGCAAAATTTACTTGAGTATATAAGTACTTCCCTTATTACAGTAAACGAAACGGTCTCTATAGCAGAAGGGGTAACTTCAGGATTAGTGCAGCTAGCTTTTTCTCAAATGCCTAATGCTGGTTTATTTTACAAAGGAGGGCTCACAACTTATACTCTACGTGAAAGAGTAAAATTCCTGAATGTTGATCGGATTGAAGCCTATGAAAATGATTGTGTCACACAGAATATATCAAATATAATGGCTGTAAATGTTGCTAAATCATTTGATACCGACTGGGGGATTGCATCTACAGGATATGCTATACCTGTTAGAAATTCAGGATTTAAAATTTTTTCTTTCTTTTCATTTAGCTACAAAGGAGAAGTTATACTTTCCAAACGTATTGATCTTCATCAGAAAACCCAGGCTTTGGATGCACAGCTGTATTATACGGAATTTATTTTAGGATGTTTTAAAAGTACCTTAAATCAGATATTAATCTAATAATAAATTTTGGCTGGTAATATATAGGATTAAACAATCTTAGTTGTGAACAATAATAAAAAAGTCTAGTAATTCTACTTTTCGTCTAAGTGTTTTTTAATTAAAACCTCTGTATTGGCTTATAAATTGATATTGTAAAGTCTATTGAAATTTTGATGACTAATGACTAGACCGATTGTAATTCTAATTTTCCTTTTAAGTAGTTTTTCCTCTATACATGCTCAGGAGAAAAAAGATTCACTTTATTATAAAATAGAAGAATTTTCGGATCAACGGAAAGTTACTAAGTTCATTCACCGTCTTATATTCCGTAGAGAGGCAGATTCGGCTACAGTTAAATCCAGAACTGAAAAATTACTGCAACAGACTTACAACAAAAAATACATCAGAAATATCAGGGTAGAGGCCATTGACCCCTTTGGATATGGTTCTAAAGATAGTAAAGAGAGATTGAAATGGTATGATTGGTTTACTGATCATCTTCATTCTACTACAAGAGTTTCTACGGTAAATAATTATTTACTTTTTAAGGAAGGGGAGGAATATAATGCTCAGAAACTTTACGAATCTGAACGTTTGCTCAGAACAATGCCATTTGTCAACAGAGTTAACATCAGTGTTGTTGACAGCCCTTCCGGTAAAGATTCTATTGATGTAGTAGTAAAAGTTCTTGACTCCTGGAGTCTAAAACCGAGGCTCAGTTATTCCGGAAGTAAAATTGGTCTTGGAGTTACCGAGGAAAATGTATTGGGGTTAGGCCATACATTGGATTTCCTTTATAGAAATGATTCTAAAGAAAAGCAGGATTATCTTTTAGGAAGCTATACCACATATAATCTTTTTGGATCGTATATCACGGCTCAGATTCTTGGGGAAAGAGATTTTTTTAAAAATGAAAGAATTAATTTCAATATGAGAAGAGACTTTTTCTCACCCTTGACGAAATGGGCAGGTGGTTTTACTTTCGAATATTTTAAACGCAGTGTTTTACTTCCTATTGGTCCCGATAATACTTATCCTGAAGTTCAAATTAAAGTATACAGTCAGGATTTATGGGGTGGATATCAAATTCCGGTTTCTTCGGCTCCAAGCGAAAAAGTCTCCAGTAATATTGCCATTCTGGGAAGGTTTCAAAATTATCAGTACAAAGACAGCCCCGGAATTGACAAATATGATTACTTTAAATCTTACAACAGTTTTCTGATGTCTGTCGGATTTATTAACAGAAAGTTTTCGGTGCAGAAAAATATATTTCAATATGACCTTCCTGAGGATATTGCTTATGGTAAGTCGTTGAATTTTACAGCGGGAGGTTTATCAAGAAGTAAAGACGTAAAACCCTACGTAGGAGTTTCTGCATCCTATGGTGATTTCACAAACATAGGCTATTTCAATGTGAAAGCTCAATTTGGAAGGTTTTTTAATGAAGATGACCAGAATCGTGAGTCTTTTCGCCTGGATGGTACTTATTTTACGAATCTTATGGACTGGAAGTTTGCCAAAGTAAGGCATTTCTTTTCCCCGACTTTAGCATTAGGAAATCCACAGCATAATTATTCCTACAAAGACAGAATTAATCTTTCTTCTCCAGATGAATTTCCTGTTTATAATTCAGATTATATTGGAACAAAAAAAATGGTTTTAAGATATCAGCTTCAGATGTTTATCAATAAAACATGGAAAAATTTCCACTTCAGCCCATATCTGACAGCAGCCGTAGGATGGCTGGGGATGCCAGCCGATAAATTACTGAAAACAACAGCAAATACGAAAATAGGAATTGGAGTTTTAATTAATAATCCATATCTGGTTTTCAACAGGATTCAGATTTCTTTCACCTATTATCCGCGTGTTCCTTTTGACAATAATTCTGTTTTTGATTTTAACAGTAACAGAAATAATCTTTTACCAATGGATAATTTTGGGACAGATGTTCCTCATTTTGTAAACTTTGGAAATTAATAGCGATCTCTTAAATCTACCGGCCAAAACGATGATTTTGTTGGTGCATTTAAGAGATCAATATTTGTTTTTAAATAAATATATTAGTTTTCAAGCACAAACGTGCTTCTCAGGACATCCATGTATTGCTCATCAGTTCCCCCGTTTCTGATGTCGATCAGCGGTTGCAGATCAGAACCTACCACATAACGCAACACATTGCTTTCGTCATTCGCAGCTTTGAAAATGGTTGCTGCCACATCCGCCGCCGTAGAGCCACCCCCACTGTAGATCCCTTTAAATACCTCATCCATCTTTTTCAGATAATCCGAATAATCGGTTAATGCTTCGTCAGCTGCAAAATTCGATTTGGTGGTTTGTTCAAAGTTAGTAGCAATATTCCCAGGTTCAATGATTTTAACTTGAATATTCTGAGAGGCTAATTCAAACGACAGCGATTCGCAGAAGCCTTCTAAGGCAAATTTAGATGCCGCATAAATAGAGACCAGGGGAACCGTTACGCGGCCGACACCGGAAGTAATAGTAATGATGCTGCCGTTTTTCTGCGCCCGGAAATGGGGTAGTAAAGCCCGGGTAATTTCCATGGTTCCAAAAAGATTGACTGAAAACTGACGGTGAATTTGCTCCGAAGTGGTGGCTTCAAAAAGACCGTGCTGTCCGTAACCGGCGTTATTTAATAATACATCAATCTTACCGAAATGGGCAATAGCTTTTTCTATAACTTCATTAAAAGTTTCCGGCTTTTCCACATCCAGTTTCAAAACAAGCATGCGTTCGCTGTTTTTTAAAATATCCTGCTTTTCAGGACTACGCATAGTAGCAATTACATTCCATCCCTGCGCTTCAAAATACTGCGCTGTTGCCTGTCCTATTCCAGAGGATGTTCCTGTGATAAAAATGGTTTTATTCATTGTGTTAAATTTTTAATTGTAGGGTTAATTATGAAAAGATATTCCTCATAAATCTCATATATTCTTCTTCAGAACTAGATGTTCGCATATCAATAATGGGCTGGATATCCTTCCCGGAAACATAACGTAATGTCTGTGTCCCATCTGTGGCTGCTTCAAAAATTGTTGCTGCAATATCATCCGGTACCGAACTGGAAGCTGAAGTATTTTTACGAACAATGTCCATTCTGGAGTTCAGATGTTGAATATAATCGTTATATGCTGAATGACTGACTGTGCTTTCTTCTAAAGTATGGTGGAAATTAGATGCAGTACTGCCTGGTTCAATAATTTTCACCGTAATATTTTGCGATGCCAGTTCGTATGCCAGTGATTCTGAAAAACCTTCCAAAGCAAATTTGCTGGCATTGTACAGCGACATCAGAGGTACTGAAAAACGACCACTGCCTGAAGTGACATTAATAATCATTCCCTCACCCTGAGTTCTGAAGATGGGGAGGATTGATTTTGTAACGTTTATGGTTCCAAAAACATTGACTTCAAATTGATTTCTTATCTGTTTATCAGATAACGATTCAAAGATTCCATATTGTGCATATCCTGCGTTGTTGAGCAATACATCGATCTTACCAAATTTCTCAGTTCCGATAGTGAAAGCATTTTCAATACTCTCCATTTCAGTAACATCCAATGGAAGAATTAAAATGTTTTTTACTGGTGCTAAATCTTCAGCATCTCTGATATTTCGCATAGTAGCAATTACATTCCATCCCTTTTCAGCAAAAAATAAAGCAGTTGCTTTGCCAATACCACTTGAAGCTCCGGTTATTAAAATACTTTTAGGCATCGCTTTTTAGTATTTATGAATTAAACAATTGTCGCATATGTCGTGCAAACGTTAAGTCATCCATCGACGTACGGTCGTTGATCCAGCTTTTTGCATCCTCACCAACGATGTAACGGAACTGATCTGAATTGTCTGTTGCAGCCTTGAAGATCTCATCCGCTACTTCTTCAGCACTTGACATCATATCGCCCATTTGTCCTAATTTGTTTAATGCTGCCTCGCTGAATACATCGTAACTTGTCAATTCTGGATTTGTGGCAAAAAGCTGGGCTGAAGTTTCGTGAAATGGTGTTGCTACACCACCTGGTTCAACCAGTTTCAGGCTGATGTTTTGAGAAGCCAGTTCATAAGATAATGCTTCTGAAAAACCTTCCAGTGCAAACTTTGAAGAAACATACATTGAAATCAGTGGAATACCAATCCTGCCCCCTGCAGAACTTACATTAATGATCTTCCCCTCTTTTTGAGCTCTGAAATGCGGCAATACAGCACGGATTACATTCATTGTTCCGAAAACATTGACACTGAATTGTTTTTCAATTTGTTCAGGTTTTAAGGCTTCGAATATTCCGTATTGTCCGAAAGCTGCATTGTTGACCAGTAAATCAATTTTTCCAAAACGGTCTGTCGCCTCCTGAATACTATTTTCGATAGAAGATACATCTTCCAGATCCAAGCGGTTTACCAGCACATTTTCCAATTGATTAAGTTCTTTTTCAGCCTCAGGAGTACGCATTGTTGCTACTACATTCCATCCATTTTTAGAAAATAGAAGGGCTGCGGCTCTCCCTATTCCTGTGGAAGAGCCCGTAATTAAAACGGTCTTGTTCATATGTTATATTTTAAATTATAGGTGCGAAGGACTTACGCCGAAGTGGTTCTTGAAGGCATACGAAAAATGCGATAGAGTTTCGAAACCAACTTCAAGGTAGACATCCTTTGCTTTCATTTTTTTTTGTTCTAGTAAATAATGGGCTTCCTCCAGACGTTTTTGCTGTAACCATTTGTTGGGAGAGGTATGGTAGAGTTTTTCAAAATCACGTTTAAAGGTGGCCAGACTTCTCCCTGTTAGAAAAGCAAGCCTTGACAAGGGCACATTGAAACGGAAATTGGTGTTCATAAAAGCCTCGAGATTGATTTTTCCCGGCATACCAAAATGAAATAGGACATTTTTAAACTCATTATTATTACGAAGCAGTAAATGAATCATTTCCGTTTTTTTGACAGTGGAAAGTTCGGGACTTATTTTATTTCCAAACCAGCTTTCAAGCCCTTCGAAGAAAGACTGGATCAATTCATCCTGCTCCAGCTTAAACAGACTTTCTTTCGGGGTTTTGTCAGAAGCTATTTCATACTGTTCTGCAAAATTTTTTAAAAGATTTTCATCCAGAATAATAGATGTCGCTTCAAAATTCTCTTCCCGATGCGGGTATTTAACAAAGCGGATCAAAGCATTTTTCCGGTACAATACCACATCACCTTTTTGGTACAAATGTTTGGTATTACCATCGTAGGCTTCCATTTCGCCTGAAACAATGAATGAAATGCCATGTTCAGTGATGAACTGCTCGCCGGCTTTACTGCTTTTTGTATAACAATGGCGCTGAATACCATGTAAATCTTCCTGCTTTTTCATTGTTGTTTGTTTTAGTTTTCCCACCAATAAGTCATTTGTAACTGATTATTGAAGTCTGCCAATGCGATTCTTTTTTAAGGTTTAAATCAGCATCGGGCATATTTGATTGTTTTCATCCCCTTTGCTCAACACAAAAGTAACACATAAATAAAATAATTGGTTTCCTTAGAAGCTCAATTTAAGTTTCCTGAGGGGCTCAAAAAAGATAAAAAATTATCTTAAAGTTTAAGAAATCCTTTTTTGTTTACCGGTTAGGTCCTCAATACTTATATTCATCAAATCAGCTGTTTGGTAATAAAGGTTAGTGTTATTCGGAAACAATAATGACAGCCGAGTATATATTCAGAGTATACCATTAGAGTTTTTGTTATAAAAAAGAGTGTTAATTAAATAGTCATAATCTTTTAAAATTACTGTTTTTTGAAATATTGTGAGTATTTTTGAACCTAAAGTAAGTATAATTAATTATTGATTTTGACTTCTATGATTTTAATTGTTGATGACAACCAAAGTAACCTTTACTCATTACAAAAATTACTTCAGTCTAAGGATTTTCAAGTAGACACAGCAGGTTCTGGTGAGGAGGCCCTTGGTAAAGCGCTGAAGAATGACTATGCCTTAATTATTTTGGATGTTCAAATGCCTGATATGGATGGTTTTGAAGTTGCCGAAACCCTTGCGGATTACAGTAAAACAAAAGAAGTTCCCATTATATTCTTATCCGCTGTCAATACAGACAAAAAATTTATCACACGCGGTTATGCTTCTGGAGCTAAAGATTATGTAACAAAGCCTGTCGATTCTGAGATCCTTTTGCTTAAAGTTAAAACGTTTTACAACCTTCAGGAAAAGAATGTGGCAATGAAAAAGACACAGCAGAATCTTGAATTGGAGGTAAAAGGAAGACGTGAGCTGCAGGTGACGATGAAATCCCAGATTGATCATTTTCATCTGATGCTGGAATCTCTTCCTCAGATTGCATTTACCGTTAATGAAAAAGGAATTGTAGATTTTGTAAACGGTAAATGGTATCATTATTCCGATTCTGAGCAGATTTTTCCTGAAACCCATTCTGATGATCCCGATATCGGAGAAGAATTTGAAAGAGCAAGAAAAAGAGGAAAGGCTTTAGAACTGGAGATCAGAATTAAAAGTATCGGTTCGGAAGATTACCGTTATCATTTGCTTCGCGTAACCCCGGTATTTGATGATGGACATATCAAAAATTGGGTCGGTACTTTCACAGATATCGATGGCCAGAAGAAGGCCGAAAAAGAGAAAGATGAATTTTTAAGTATCGCAAGCCATGAACTGAAAACTCCTTTAACCAGTATTAAAGCCTATGTTCAGTTATTAGACCGGAAATTAAAATTAGATAAGGAGAGCGCTGAGGCTGGTTTTGTGACAAAAGTTCAGGACCAGATCGAAAAACTCAATACTTTGATTACTGATCTGCTGGATGTTTCCAAAATAGAAAACGGTAAATTAAAAATTAATAAAAAACCCGTTAATCTTGAAAAAGTGATCAGCAATGCAATAGATACAATTCTCCAGACTCATGAAAATACAGTCCGAATTGAGCGACATGGCAATAAACCTGATATATTGATTCCAATGGATGAAATCCGTATAGAGCAGGTGCTGATTAATTTTCTGACAAATGCCATCAAATATTCTCCCCACAACAATCAGGTTATCGTTACCACTTTTGTGGATGAGGAAGCTCAGGAAGTGAGAATAAATGTGACCGATTTTGGAATAGGGATTCCAGATTTTAAACAGGATGCGGTGTTCAAGAAATTTTATCGTGTAGAAGAGTCTTCACTGCAGTTTCAGGGAATGGGTATCGGGTTATTTATTTGCTCTGAAATTATCAAGCAGCACCATGGCAGCGTAGGTGTTTCCAGCATCCTGAATGAAGGATCTACCTTTTATTTCACTTTACCCCTAAACTAATTTTTATGCCGAAAAAAATTATACGAAATCTTCAGTTTGGAGTAGGTCTTTCGCTTTTGATTTTAATAGCCAGTTCAGTGGCTTCCTACTGGAGTATTCAAAATCAGATGAGTCACAGAGAGAGCCTGTCAAAAAGCCGGCGTTCAGTGACTGCTGTTAAAGATGTTTTAGTAGCACTGTTAGATGCAGAAACGGGGAACAGAGGTTATCAGCTGACCGGAAGGGAAGAGTTTCTTGAGCCTTACAAAAGGGGTTTGAGAGAATATCCAAAGGCATTGATACAGGCAGAATCACTAGACTTACAGGATAAAAATCAGCTGGCAAGACTTACCAGTCTGAAACATAGCGTTGATCAGGTGATAACTAATCTGAAGGAGCTTGTTGATAACAGACGAAGAGGAAGTGTAATGACTCATCAGCAAATTATAATCGGTAAAGCCTATATGGACCAGTGCCGGAAAATTGTAGCTGATTTCGTTAGATACGAGGAAAGTCAGCTTGACATTAAAAATAAAGACCTTAACCGTTCGTCCGATACTACGGTTTTATTTATTCTCTTTTCTGCCATAGCAGCAGTAGTAGTGACAATCTTTTTTTACATTAAAATGAGAGCAGACCTTATCAGAAGAGATAAGCTGGAGAGAATGCTGAAGCAAAAAGATCAGGAAACGTCAAGAAGAGTAAGTGCTATCCAGAAAATTGCCAATAGGGTAGCTAATGGTGATTATAGTGAAAAGGCAGTAGACAATTCAGAGGATGATCTGGGAGATCTGGTGGGTTCTCTCAATAACATGACCGAATCTCTTAAAATTTCTTTTGATAAAATAAATAAAAGCGATTGGCGCCAGAAAGGGCTTGCTTTGCTGAATGAATCCCTGGTAGGGAACAAGTCTGTGGAGGAAGTGTCTAAAAAAGCACTGCACCAGCTGATTGACTACGGAAAATGTATCAATGGCTCCCTTTATCTTTATGACGAAGGAGTTTTGAAACTGAATAAAGCTTTCGGTTTGGAAGGCAATATGAAAAAGACCTTTGAACCGGGAGAGGGAATGGTAGGACAGGCTTTTTTAAATGCCAAAACACAGGTCTACAACAATCTTCATGAAGAAGATTTTGTGGTTACTTTCGCAAGCAGTACCATTAAAATATACGGAATCCTTTTGATTCCGGTTTTTGCAGACGGACACCCGATTGGAGTTCTGGAATTAGGATCTACCTCTAACTTTGATGAAGACAGGGTGAGCTACTTCTCAGAATGCAGCATTAACATAGGAATTGCATTGAGTGCAGCTAAAGGAAGAGAAAAAGAACAGCAGTTACTGGAAGAAACACAGGCTCAATCTGAAGAACTGCAGGTTCAGCACTCCGAACTTGAAAATCTGAATACTGAATTGGAAGCCCAGACTCAGAAGCTTCAGGCTTCGGAAGAAGAACTGAAAGTACAGCAGGAAGAATTGATGCAGGCCAATGCAGAACTTGAAGAACGTTCAAGATTATTGGAAGAAAAAAATCATCTGATTGCTGAACGGAACAATGAAATTCAAAAAAAGGTTGAAGAACTTGCCTTAAGCACAAAATATAAGTCTGAGTTCCTTGCAAATATGTCTCATGAACTTCGTACTCCGCTGAACTCTATCCTTCTTCTGTCCAGATTGATGGCTGAGAATCCGGATGAAAATCTCAACGATGATCAGGTTGAATCTGCAAAAGTAATTCAGAGTTCAGGAACAAGTCTGCTAACACTGATTGATGAAATTCTGGATTTGGCAAAAATAGAATCCGGTAAAATGACTCTTGAATATCAGGATGTTGTGATAGAAGAAGTTGTAAAAGATTTAAAGAGCCTTTTTAATCCTGTATTTCAGGAAAAAGCCCTTCAGTTTAATATTGACATTGATTCTGATATACAGGAGGTTATTGAAAGTGACCGCCTGAGAATTGATCAGGTATTGAGAAACTTACTGTCTAATGCTTTAAAGTTTACCAAAGAAGGAAGCATTGGCTTATCCATTAAAAAACACTCGGAGAAACCGGATTTCATTATATTCTCTGTAAAAGATACAGGAGTGGGAATTGCTAAAGATAAACAGAGGATTATATTTGAGGCATTTCAGCAGGCAGACGGTTCTACCAAAAGAAAATTCGGAGGAACAGGTTTGGGCTTGTCTATAAGCCGTGAAATTGCAAAACTTCTCGGTGGAGAACTTGTTTTGAAAAGTGAAGTTAATGAAGGCAGCGAATTTAGTTTTATAATTCCTGTTCATGCTGTTGCTGAAGCTCCTCAGAGTGAAACAGATCAGGATCTGGTAGAAATCATCCGTGAGGACGTTGAGGAAATTAAAAGCATTCTGGATGATGCAGAAGCTGACACATTCCGCCCGAATACTTTGGAGATTCCGGAAGAAGTAGCAGATGACAGAGATCATATCAATGAAGGAGATAAAGTTATCCTGATTATAGAAGATGATACCAATTTCGCAAAAGCCCTTCTTAAATACGCCCATATGCAGAAGTATAAGGGAATTGTTGTGGTGAGAGGAGACCATGGTCTTTCCGCTGCTCAGAAATACCATCCGCATGCTATATTGCTTGATGTGCAGCTTCCTGTGAAGGATGGCTGGGAGGTAATGGATGAACTTAAATCTAATCCTGCAACAAGGAATATTCCGGTTCATATGATGTCTGTACTGCATCTTAAAAAGGAAAGCCTCATGAAAGGTGCTGTGGATTTTATCAATAAACCCGTAGCTCTGGATAAAATGACTGATGTTTTCAGTAAAATTGAAGAAGCTTTAAAAAAAGGGCCTCAGAAAGTTCTTATCGTTGAGGAGAATGCCAAACATGCGAGTGCGTTGTCCTATTTCCTGAGCAATTTTAATATCTCCCTTTCCGTAGAGCATAATGTAGAAGACAGTGTAAAAGCACTTACTTCAGACCATGTTGACTGTGTTATTCTGGATATTGGAAATCTGAAAGGAGACGAATACCATGTTATAGAATCCATAAAAAGCAATGAAGGGCTGGAAAATCTTCCTATCATTATCTTTACAGAGCAGAATTTATCAAAAGAAGAAGAACTGAAAATAAAGCAGTATGCAGATTCTATAGTGGTAAAAACGGCCCATTCTTATCAGAGAATTTTAGATGAGGTAGGTTTATTCTTACATTTGGTGGAGGAAAAAAACAATTTCCTTGAAAATAATACCAGTAGGGTGCTAGGCTCTCTGACAGAGGTATTAAGTGGAAAAAAAGTTCTGATCACGGATGATGATGTGCGTAACATCTTTTCTTTAACCAAAGCGTTGGAAAAATACAAAGTGGAGGTGATTGTAGCGATGGATGGGAAACACTCTCTTCAGCAGCTTAAGCAAAACCCGGATATAGATGTCATTTTGATGGATATGATGATGCCTGAGATGGATGGTTATGAAACCATTAAAGAAATCAGGAAAATGCAGGAATTCAAAAGGCTGCCAATTATAGCCATTACGGCAAAATCAATGATTGGAGAACGTGAAAAATGCATCACAGCAGGAGCTTCTGATTATATCTCAAAACCTGTGGATATTGATCAGCTGCTATCACTGCTTCGCGTTTGGTTATATGAAAGTTAAACAGATAAAATTCTGATGAATAAGAAAATCTTAATTGTGGATGATGATCCACGTAATATATTTGCACTGAAACTGACTTTAAAGTCTCGCGGATATCTGATAGAGAGCTGTACAATGGCTCAGGAAGCTATAGAAATGCTGAAGTCCGGTCATCAGTTTTCAGTGATCCTGATGGATATGATGATGCCGGGAATGGATGGTTATGAAGCTATCAGAATTATAAAAAATACTCCGGAAATCGCAGATGTTCCCGTAATTGCAGTGACCGCACAGGCCATGCCGGAAGACCGTCAGAAATGTATTGAAGCCGGAGCTATAGACTATGTTTCGAAACCGATTGACGTAGATCTGTTGATAAAAGCTATTGAAAAACTCTCATAAATGCTGGAACCGAGTATCATTAAAGATGAAGAAATAGAGTACCTGATCAACGATGTTTATGAGATGTACGGTTATGATTTTTCAGGATACAGCCGTGCTTCTTTTAAGCGGAGAGTAAACCGTATCTGCTTGCTAGACAGATTTACCAGCTTTGCAGAACTTAGATATACCATCATCAATGACCAGGAATATTTGAAGCGTTTTGTAGAAGAAGTTACGGTGAATGTCACGGAGATGTTCAGAGATCCGGTTTTTTTTAAAACTTTAAGAGAAAAAATACTGCCTCAGCTAGGTACCTATCCGTTAATCAGAATCTGGATTGCAGGCTGTTCAACAGGAGAGGAAATCTACTCTGTTGCTATCCTGCTGAAAGAAGCAGGTCTTTATCATAAATCACTGATTTATGGGACAGATTTGAATCCCTCCGTTCTGGAAACCGCCAGAGCAGGAGTCTTTCCTTTACAGCAGATGAAACTCTATTCTGAAAATTATATTCAGTCTGGAGGGAAAAAGGATTTTTCTGATTACTATACTGCCAATTATGACAGTGTGAGATTTGATAAAAGCTTGCAGGAAAAGCTTATCCTGTCAACCCATAATCTTGTATCAGACAGTTCTTTTAACAGTTTTCAGCTGATCATCTGCCGTAACGTTTTAATCTACTTTGACCGCGAACTTCAGGAAAGAGTTTTCAGCCTCTTCGATAATAGTCTGGAAAATTTAGGTTTTCTGGCTTTAGGAGCTAAAGAAACCCTTAAGTTTTCTACCATTGATAAAAACTATCATCAGGTTGAAGATCAGAAAATCTGGAAAAAGCTGGATCACCATTAAACCGTTCCCCATGAAAACACAAAAGGATACAGAACTAATTATTATAGGAGGCTCAGCAGGAAGCTTGCAGGTGATCATTGAGATGGTTAAAAATTTAGATGACACCCTAAATATTCCCGTTTTGCTGGTTGTTCATAGGAAGGCACATGCCACTAATATTCTTCAGACTTTATTGCAGCAGTTTACATCACTGCCTGTGATTGAAGTTGAAGATAAAACCGAACTTCAGGATGGCAGTATCTATATTGTTCCGGCAGACTACCATCTGCTGTTTGAGAATAAGAAAAATATGTCGCTGGACAGTTCAGAAAAGATGAATTATTCCCGTCCTTCTATTGATGTAACCTTTAAATCTGCTGCCGAAATTTATGGCGAAAAGCTGATCGGTATATTATTGTCCGGAGCCAATGCAGATGGAGTGGAGGGCCTGGCTTACATCAAGAAAAATAATGGCCTGGTTTGGATTCAGGATCCCGTAACGGCGGAGGTGGATTATATGCCCAGACATGCAGTTGAAGAAATTAATTATGATTTAATCATTAAACCTAGTAATTTAGCAAATCTTATAAATCAATTATAACATATCTCAATATAATAATCCAACTAATATGAGTAAAAAGAAAATTTTAATTTTTGATGATGATAAAGCTATTTTAGAAGTAGTCACGATAATCTTTGAAGAGAACGGATATGAAGTTAAAATTTCGGAAACATCACACGATATTCTGGAAAGAGTAGCAGATTATCAGCCGGATGTTATTTTAATGGACAACTGGATCCCCAAAATTGGTGGAGTGGAAGCTACAAAACTTCTTAAAAGCAACGAGGAATTTAAACACATTCCGGTCATCTATGTAACCGCAAATAATGATATTGTTGCACTGGCTGCTGAAGCTCAGGCAGACGATTATGTTTCAAAACCTTTTAATCTGGAGGATCTGGAAGATATGGTTGCCAAGCATATGAAAGAGAATGTATAGTAATACTGAAGATATCTGACTGATCATTAAAGCATATAAAAGGCTGTCTCAAAAACTTATTGGGGCAGCTTTTTATTTTATAAAATTCCTACTTTATTGGTGTTCTCTGAAAGACTCCAATGCTTTTGTCATCTGAGCTCTTCTTAAAATACCTGAATTTATCTTATGAATTAAAGCCTGTAACAAAAAATATAACGGTGAATTAATTCTGATAAAATCCGAAAACGTCTTGACCAGAATTTGTTTTTTTGAGACTATATTTTCTGTAATAATATACTCATTGCTGAAATTCATACTGATATCCAATTCATCTTTTACAATCAGGCTGAAGTACTCATCAATAATTTCCTTATCCCTTGCCAGTTGTAAAATGTCGGGTTCTGTATCATCCATGATAATGATTTTAATTCCTTTTATAATTTTTACAAATTTTGTACCGAAATTAAAATAAAATTAAGCTTATTAATAAACTTAATTTTATTTTAATTGGTATATTTGTAATCTAAATTAAAGTTTGTTTTTAAGATGATGCCCATCATTTTTTGAAAAAGGAATCGTAAAAAGTACAGATGAACGAGATAAATATTTTTTGGTTTAGAAGAGATTTAAGATTAGAAGATAATATTGGACTTTACCAAGCACTGCAATCAGGTTTGAAAGTGATGCCTATATTTATTTTTGATACCGGAATTCTGCGCCAGCTTCATAACAAATATGACAGAAGGGTAGACTATATTCACCAGGCACTTCAGCAGCTTCACGATGAATTGCAGAAATACGGCAGCGGACTTCATATTTTTTACGGAGAGGTGGAAGAGATTTTTGAAAAAGTGGTCGCTAAATTCAATATTAATACTGTTTTTTGTAACAGAGATTATGAGCCTCAGGCTATAAAAAGAGATCAGACCGTTGCACGATTACTTTCGAAACATACCATTCAGTTTAAAGAGTTTAAAGATCAGGTGATCTTTGAGAAAGATGAAATTGTAAAAAGTGACCATTCCCCTTATACGGTGTTTACGCCCTATTCCAGGAAATGGAAGGAAAACATGACCGCTGTTAAAAGTGTTAGGATTGATACGAGCCATTTTGTGGAGTTTCATGAAGGTTCAGAAATTATAACGCTTGCGGAAATTGGATTTGAAAAAACCGATCTTGAATTTAAAAAGCCGGAACTGGATTCGAAAATTATCGCCGATTACCAGAAATACAGAGATTTTCCGGCGCTGAATCACACTACCCATCTGGGTATTGCGCTTCGTTTTGGAACGATTTCCGTAAGAAAATGTGTCAAATATGCTGCTGAGCATAATGAAATATGGCTAAATGAGCTGATATGGCGGGAATTTTTTATGCAGATCCTCTTTCATTTTCCATCAGTTGTTACCCATTGTTTTAAAAAGAAATATGAAAATATTAACTGGCGAAATGATGAAGATGAATTTAAGGCATGGTGTGAAGGCAGAACAGGATATCCGATTGTAGATGCAGGGATGAGAGAACTCAATGAAACAGGGTTTATGCACAACAGGGTAAGAATGATCACTGCAAGCTTCCTTACCAAACACCTTCTTATCGACTGGCGGTGGGGAGAAGCCTATTTTGCGGAAAAGCTGCTGGATTATGATCTTTCAGCCAACAACGGAAACTGGCAGTGGGCTGCAGGATGCGGGTGTGATGCGGCCCCTTATTTCAGGATATTCAATCCCTATGAGCAGACCAAAAAGTTTGATAAAGACTTAAAATACATTAAAAAATGGCTTCCGGAAAACTACCGCGAAGAGCCGGTTGTGGATCATAAAAATGCCAGAGAACGTGCATTAAAAGTATATAAAGAAGGACTGGCAGATTAACCGTCAGTAAAAAATAAAACATTGACTAATAAAATAAGGAACATTGGCTAAAAAAGGAATATTATTAATCAATCTTGGTTCTCCAAGATCAACTGCTGTGAATGATGTAAAGGAATATCTGGATGAGTTCCTTATGGATGAAAAGGTAATTGACTATCGCTGGATTTTCCGGGCTCTTTTAGTTCAGGGAATCATTTTAAAAACCAGACCGCAAAAATCTGCTGAGGCTTATAAGACCGTCTGGACAGATGAAGGCTCTCCCCTGATTGTTATTACCAAAAAAATCAGGCAAAAACTTCAAAAGCTCGTCGATGTACCTGTGGAAATCGGAATGAGATATGCAGAACCCAGCATCGAAACAGGAATCAGAAATCTTGTTGAAAAAGGGGTTTCAGAGATCGTTCTTTTCCCTCTGTATCCTCAGTATGCAATGAGTACAACCGAAACCGTTATTGAAAAAGCCGAAGAGGTAAGAAAGAAGAAATTTCCGGAAGTAAACATCAATTATATACAGCCTTTCTATCATCGTGATATTTATACCGATTGCCTGGCAGAAAGTATCAGAGAAAAGCTTCCTGAAAAATTTGATGCTTTGATGTTTTCTTATCACGGAGTTCCGGAGCGGCATATTTATAAAACAGACCCTACTAAAACCTGTAATATGAACGATTGCTGTTCCAGAGAAACCAACCCGAGCCATCCGTTTTGTTACCGTCATCAGTGCTTTAGTACTACCGAACGTGTGATCAAAAAACTTGGACTTCCAAAAGATAAAGTAATTGTTTCTTTTCAGTCCAGACTGGGAAAAGATAAATGGATGGAACCTTATACGGATCATACTTTGGAAACTATTCCTGCTAAAGGAGTTAAAAAACTGGCTGTAGTATGTCCTGCTTTTGTTTCCGATTGCCTTGAGACCCTGGAAGAAATATCTGTAGAAGGAAAACATCAGTTTTTAGAATCAGGAGGTGAGAACTTTAATTATATACCATGCCTGAATGATGAGGACCGCTGGATTGAGGTGATCCGTACTTTATGTGAAGAAAAATTAAATCAGTTCTATCTGATATAAGTATTTTTAACGAACGTAAAGACCCATTGAAAGTGATTTATACATCAAAGGTAAAAATGTGAAAAAGGTATATTTGTAAAATATTTAATTGACATGAATTATACGCTTGTTAAAGACTTTATGACGCTGCTGGAAGAGTTTGAGGCAGAAGCCTGTACCCATCCTGATACTTATGCTTTAGATATTCAGGGCTTTAAAACATGGATATCTGACCGGGAAAATGCAGAAGGACAAGATAACCAGGATGAGCCATACTGGGAAGGTAAGGAGAATGGCAGAACAGCAGAAAGTGCGATCAATACATTACTTGTTCACCTCAACCGGTATGCAAAGACCTATTCAAAATCTGCGATCTCCAATTCTGAGTTTTCTACTCAGGAAGATTTTATCTATCTGATCAACCTTAAAGCTTTCGGCCAGATGACCAAGATGGAGCTTATCAAGAAAAACATTCATGATAAACCTGTCGGAATGCTGATCATTGCCCGGCTGCTGCGCCTGGGCTGGATAGAACAGAGTGAATCTGATGTGGATAAACGGAGTAAACTGATCTGTATTTCAGAAGCAGGATTGCTGGCATTGGAAAGGCAGATGGAAAAAATTCGCCAGGCAACTAATATTGTGGCTGGAAACCTTTCCTATAGCGAAAAAATGAATCTTATCCATATCCTTAATAAGCTGGATAGGTTTCATTATCCTATTTTCTCAAGAAATATAAACTCAGATGACCTTATAGCAACAGTATATGAAGAGTATTCACCGGGGAAATAAGTAACCCGGTTTCCAATTTATTATTCCTTAATTCGCACCTGGATTAAGGAATGTTTTTTTATAAAAGAAGTCGGAAATTAAATGTGTCCAACGATTAATTTATTTCTCCTAAAACGAAAAAATGTCTAGTTTAAATGTATATTATTGCGTAAATTGCATAGTATAAACGCCGCGATGTCAATATTTTACATATTGTCAGTTTCATTGAGCTTTATTTAATATGATTGACCTGTTATTTTTTCATTATATCTGTTTGATATAATTTGATTGGAGATAGAATGTTATTTAGTAAAAAAAGAAAACCGACAACTGTATTTCTTGATTTATTAAAGATATAATTATTGATCAGAATAATTAAGAGCTAGACCAGCACACGCTTGTAACTTTTATAGTTTTTCAAACTTTTTTGGATCGGTATAGCCTCACAGAGGCACGGTCTATTTTACTCATCAAACCTTAAATCTCTTTTTATGAAAAAAATCAAATTTCCCTTTCATGAGGACTTATTTCTGATGGAAGGAATTACAGCATCCAATAGTAAAAATCTGTTTACTGTAAACTTATACACTGCACTGAAGAAATTGATAATGGTTTCTTTAATTGCTCTGTTTGCAAATGTTTCTGTGTTTGCACAGAATACCGGATATATGGATGATCAGTCTTCTATTACGGTAAGAGCAGAAACTGCACCACCGCCGCTTCCTGATTACGTTCAGCCTCCATGTCCCGGAGACGGTTACCTGTGGACCCCCGGATATTGGAACTGGGCTACGAATGGGTATTATTGGGTTCCGGGAGTTTGGGTATTACCTCCTGCCATTAATCTATTATGGACTCCCGGATATTGGGGGTTCTATGACAGTTTCTACGGATGGCATCCCGGATATTGGGGACCACGTGTAGGATATTATGGAGGAATCAATTATGGGTTTGGGTACTTTGGAAATGGATTTTATGGCGGAAGATGGGATGGCGGACGTTTTATGTACAATACTTCAGTGTGGAGGGTCAACAAAAATATACATAATACCTACATCGAGAAGGTTAATATCAACAATAAAAACCGTATGAGCTTTAATGGAGGTAAAGGAGTATCCTACCGTCCTAATAAAGATGAAATGGATGGTATGCGCAACAACCGTATTGAAGCGAGTAAAGAACAGATGGATCACGAAATGAAAATGAGGGACAATATGGGGCAGTTTCATAATAATTCCGGCCCTATGATTCATAGTATGGATCATCCGGGAGGTCAGGGATTTGATAGAGGAGGGCGGGAAATGAGGATGGGAGGAATGAACAGAGGAGAAGGAAGAGGAAGAAGATAACCAATTCCCTAAGCGTAATAAAAAATAGAAAGCCGCCCTGCTGTTAAAGTTGGGGCGGCTTTTCAGGTTTTAATAAACAATTCTGAGATAGGTGAAGATGATTATCTTACCACTGTAGCTTCCAGTTCTACCGTGAGCGTTGCAAAAAGTTCTTTTACCTCAAGTAAAGTTGTCGCTTGCTGAATGCCGTGTTTTTGGATAAATGGCACATATACGTCCATGCAGCTTGTAAAAAACTCCTGTGTTGAGGTAGTATAAACATTCAGTCTTACTATATTCTTACAGTCGTAGCCTGCTTCGCTTATAAGTTGTTCAAGATTTTGAATAGTTTGGATCAGCTGCGAGCGCATATCTGCATTACTTGGTATACCATTAGCGTCTATCGCTACCTGCCCGGAACAGTAAAGAGTCCCTGTTACATTTTTTACCTCAACGGCTTGTGCTGAATTTGTGTTTTTACCCCATTCCCAAGGATTGAAAATCTGTTTTTCCATTTTTTTGACTATTAATGTATTATTGATAATGCAAAGCTAGAATAGGCCGGTGACAGCCTTATGTCAGGGGTATGAAAAATCAGTAATTTTTATCAAAATACTCTTGCAGGGTCATTTTATGAGGCTCGAATTTCTCCTCAAGAATTTCCATGTTCTTAATCCTGTCAAGCCGGAAATACCTGAATTCCATACGAAGCCGGCACCAGGCAATAAGCAGCCAGTTTTCTGTAGTACTGATAAGGGCAAACGGTTCAAGCATTCTGATTGTCATTTTGTTTTGTCCGTTAGTATATTTTATTTTGATCAGCTGAAAGTTAGTCAGTGCATTCTGCAGCTGTGAAATAGTACTGCTGCTTCTTTCTCTGTTTATATTCTGCTCAAAACGCGTGCGGTCTGCAAGCAAATTGGCTTTGTCTTTTTCCGACTGTCTTAGTACTGCTTTTATTTTATCAACAGCTTCAGTGTAATCCTTAATGAAAGAAGTATCCTTATTCTTCAGTACCAGCTGTTCAGCAAGAATTAATGCATTGGCTTGGTTTTCAGTAAACATAACTGGTGGAATCCTATATCCTTCCATCAGAGTATATCCTTTTCCTTCTTCTGTAAGAATGGGAACTCCTGCCTGTTCCAACGCTCTGATATCCCTGTAAATTGTTCTAACGCTCACATCAAATTTTTCAGCAAGGCCCGGGGCTGTCAGAAGTCGTTTCGTCTGCAATTGTATTAAAATTGCTGTCAGTCTTGAAAGCCGTTTAGTGTCGTTTTCATTCATTATTAATTCTGTTGGTGGAAAAGGGAAGGTGAGTGGTCGTCTATATATCCTCCAAAACCGGAGATTTCTTTTCTAAAGATGAACACCTATGTTTTGAATTCCAAATTTACAAAATCTATTGTTTGTTTGGTAATGCCCTTCCTATATCAGCAAGGTAAATGATCATCAGTTTTTATTAATGTCTTAAAAGTTTTTGTCAAAATGGATTACAAATAAGCTTTGTCCTGAACAGAACAAAGCTTATTTACAATGATATTTTCCGGAAAATTATCCGTGGGCTTCTACTGAAACCTCATTCCATTCTTCCCATACTTTTAAACGCTGTTCATAATTTTGTTTTACAAATGGAAGCGCAACTTTCCCAAGTAATAAACGTAAAGGTGGATTTTCTGTTTCGGCTAGTTTTATGATTGCAGGTGCTGTAGCTTCTACTTCTCCGAAAGAGTTTTCAGATTTTGCAAATGCCTTTTTAAGTTCATCATAAGCAGGGTTGCTTTGGGTATTGATTCCTGTATGCCAGATATTGGAAGCATAACCATTAGGCTCTACCAAAGTAACATGAATGCCGAATTCTTTCACTTCTGTTGCCAGTGTTTCACTTAGCCCCTCAATGGCAAATTTTGATGCATTATAAAGCCCCATTGTCGGCAAAGTTGCCAATCCTAAAATAGAAGAAACCTGAATAATATGCCCACTTTTCTGATTTCTCATAATAGGAAGAACCGCTTGTGTAAGCCACAGTGTTCCAAAGAAATTGGTTTCAAACTGAGCTCTGGCTTCCTGTTCGTTTGTTTCTTCAACAGCACCGGTTAAAGCATAGCCGGCATTATTGATCAGGATGTCAATTGATTTGAAATGGTCATGTACTTTCTGAACAACAGATAAGGACTCTTCTCTCTTATCAACATCCAATGTTAGGGGCAATACAGAATCTCCGTATTTTTCTTTTAAATCATTAAGTGTTTCTACATTTCTGGCTGTAGCTGCCACGTTGTATCCTTTTGCTAAAAATGCTTCTGCCCAGGCTTTTCCAAATCCTTTTGATGCTCCTGTAATTAAAACTGTTTTTGACATTGTTTTTTGGTTTTTAAATTATTGTGATTATTATAATCTTTATAAAGATTGTTTTTGTTATAAAAATGACTGATCGGTCATTTTTTAGATAAAAAAAATTACACGCTGTTTTCTTCTATTAAATTTTTAAGCGTATTGATGATTACCTGCATTTTACTATTATTGCCGGACATTCTAGACATTAAGTGTCCGCCTTCAAGCATGGCAAACAGAACCGCTGCAAAATCTCCCGAATTCCAGTCTGCTCTAAATTCATTGTTTTTAATTCCCTGTTCAATAATGCCTGAAAGCAATTCCTGCCCTTGCTTAATAGCATGATTTACTTTTTCCTTAACAACCGGATTGGTATCGTCAGCTTCCGTTCCAAAATTCAATAAGGGACAACCTCCAATCAAAGGCGGATGGTTAGGGTCACTAAAAAAATCGATGTATGCCAATAACTGCTCTTTAGAAGTTTTAGCCTTGCTTAATGCCTTTTGTAATTGATTACTGAGCATTTTCATATTGTGATCAACTGCGGCACAGGCAAGAACTTCTTTATTTTCAAAGTGAACGTACATACTGCCTTTAGACAACTTGGTAGCCTCCATGATATCACTCATAGAAGTAGCAGCGATCCCTTTTGTATTAAAAATAGGGGCGGCTTTTTCTACAATAAACTGTCTGGTTTCTTCTCCTTTTGCCATAATGTTTCTCAATTACAATGCAAATATATGACCGATTGGTCATAAAAACAAAATATTTGAATGTTTTTTATTTTTTACCCTTAAACAGGCGGTTTGTTTAAGGTAGAATGATATGATAAGTAAGTTCTTTGATAGGATTTCATTGAAAAGAAGACTGATACAGTAAGCTTGTTAATCTTTATAGATCTGTAATTTCGGAATCAGTTTTGTCTAATTCAATGTGAAATCTGTCTACTTGGTGTAGATTTTACGTAAGACATAAGGTAAAGTTGCGTAATTTCAATAAAAATTTACGGATATGGATCGTTTTTTTAAAAAGATAAAAACAAAAAATATTCTGGCCTTCGTTCTAGTTGCTTTTATAGGCATTCAGTTTTACAGACCTGAAATTACGCATAAGCCTGTTACCGGAGATATACATGTCCCCGCTGATGTAAGGGCAATATTGCAGCGTTCGTGTTTTGATTGTCATTCCAACCAGACAGATCTGAAATGGTTTGATCAGATCGCTCCTGCTTACTGGCTGGTAGCAGACCATATTAAAAAAGGAAAAGAAGGACTGAACTTTTCTGAGTGGGATAAGTTAGCCCCTCCGGCGCAAAATGCAAAATTATGGGAAGCTTTCAACCAGATCAATCTGGGAGTTATGCCTTTGAAAAGTTATGAATTATTACATCCCCAGACTAAATTATCTGAAAAAGACATTACTGTACTGAAAAGATATGTGAGCTCGCTTGCTCCTAAACAAAAGCCGGATACCGCAAAAATTGCCGCTTATCACAAGCAGTCTCTGCAATTGAATGCTATGACCAATGAAAAGGCATCCAACGCTTCACTGCCTGTTGCATTGAATGGAATCAGCTATATTCCTGATTATAAAAACTGGAAGCCCATCAGCTCTACTGAGAGGTTCGACAATGGAACAATGAGGATCATATTCGGGAATGACATTGCTGTAAAAGCCGCAAAAGAACATAAAACAAATCCGTGGCCGGATGGAACCATACTGGCTAAGGTGGCATGGGATCAGATCATAGACAGCGAAGGGAATGTAACCACAGGAGCCTTTAAACAGATAGAATATATGATTAAGGACAGCAAGAGGTTTGCTTCCACAAAAGGATGGGGATGGGCGAGATTTGTATCTCCCAAACTTGAACCATACGGAAAAACTGCAGAATTTTCAAATGAATGTATCAACTGCCACCGTCCTATGAAAGACAATGATTTTGTATTTACATCTCCTATTAACCATTAAGCTATGAAGAATCTTCTAATTGTTTATATGATCGCCTCTGCGTTTATGATGAGCTGCAGTTCTAAAAAAGAATATGAACAGGTTAATCAAAATGCTTCCCTTCCTGAACATTTTGATTTTAATGCCATGAATCTGCATGTGGTGACTTCTTCCATTAATCATAAAAAACAGACAATGATGACTCTGTATGGTAATACTTCAGCAATGGATGATCTGAAGGGTAATGCCACAAAGAATGAAAATAAAGAAAAAATACTTGCACTGGTTACCTGGTCACAAAAAGATGATCCTGATTGGTTTGGAGCAAAAATTCCTGATCATCTGCTATCGGTAGAGGTGATCAGAAGCACAGGAACATTTTCAGGTAATTCGGGAATCCAATATCAGAGATACGAAGGGAAAGAACTTAAAAAAGTAACAGGAGAGAGTGCAGAAAGAATCAAAATAATTCTTCAAATGAAACCTTCTGTAATGCCCTGAGATCTATTTTCAAAAGTTTAAAGGATAAATGAAGTAATAACCCGTTAAGCTTATAAAGACGGCAAAGTATTTGTTGCTGGTTATTAGTATAAAACCTTCTTCATAAATACAATAAAGTTCTGTGTTTATGAAAAATTGAACCAAGGGACAAATGAATTGTATAAATCAAAAAAGTTATAAAACATATAAAATCTAATTAAAATCTTTTTTCAATGAAAAAAATACTTTTTATCGGGATGATGCTTATTACCATTGTAAGTCTTTCATCATTTATTAAATCAGGAGATTCTACAGGTTCAAAACCTCCGAAGTCGATCTACGATTTTAAAGTGGAATCTATTGACGGGAAGCAAATCGACTTTTCAAAGTACAAAGGCAAATATATTCTTATTGTGAATACTGCTTCCAAATGTGGGTATACCCCTCAGTACAAAGGGCTGGAGCAGCTGTATAAAGAGTACGGTGATAAGCTTGTTATTGTTGGTTTTCCATCTGATAATTTTGCAGATCAGGAATTTCATGACAATGTGGAAATCAAATCTTTTTGCGAGAAAAATTATGGGGTGACATTTCCGCTTACTACTATGGTTAATGTAAAAGGAGCAAAAATCACTCCGGTATTTGACTATCTTACCCACAAATCTAAAAATGGAGTTTTAGATGCTGTTGTAAGCTGGAATTTTAATAAATTTCTGATCAGTCCGGATGGGAAATTACTGGAACATTTTGATTCCAAGGTGGTTCCTGAAAGTGATCAGATTACTCATTACTTCAAATAGTATTTACAGATATTGATCAGTTATCCTATATAATCCTTACCTTTAGAAGTAGGGATTTTTTATTTTTATTACATGATTATATCCAGTTTGGCCTGCAGTTGATCATTGAAATAAAAAGGGATAAGACAAATATATATCATAAGTACATTGATGATTTCGTTTAAATAAAATATTTAGATTATTGTATTCAATCATATTAGGTATTTAGATTATTGTTTAGTATTTTAGTGAATCAATTCAATATCTTTGAGACAGACTGTCTGTCAGTATCCTTAAATAATTGCTCAAAGATTTCTGAATAGTGTATGTTTAAATAAGGAACTATGCCTCAGGTTGACTGTCATGACGAGCAAATACATCTTTGCGGAAAAATCCAGTATTTTGGTTATCTTTTTGTTTTTGAAAATAATGTCTGCATTGCAGCCAGTAAGAACTCTATTGAAATTACAGAACGTTCCATTGAACAAATAATTGGACTTACAATAGACCAGCTCTTGAATTTGATGACCCCTGATAAGAGATGGAACTTCAGTGAAATTGACGTGAATATATCGATTCCGAATAACAGGTTTACAGAACATATCCGAATTGGTGTTCAGGAATATTATATAAGTATATATCAGTACAGTAAGAAACAATTTCTTGAAATAGAAATATGCAGTGATTATATTGCAAAATCGAACAACCTGAATAATTATGCCCGGGCACTTGAACACTGCAATGACCGTTGGCATATGCTTACCGAGCTGATCAAAGAAATAACAGGTTTTGATCGTGCTATGGTATACCGGTTTCTTGAGGATAATAGCGGGCAGGTGATTGCAGAGTCAAAAAATGAAGAATTACCTTCCTTTTTGTCATATAGGTATCCTGAGTTTGATGTCCCCATACAGGCACGTGAACTTTACACAAGGTTCCCTTCCCGAAATGTAGCGGACATTGATGGGAAACTGTTTGAGATCCTTGGTATTTCAGCTGATCAACTGGATCTGAGTCATTGCGGGCTCAGGGCTTTTTCGCCTATGCATCTGCAGTATCTCAGGAACGCTCATGCGCGTGCCAGCGCCAGTTTTTCGATAATGATTGAGGGAAAGCTCTGGGGACTGGTAACCTGCCAGCATACTCAGCCTAAACATGTTGACCTTGGACAGAGAAATCTATGTACTTTTTTAACACAGTATGCCGTTAACTATCATCTTCTGGAACATCAGAAAGAATTGATTGATGCTTACAAAGTAATGGGAGCTGTAGAAAGAGACCTGAAGGCGGAGCTTTTAGTGCAGCATGATTTTCATGGCGTTCTGGAACAGTTTGCTCCCAAAATAATGGAGATTGTTGCTGCGGATGGAATAGTATTAATCTATGACGGAGGACTGAGCTGCATAGGAGAAACTCCGCGGCAGAAAGAAATAGAACTAATAGACGATTTTCTTTTAGATAAGGATGATGAAATCCTGTTTTCTACAAACAAGTTTATATACTCTCAACCGGATGGCAGGGATGGTCTTTATTTTCCTGGTGTAATCCGCATTAATATTCTCCCGGGAAATAAATGGTTTCTCTATCTTTTCCGAAAAGAAAGTATTGTTGAGGAAATATGGGCCGGAAAGCCTGAAAAGCTCATTGTAACAAATGAAAACAGCGGGATTTCTTATCCGGGCCCGCGCACCTCTTTTGCGAAATGGAAAGAGATGACCAAGGGTAGCGCCATCAATTGGAAAATAATCGAATTGGCATTTCTTGAAAAAATAGTGAATATTACCCAGCAGGCGATTGGGCAAAGAGGTGGTGAAATTTTCAATTTGAACAGGGAACTTATCCGTTCAAATAATGCGTTGGATACCTTTGGATATACATTGACTCATGATCTTAAAAATCCACTGGCAATGATTAAGTTGTCTGCTCAGATGATACTAAGCCGTGAGGAAGACAAAAGCAGCATGTTTTATAAGCTGGCGACCAATATTCTGGATTCGTCCCATCTCATGGCGGAAATGATGGATAAGGTTTACGACCTCTCCCAGTCAAATTATATTCATTTTGAGCTAGAGCTGATCAATCCGCAGAGTGAAATACTTGATATTCTTAAAAATTCCAAGAAACTATATAACAGCAAAAACCTTATTTTCAGCTTGGACGACACTATAGCAATTCCCGGGGAAAGAACACTGCTTTATCAGATGTTTTTAAATCTTATTGGAAATGCAGTCAAATACAGCTCCAAAAAAGAAGAACCAATGGTAGAGGTAAAGAGCTACAGGAAAGGTTTATCTGTGATCTATGAAGTCCGCGACAATGGTATTGGTATTGACCTGAATAATGGGACCAATATTTTTGATATTTTCAATAGAATGCCCAATACTGCAGAATTTGAAGGTGCAGGCATTGGCCTTTCCATTGTAAAAAGGATAGCTGACCGTTTAGGAGCTAAAGTTTCTGTAGAAAGTGAAATCAATGTCGGTACAAGTTTCCAGGTTGAATTTATCAATGTTCCTCTTTAACAGATAACAAATGCAAAAAAGCCGGAAGAGTCTAATTTCTTCCGGCTTTCAGTTTTTATGTTATACTAAGGAATAAGCACTGCCCGTCCTTTTATTTTACCATTTCTCATTCGGTCATAGACTTCATTGGCCTGGTCCAGTTTATATTTTTCAATTTCGATATGGATCTTTTTCTGTCTTGCCAATCCTACAACTTCCATAAGTTCTACTCTGGAGCCCCAGTAAGGGTTTGTCATGCTTACTCCAAACGGAAGGCCGGACATCGTGTACTGGTAATGGCCGCCGCCAAGCCCAACTATTGTAAGATCTCCATCTAAACTTACTACTTTGGTTCCCAGTTCAATTGTTGAGGTAGCTCCTACAAAATCAATAACAACTTTGGCTTTTTTAATGCCTGTGATTTTCTGAATCTGTTCTGCAGCATCTTCATCCTTAGAATTGATGGTGAATGCGGCTCCCAGCTCTTTTGCAAAAGCAAGCTTTTCATCAGTAACATCACACGCTATGATGGTGCTGGCGCTTATTTCTCTAAGAATTTGCAATGCTACATGTCCCAGTCCTCCAACGCCTATAACAACTACATACTCATCGGGTGTCAATTTAGCAATTGATCTTTTAATAGCGGAATAAGGAGTTAATGCAGCATCAGTAAGTGGGGCTGCTACCACAGGATCCAGGTCATAAATAGGAACCAGTAAGCGTGAAGACGGTACAAGCATATAGTCTGCCATACCTCCGTCCAGTCCCAATCCGCCTCCATACGCCATTTCAGATTGATGATCACAATAGTTTTCTTTAGACTGCTGACAAGGCTTGCAATGTCCGCATCCCCATGGTCCATATACCAAAACAGCGTCCCCTTTTTTATAGTCTTTTACGTCAGGTCCTGTTTCTTCTATCCAGCCTGCATTTTCATGCCCCAAAGTGAATACTGAACCTCCTACTGTTCCTTCATCAATAATGTGAAGGTCGGAATGACATACTCCGGCACCTCCAATTTTTAACAAAACTTCATCTCCTTTTGGGGTTGGCTTTTCCATATCATTGACAACACGGACATCTTTGTGTCCGAAAAAACGTACTGCTTTCATAACTTTGAGAATTTTTAATTGGTTTATTAAAAATACGAAATATTTACCCAATGGTTTTTTTGATGTTTAAGTATAGAAACCTGTGATTGGTTGTGTAAAATAACTTGATTTTGATTGTTTTATAAACTTTTTTTTCTGGTTCATTGAGATGCTTTGATAATATGATTTTTAATTAAAAATAAATAGAATATTAAAAATTTAGCAATAAAATTATTCTGTCAAAAAGCTCCACTTTAACACATCGGTTTTTATATCCTGTTAAGATTGTAAAAAAAGATGTCAGATGTGTATATACCATAAAAAAATAGTACAGACCATGAAATAATCTGTACTATACAAAAAATATAAATCTAATAATTACTTTTTAATGAATGTTTTTTGAATTCTTTTGCTTCCTTCTGTTACCACTATAAAATAAGAACCATTGGTAAGATTGGAAATATTGATCATTTCCTCATAATTTCCTGTGTATGAAGCTGCCGCTTTTGTTACAAGAACTTTTCCGGAAAAATCAATAATATGAATGTTGATTTTATTTTCAACTGATTTGAATTTTATATTAATTTCGCTGTTAGCCGGATTAGGATAGATTTTAAAATTTGATCCAGCATTGCTGCTCTGCTCGTTTACAGATAAGCTATTCAGATCACATGCCGGAATTCTGCTTGTTCCGTCTATGCCCCAGGAAGACATTACAGGAATACAAAACCAGTTCAAAACAGTAGGGAAGTGGTCTGTCTGACGCGGGGTGTCTAAATAATTCTGAATAGTAAAAACTTCTGTGGTTTGAAGGTTTCTTGTTGGTGAACCCGTTATCGATGCGTTGTTACTAAGAGGCCCGGAATCAGTGAGTGTACTGCCGGAAGTTTCATTCATTTTATAATTGGCCAGAAGCTGATTATAATAAGGATGTGAGCTGGTAACGTCCTGATTGGCATACTGAACAATAACCTCCTTAGGGAGTGCCGTTTTCCAGATCCTGACGTCTTTATAAGAAGCTGCAAGATTTACTCCGTAAGTATTCGTGCCGTCCTGATTGAAGGTAAGCGGAAGATTGGAATTGATATCTCCGATAGTGTTCATTTTCCCGAATGTTACAGGAACTCCGTCTTCATACAGTGTGGCCAGGCCGTCACGATCAAAGCTTACAGCAATATGCTTCCACTGATTGGTATTCACTTTTCCTCCCACCAAATCCAGCCTGTTGGTTCCGTCCCCTATATTCATTTTCAAGGTCTGTCCTGAATACCCTGAAATTACAAAGCCTTTATTGGTACCGCTATTCCAGTTTTTATTACCGATCATAACGGGATCACTACTGTAGCCTGCATTAGGTTTAACCCAGAATTCAATGGTGAAATCCTGATTGGCTCCGAAATTAAAACTACTCTGAGAGGCTGGTTTAGCGTAAGTTCCCGCAGGAAAATTCAATTGATTGAAGGTCTTTGAATTCTGAATTTGTGTTTTACTGATTTGCTGTGACGAAAAAGAAGGGTTTGAGTAAATTGAAAAAATATTCCTTTCAGAAAGGTTCCCACCACCGTGAGCGTTGTCTACAGCTCCATGATCAGTGGTCACTACAACCAGCCAGTCTTCGTTATTGAAGTTACTTCTGCTCTTCATCGCGGTAAGAATTTCCCCGATATATGAGTCGGTAGTCTGCATTGCGCTAACATACTGAGGGACTGCTGAAGAGAATCCGTAAGAATGTCCCGCATGGTCCACATCGTCAAAATCTACAAAAAGGACATCCGGATTATCACTTTGTAAAGCCTGCACTGCGGCATTTTTTACTGCGAGGTCTGTACCCGAATTGGTTTTTACATCCGCATTCTGAATAATCGTATTATTAATAGGAGTCCAGTTAATCAGTGAAATAGTTCTCAGGTTTGGGTTAAAAGTCTCAATTCTTGTCATAAAATCAGGATAATTGGTAAAGTTTGGATTAGTAAAAC
This sequence comes from Chryseobacterium sp. 14P4.3.2, assembly GCF_057799275.1. Classification (NCBI taxonomy): domain Bacteria; kingdom Pseudomonadati; phylum Bacteroidota; class Flavobacteriia; order Flavobacteriales; family Weeksellaceae; genus Chryseobacterium; species Chryseobacterium sp. 14P4.3.2. Next base: position 172,538 of record NZ_JBYOKO010000009.1, read on the forward strand.
TATTATCCTGTACATTGTGTTTGTTGTGCCATACTCCGGTCAGCATGGTACTCCAGCCATTCCCACTCCAGGTAGGTGCAGCAGTGATGGCATCCAGAGAATAAATAGCAGTAGGTAATAAACCTTTGATATTAGGGGTGTTTGAAGACATCATAACGTCTGCTCTGCATCCGTCGATCCCAATGAATAATACTTTTTTGGTTTGTGCGCTTATAAGGGCAGCAGAGAGTCCTAAAACAGAAAGAAGTTTTGTTTTCATATTAATTTTATATTAAAAGATTGATTCCTGAAGGTTGGAATAAACTACTTACAGAAAACTCTGTAAGCAGTTTGAAAAAGAATTAAAGAAGAATTTTTTCAGCTTCTGAAATATTGTTTAAGATATAATCCGGTTGCGCAGCTTCTAGCTGTTCTCTTGTCTGTGCGCCGCTCAGTACTGCAATGGTTATTCCGCATCCTGCATTTTTACCCTCTTCAATATCGATGGCGGAATCTCCTGCTTTCATTACTTCTTTAGGATCTGTAATCCCGAATTTTGACATGGCCAGTCTGATCATTTGCGGACTTGGTCTGCTTTCAAAAACATCATCAGCAGTGATAAGGTCGTCAAAATGAACATTTTTCTGCCATGCTAATTTTGACAACAGCTGTTGAGCCACTTTTTTGGTATAACCCGTATTTAAAACTACTTTTTTATCAGCGGATTTTACTTTCTTTAAGAAACTTTCGACATTGTCAATAGGCTTCACCTCCAGTTCCTCATAGGCAAGAGCAAGATCATCCGAGAAATTTTCAAAAATAGCATCGGTATCATCGGTATTTCCGCCAATATTTTCAAGAAGGTTTCTGATGGCTTCTGCTTTTTCCATTCCGGCACAGATTTCAAGTACTTTTTCCAGGGTGACATCATACCCGTAACTGTTCACGGCTTTGGCAAGTGTTTTATATACTACATTGTCTTCATCTATCGTTGTTCCGGCCATATCCAGAACCAGTAATTGTATATTCATTTTTTAAGAAAAAATTGTGTTGATATTAAATTTTGAAAAACCACCGCTTCCGGTCATTCCTTTACCACCGATTCCTGTTGTGATATGAATATTAGGAGAAATATTATGCTCGAAAATATCCTTTGTTTTACATTGGGAGTAGATTCCGAACCATCTTTTCTGAATGGCATAGGTAGGGAGATTAATGATTTTTTTAGCTTCCTGAATCATAAATTCGTCAATATCCATATTTAGATCATAGCCCAGATCGTCTGCATTTTTTGCATCAGCGTATTCGTGGGAATCGCCAATGATGACAGAGCCATCTAAAGCCTGTTTGAAGAGAATATGAATTCCGAATTTCTTTTCAAAAGAGTTGGAGTCTTCAGCTTCTTTTATTTTACGGAAAGAGGAACACTCGCTGAAAGATTCATACCTTCTGATTGAAAGTCCGGTGAGGATATTTCCGGGAAGTGAATAGATCCCCTGAGGTTTGGTCTGAAGCATCTGCAGTTTGCTTATTTCAAGATCACTCTCGTTAAATATTTCAGGATACATTGTTTTAAATTCATGGCCGCCGCATATTATTATTTTAGATGCCGTTATTTTTCTTCCGTCTGCTGTAACCGCTGTACAATGGGTATTATTTTCAAAAGTTTCTACTACAGTTGTGTTGTAAAATAAATCTAATTCTTTATGGTTTTTTAAATATTGATGAAGTTTAACAATCATCTCACTGGAGTCAACTGAGATTTCCTGAGGAAAAAACAACCCGCCTTTACAGTAGTCTGATCTTAATCCGTCAAATTTCTGAATGCATTCATTCTTAGAAAGAAGCACAGACTCATAATCATTGTTTTTGTTGATCTGAAAAAGTTCCTCGATCAGCTGAAGCTCTTCGTCATTAGAAGCGATATAAACAGAGCCGTTCTGACGAACGGTAAGATCCGTTTTAGACTGAAGATCTTTATAAATATGCAGGCTTTCTTTGCCGAAGTTCTGCCATTTGATATCCATTCCCGAAGGAACTACCTGCCCGAAGTTTCTTACGGTTGCCCCCTGCGGAACAGAATTTCTTTCCAAAACAGCAACTTTCAGGTTTTTCTGTAAAGCGTGATAGGCATGAAATGTTCCTAAAACTCCACCACCTACTACGATAAGGTCATATTGATGATTCATATTCATTTTTTTTTATTATTAAAAAGGATCGAAACTCATAATGGGAGAATTGTCGTCTTCCTTTGATTTTATTTTTGATTTTCTCTGAAAAGCCAGAAGTGCAATCACAGCAAACAACAGTACGGTTCCGGCAATGATATAATTGAGATGGATATAAAACTGAAGCCAAGACTGGCCCGCAGAACTTAAATTTTTCAGAAACAGAACAGAAACACTGCCCAGATATCCGAATGCATCAACGAAATAAATGAAAAAACCTACATTTCCTTTGATTTTAAAGGCTGCAATCATCCTGTCGAAATAAATTCCGTTGAAAGGGATGTAGCAAAGGTACATTCCAAAGCCGGAAACAGTCATCCACAGAAAAGGAGAGATAATTCCGTTTTGAAAGAAATAGGTGGATAATGCTACAGAAATGATTCCGCCAAAAAGAATGTAATGGTAATAAGCAAAGGCCTTCAGATTATTTTTAACTTTGACCATAAACCCGAGAATAAGCAGAACCATGATAGAGATTGGAACTTCTGTAAGAGTGAAAACAGCACTGTTGGTATTTCCGCTCATCTCATCCCATATTTCCCTGCTGAAATTGTCCCTGAAATCTCTTAAAACCGTAAGGCTGATGTACAAAACAGTGATGCTGATTAAAGGGATAAAGAACTTTCTAATCAACGCTTTTCTTTCCTCTTTGCTTAAAGGTATTCTTTCCTTCTTTAAAGCTTTGTCTTCTTCTGTAGGAGCAGGGGTTTTATTCAGCATAACAGCAAAAATAATCATTGGAATGATGAAGATTAACCCTGTTGTAAAAGGCATCCAGAATTCTGAAATACTGAAATGGTCCATCAAAAATTTACCTGCTGATTTTACTACTCCCGATGAAACCACGAAGCTTGAACAAAGGAATAAACCAATGATTTCCGTAGTTTTTCTTCCTTCAATATAAGAAAATACAATCCCCCAGATCATTCCCAATGGAATACCATTGATGAACATGCAGATGATATTATAAGGAGCGGGAACCATAGCAAATCCAAGTAATGCTAATTCTGCAACTCCTATAAAGCTAAAGAGGAACAGGATCCTTTTTTCAGGTTTTAATTCTGAGATAAACTTAATTCCGATAAATTTAGAAATGAAATATCCAACCGCCTGAGCAATAATGATTAAGATTTTATAGTCAAAACCGAAATATTCAAGATTACTGAATGAAGCTGCAGTAAAGGGCTTCCTGAAAGCATACATGGAGAAGTAGACCCCGAAAGCTGCGATGGCCGCTTTCAGAGTTACATTCAGGGTATTGTTTTTTAAGTGCTTGGTTTTCATCTTTTAGAAATTCAGTTTTACCCCAAGATTTCCTCTTACGCCATAGTATTCCACCTGCTCAGGTCTGTCCTGGCTTTCCCCGAAATGATAGATCAGAGGTTTATTCAGAATATTATTCACATCAGCAAAAACTGTAATATGTTTATTGATCTGGTACGAAGCTCCGAAATCGAGATTGCTGTACTTTCCGTAGTAAGAATCATAAAGATCTTCCTCCGCATATTCTACAGCAAATTTTCCCTTGTGATTGTAAGCCAGCCTGGCATTGAATCCTTTTTTCTCAAAGAACAGCTGGATATTATAAAGCTCTTTGGCCTGATAAGGAAGCTTTACCTTTCTGCCGCTCGGTTTTTCCATTTCTGACGTCATGAACGTGGCATTAAGCTGAGTTCCAAAATACTGTAAGAACCCCGGTAAAAAGTCAAACCTTCTGTTGATTCCCAGTTCAATTCCTCCCAGCCATGCTGCTTTTCCGTTATTGGGAGCACTGAATTGCACCCCGCTGATTCCGTTATACGTTCCGATGAAAGAATCCTGGAAAATAGGATCTGTAATCGATTTATAGAAAACACCACCGCTTAAAATCCCGACATTAGAGAAGTAGTATTCACCCATTAAGTCCAGGTTGATCGAGTAGGTGGGATTCAGGTTAGGGTTCCCTCCTTTAAACTCATTATCAGCTTCTATATAAGTTCCTCCCGGTGTAAGATCTCCAAAATTGGGTCTTGAAAAAGTACGTGTTGCAGCAAATCTCAGGTTTGTTTTATCGTTAATAGCATATTTGAAATGGATCATAGGCAAAACAGCCAGATATTCTTTGGTGTTTTCAACCGGAGTAAGAATATCATCTATTACGCTGTACCCTTTTACTTTGGTATGGGTGTTGGAGAGTCTTACCCCTCCCAGAATGGTCATTTTATCATTAATTCTGTATGTTCCCATTCCATAAGCATCAAAGTGCTTCTCAAAAACATCGAAATTTCTTCCTAGTGCCTTGTTATATTCCAGCGCTTCAGAATCTGTTTTGTTGATGGTAAGATTTCCCTGATTCTGGAACCAAAACTGATTCATCCCGCCCGTAGTTAATACCGGACCAAACGTATTTCCGATATGAGCATTCATTTCACTTAGATATTGAGGCCCTCTGGGCTGCGTTGTGATATACTGTGCAAAATCAGAAAGTAAAGGCGCTGTTCCACTGCTCCAATTGTAAAAAATGTCTGAAAATCTTGCATTTCTTTCCTTGTCGCGGTATTTAAACCCATATTTTAAGGTAAGTTGATCAGAAACATTGATTTCATGATTGAAACCTGCCACGATTTTATCTTTTTCCTGAACGTAGACCTTGTAGAATTCAAGATCGGTAAATCTCATTTGGGAAGCATCCATTTTGAAATTCGGATCACTGTAAAAACCAAATAAAGCTTCTGTGTTTTTGTAATCCAGTTTTCCGCCGTCTGCTTTCCAGTAAGCTCTTGGCCCGACTCCTTTATCAGAAATGTAATCTGGATTGATTCCTACGCCATTTTGAGTATATTTAATGACATAATAAGAATTATTCTGCTTATCCGGAATATTTCCATATTTAAAAAGGTTGTTGTAGTAAGAGAGATCCCAGTCTATTTTACTTTTATTCAGCTGATGAACACCACCTAGAGAAACTGAAGTAAGCTCCGTGATCAGTAAATTATGAATATTCTGAAGTTCAACTCTTGCCGTATTATTCACACCATTGAATTTATCAAAACGTATTCTATGTTTGTAGTGCGTCTCATCATCAGACAGAGTTCCGTACATTCCTTTCACATAAAATGTGCTTTTGGGAGACAGAACATATTCTAATGCCACGTTGGCTCCGGTGGTTTTTCTGACCGCGTTGTAGTCTCTGAGTTCCAGTCTGAATACCCCTTCGTCACCACTTCTTCTGGCTTCAAAATTATCCGTAGACCAGTTTCTGATAAAATGTGAGAAGTTAACTAGATAACCGAATTTTTTGTCTTTAGTTCTTCCTCCGTACAAGAATCCCAGGTTGTAAATCCCTTTATCTGCTTTTGCATTATAGCCGGTTCCCACTGTACCTCTGAATTCAGTTTTCATTGGTGGTGTTTTGGTAATAAAATTAACGCCGCCCCCAATTCCGTCTGCTTCAAGATCCGGTGTAAATGATTTATTGACGTTGACGTAGGAAATGAGTTCCGTAGGGAAAAAGTCAAAAGCTGTAGCTCTGGAAGTGGTTTCTTCCTCAGCTGTCGGAAGTCTGTTCCCATTGATGGTGGTGGAAGCCCAGAACGGCGGAAGCCCTCTTAAAGAAACGAATCTTCCTTCACCCTGATCTCTTTCGATAGAAACGCCCTGAACGCGCTGAACCGTTTCTGCTGCATTTCTGTCCGGAAGTTTTCCGATTCCGTCGGAAGCAATTACATTGGTAATATTGATGGCATTTTTCTGCATGTTTAAAGCCCTCGCTTCACTGTTTTTAAGGGTTCCGGAGACGACTATTTCTTCAATGCTTTTCTGGCGCTGATACAAAACAATACTTCCAAGATCAAGATTCTGAGCCTCCAGAATTTCAATAGTCAGTTTTTTAGCCTCAAAACCAATATAACTTACTTTAAGGTTGTATTGTCCAGCCTTCAGATCACTAATACTGAATCTTCCTTCTGCATCTGTAATGATTACTTTAGAAGTTCCTTCTACGGTAACGGCTGCCCCGGGAAGAACCTGGCTGTCGTCAGACACAATTCCTGTAACAATTTGTTTCTGGGCAAAAATCCCAATCGTACAGCAGGCAAATAATGGAATAAAACTTTTTTTAACTACGCCATTCATTTTTACAAATATTAAAATTGTACCGCAAAAATATGCTTGATTTTTAATATTTATAAACTTTTGATATTAAGTAATGGTAAACAAATTATATATTTAATTTAAATAGAAATAAGTGTGTTGATGATTTTGATTGAGCTTTTATGTCTCTTAAGGTGTTTGTTTTCAGTTGTTTGATTTTATTTCTGAACTGTTTTTTTTGTCCTGAATACGATAAATTAAGAAATGTGATATTAAGAAACTGTTATTTATTTGTTAAATAGCAAAAATAAAAGTTTACTAATAGTAAACTTTTTGATCAATTTTTGCGTTTTTGAAAATCCAGGATCAGGCTTTTTCAGAATAAAGATACAATACCAGCATAAGGCACGATTCTTCTGAAATACTCTCAGGAACGTGAGGGTGTCTTCCGTTGAAATACAGGGCATCGCCCTCAGATAAGATGATCTCTTCCTGATCTATGATGTATTTTACTTTTCCTTTTAAAATATATTTAAATTCCCAGGCATCGGTAATTACTTTTTCTCTTTTAGAATTAGGCTCTAAAGTCAATAAGACAGCTTCAAACCCTAAAGAATTAAGACTTTTACTGAAAATATGCATGTACTTAAAGCCTTTTGCTTCCATTTCTTTTTCTATAATCTGCTGGTTTTCTTTAGGAATATATAAGAATTTTGAAGTGCTGTCTTTTTCAACACCTTCAAAAAAATAACTGGCATCAATCTCCAGTGACTGTATAAGATCCAGCAAAACAGGAAGGGAAGGAATGGTTCTTCCATTTTCGATTCTCGAAATAAGACCATTGCTTACATTGGCTCTGTTGGCCAGCTCATTAATAGTAAGATTATTTTCTTTTCTGATATCCTTGATTCTCTTGCCAATTCCTATGATAAAATCGCTCATCGTTTTTTCAATCTGATTTTGTTTACAAATAGTAATAATATAAACAAATGTAATATTATTTTGAATACTATTTTCTATGAATGAAATATTATACTTTAATTCCGGAATTTTTAGCCAGTATTTACTTTTTACTAAACCAGAATATTAAGTTTTTCTTTATTTTTGACTAAAATGACGGCAGACATTCAGGTAGATCATAGTGCACAGCAAAAAAGCAGGGAATCAAAACAACTGTCATTTTAAAGTCGAAACGGGAAAAAAGAGTATTTATACTCCCCGGAAGGGGAAAACGTATTAAAGAACCGCTTTTAGAATCTTTTTTGATGCCATGGGTGATTTTTACCGTAAGATCAGGCTACTGTCTGGCTGTAGCGTTGCCTTGTGATAACCAAGAATCTTAAATCTTCGAAATTTTGATGTTTTAATAGGATTGGTAACATTTTTGAATTTTTATAATGTCATTTATGTATTTGAGACTTATCAACGTAAAAATAAAAGTTTAAATAACTTCAGTCATCATCAATGATTTATTCCCAAATTATTTATATTTTTGTATTATTAACTCATTGAATAAAATTATGTTGATCAGAAAAAAAAGCTTTATTGGATTCAGTTGTGCAATCGGTTGCATTACTTCAGGTTTTTCCCCAGCTCAGCAATCCGTTAAGGTGACTAATCCTTTGGATTTTTCAAGAACTGAAGTGGTGACTGTTCAAGCTGCTCAGTTACAGTCATTCTTATCTAAGCACAGTGAAAAAGAGCTTAGAATCAAGGATTCAACAGGAGCATTACTTCCGGTTCAATGGATAGACTATGATGGAGACGGGATAAGTGAAGAACTACTCTTTCAGGTACATATCAATGCTAAAAAAACAAATAATTATACCATTATGGCTGATGGAAAGGCTCCGCTTCCTGAAACCACGGTTTCTACCTATTCCAGATTGGTTCCGGAGAGAGTAGATGATTATGCCTGGGAAAATGATAAAATTGCCTTCAGGGTATATGGCCCCAAAGGACAGCAGGAAGCATTACAGGGAATAAAAAGCAGCACCCTTTCAAGCGGAGTCGATATCTGGCTGAAAAGGACCGATCAATCTATTATCAACAAATGGTACAAAGGATATCTTACCGATCCGATGTATTACCACAAAGATACAAGAGGAGAAGGCTACGATCCTTATCATGTAGGAAACAGCCGCGGAACAGGAGGAATTGGAATCTGGCAGAATAATAAACTTCAGACTTCACAAAACTTTGTACACTCCAGAACTATTGCTGAAGGACCTTTAAGAACTGTTTTTGAACTCATTTATGATCCGTGGAGCGAATATGGAGTAAAGGAAGTCAAGAGAATTTCTTTGGATTTGGGTTCCAATTTTTCAAAGTTTGAATCTCATTTTGAAACTGAAAAAAATGTTCCCAATTACACCATCGGAATCACTTTACACAAAAATGAGGGCGAAACCAAACTGAATGATAAAAACCATTATTACCTTCACTGGGAAAAAATAGATGATGCTTTTGTGGGAGAAGGAATTGTTGTAGACCCTAAAATTGTAGAAAAATCAATAGCCTACAAATCTGATGTTCCTGACGAAAGTAACCTGCTGGTCGTTACCAAACCCGAAAAAAAGTTGACCTATTACGCAGGGTTTGCATGGCAGAAAAGTGGACAAATTCAGACTCAGAAAGACTGGGAGAACATTCTGGAGAAGCAGTCCCGGATGATTGAAAAACCGTTGGTGATAAAAGTGGTAAAATGAGAGATTTTTATGGGTTTGAGGATGATCGGAAAATAAACATTCTCTCTTACAATATGGTTACTAATTCTGAAAAATAAAAAAATGAATCTTAAAATATACACATTTGCATTAGGTTTAATGGCCGTTAATTTTTCCAGTCAGGTTAAAGATACATTAGCAGAGAAAATGATGATTTATCAGCTCCCCAATGGAGGTTGGGGGAAACAGCTTGAAGATAAGTCAACGGTGAACTATAATTTACCGCTTGATAAAAACCTTTTAAAAAAGATAAAATCTACAGGTGATGATCATGCAACGATTGATAATAATGCGACCTCCAGAGAGATCAATGGATTGATTAAAGCCTATTCAGCAACAAAGAATCCTGAATATTTGAAATCTGCGGAGAAAGGAATCGGTTACCTTCTTCTGATGCAGTATGATAACGGTGGTTTTCCTCAGTATTATCCCAATAAAGGGCTCTACAGAAAACAGGTGACTTACAACGACAATGCAATGATCAATGCCTTAACCGTTCTTTATAATACGGCAGAAGGAAAAAACAATTTTGATGTCGTTGACTCAACGCTAAAAGAAAAATCTAAAGCTGCGGTTCAAAAAGGAATCGAATGTATTTTAAAAACCCAGGTTTTGCAGAAAGGAATATTTTCCATCTGGGCAGATCAGTATAATGAAATCACTTTGCAACCCGATAAAGCGAGAGCTTTTGAACCTATCTCATTAGCCACAGGAGAATCGGTAGGCGTTATCAGGTTTTTAATGTTACAGCCGGTTACACCGGAAATTGAAAAATCTATAAAATCTGCGATACAATGGTTTAGGCAGAACAAGATTGAAGGCTATAGCTACAATGTTTCCAAGCAAAACGGAAAAGCAGTAAGAGTATTGGCAAAAGATAAAAATTCGGTGATCTGGGCGAGATTTTATGATATTCACACCAACAGGCCTTTGTTCGGAGATCGTGACGGAAGTGTAAAATACAATTACAATGAAGTTTCGGAGGAGAGAAGGAATGGTTATAACTGGTTTGGAGATTTTGCAGAAAAACTTATAGCGAAAGAGTACCCGAAGTGGTTGGAAAATAATAAAATAAAAGAATGATTTTTTGTTATTGGTGATGACTTATTTTATACAGTGTTCAATTTTACTGTAGATAGAATCCTCGCGCCCTTGAGCTGTGTTTAATCTGAAATATTGCATCTTTGCGATCGTTCAACTTATTTGTTTTTTGTTGGAGAATTGCTAAGGCGTAAAGATTTTTATTGTTTATATAATTTAAGGTACAGGAAAATAAAAGCTTTTCGGCTATGTTTTATCCTTGGATACACGATTTTTTATAATAGAGTTTGTATAAAAGGTCTGATCTTGCAGGGTATTAATCACTGAAAATTACTATAAATATTCAATAAGAATGGGTTTTAGCCCATTCTTTCATTTTTATCCTTTTCCATTGTCTTTAGCCCAAACCTATTACTCAAAATATAATCATTCATCATATTTTTAAGCGGTTAAAATAGAAAAGAGAGCATCTCATTGCTGAGATACCCTCCTTCTTTTATTACTACTATTACTATTAAAGCCTCCTGTTAGAAAGCATCACATATATTTCCACCCAACGTTGCCCCTGCATTAGCCATTACATCCGCTTTTACGTCTGCTGCGTTAAGTTTAGCAATGCTGTATGGAGGTGTGAAGGCCGTTCCGCTTCCTGAAGTATTTCCTGTAACATTAATGAAGCTGTTTCCTGTTTGGGTTACCGCTGTAAATCCGGTCATCAAATTGATAGGCTCTTTCACATTTTCAAAAACATTTCTTTCCACCAAAATATTGGCCTGAACCCCTGCTGCAATACATTTATTGCTTACAGAGCTGTTGAAATAACTGTTCAGAATATGGATTTTTCCGAATCTTACCCTAGGCATACGTTCTCTGCACCCCGGGGCCCACCAGCAACGAACAAAAGTGACGTTCAGTTTTCCGGCATCAGCGGTTGCTCCATCACTTGATCCGATAAGATTTGAGAATCTGTGGTCATCCGTTCCTCCTGAACCTCCTGGTTTTGGGGCTTTCAGATAATGGAATTTTGTGTAAGATACTGTAATATAATCGGATTTGTTTTTGATATCGAAATTTCCGTCAACACCGTCTCTGAACTCGCAGTGGTCAATCCATACATTTCGGCAGTCATCCAGAATGGCATTATCCCAGCCATCCGTGTCATAAGCTCCCGGTCCTTCAAAAATAAGGTTTCGGATGATGATATTATTACATCTTTTAATATTGATGATTCCTGAGCCATCCTTTGTCTGGTCAGTAGAAACCAATTTGGCTCCGGTTGCCCCATAAATTGTTTTTCCAGTCTGATCTTGAAATGATAAGCGTGTTGTAATAGTAATGGTTCCTGTTACCTTTATCACTTTTACAGATGTGTTTTCAATGGCAGCTTTTAGTTGGGCATAGGTAGAAACCGTTGTTTCTGCTGCAGTTCCGCCACCGGTAGTTCCGCCATTTTGAGAAGCCCATCCCGGGGCAATACAATCAGCTAAAGGGATGATCTTTTGAGCCAGTGAATTTTTAATGCTTAATTCATTTGTGGTAAGATCGTTATTAATCTCTTCATGACCGCATCCGGTTAGTGCAAAAGTGGAACTTAGAGCTACTGTAAGAAAGGTAGCCTTGAACATTGTTTTCATAGTTTATATTTTGTGATTTGTTGTGATGTAAAATTATAAATTTACTATTGAATTATTTTATATTTTATTGTATTAGTATTTATATAATTATAATGTTAATTATTTTATATAAGCAACCGATTGCATTTTGTTAAATGTTCAAAGACTGGATATGAGTTGGTTTTTTATTAAAATTGTATGGATAAGAATATGAAATTTTTTAACAAAAGAATATAATAAAACATAGAGACCAGAAGCTGTTCCTTGCATATTAAGGAATGAGAAAATCTTCTCTGAAAGGAGCAAAAGCATCAATTAATCTGCCTTCTTCAATACATTTCACTCCATGAAAAATATTGGGCTGTGCGAAAAAAACATCACCCTGCTGCAATATTTTGATTTCACCATCTACGGTAACTTCAAATTTTCCAGAAGCAACATAGGTGATCTGAGAATGAAAATGCTGATGTAAAAGGTCCTGCAGCATCTTTTTCAAATTTTACAATAACCATCATTACCTGAGAATTATAGCCTGCAAGCTGTCTGGAAACGCCATTTCCTAGATCTTCCCATTCAGAATTACCATCGAAGAAAGGTTCTTTTTTAAAATTCATTTTTGTCTATTTTAGATTTTACATTTGATTTCATTTAATGTATTTTTCCAACCCTGTTTTCAGATTTTTCAAAGAATAGACTGCCAGCTTTGCAACAGATTCAGCACCCAGTTTTGATAAATGGGTATCATCATCTTTTCCTTCCGGATAATAAGGATCTTCTCCTTTTCTGTAATGAAGATGCAGTTTTTTTGATTTTTCCGGACCGTAAGATATTTCTAGCAGTTCTGTCTGTAGCTGCAAATCAACAAAAGGTACTTTAAGATCGTTGGCAACCATTCTTACCACCAGAGAATATTCTTTGTGAGTATCTACCAAAACACCGTTTTCATTGAAATTCCTCCTCACAATGGAAGTCATCAGAATGGGAAGAGCCCCTTTGGCTCTCACCTCGTTCACATATCTTTCAAGATTGGCTCTATACTGAGTATAAGGATTGGTGAAACGTGCCGAATCATTAACTTTCTGATCATTATGTCCAAACTGAATGATTACAAAATCTCCTTTTTTAAGTTGGTTCATCACTTTGCCCCATCTTCCTTCTGTTCTGAAACTTTTGGAACTTCGTCCATTAGTTGCATGGTTCTGAATTTCAATTCCTGATGTAAGAAAGGGCGGAAGCATTTGTCCCCAGCCGTGTTCCGGGTTTTTATCCGGGTTTTCTTTGTTAGCCATGGTTGAATCTCCGATCAGGAATAAAGTCGGCTTTTGTGCTAATGCCATGATAGAGAGAAAGAAAAAAAGTAGGGTAAGTTTCTTATTCATTTTATTTATTTATTAAGTTCTTTTGTCTTAAAACAAAAGAACCAAAAGTTCAAGACCTGGAATCTTCCGCTAAAAAA
>NZ_JBYOKO010000010.1:0-181667 GCF_057799275.1 Chryseobacterium sp. 14P4.3.2
CTGCCTCTTTTGTAAAATTGAGGTGAAATTGGTTAATAAAATGAACCGAAAGAATAAAATTTTACAATAAAATCATTTTATTATAGATGTTAATGGATTGGTTATGAGAATAGTATTTGGGTTTTAGCCTAAGGGTACTAATTGAATTTCTGAAGTATTTTGAATTAGTGACAAAGGTTTAGGAGCATACCTATAGTTTTTAAGCAAAGACTAAATTCTATAAGTTAGCCGTTCAGGTAAGTAAAGAGGGGTATTTCAAAAATAGGATATTTTATAAGCATATTGTACTGCTTCCAGCACAAACTTATAATTTTCATAATGTTATTTTATCTGATCAGATAGGTACAGACTGCTTTTGGTAATCTTAAGAAGATTTGTCTTTTCAGTATACCAGTCTACAAACTTATCGTATTCCGGCTTATTGTTTGTCTGCCATTCATTAAAAGCTTCCTGATCTCCCATTTGAAAAATGTAATGATTATAAGCGTTAAACAGGTCATTGTTCTCCATTGTTTTATGATAGCTTAATAATACATTTGAAGGACTGTAATTATTATTAAAATATTCTTTCAGTAATCGTTTCCTTATGGATGACAGCGTTTCCAGATTAATTTCTTTCTCACCAGCTGTAGCCACTGCGAAGTGTCTGCTGAAAACGATACAGAAAGGAAGGTTACCAGGCTTGCTATTTTTTTCAATAATCAGTACGGCCTGGCAGAGATCAATTGTAGTATCCTGGTTCGTGAATTTTACAGCACTTTTATAACTGTTGTATAAAAGTTTACTCATTTCTTTCGAACGGGAAGTAGTACGTTCCAGATTTAAGAAAATCTCACCATACATGAGACCGTACAAAATATCTTTAGAGTTCAGATATAATTGAGAAATTCTGTAATAATTTGATGGGTACATTGGTTCTGCTCTGATCCCTTTTTCATAGGTTTCAACAGCTGCTTTTATTTTTCCCTGAGATTCCAGAACAACACCTTTTTCCAGATATAATCTTCCGGAAGCAGGAAATTTTTTTAGCCCTTCATCATAACTTTTTATTGCCTGTTCAGGATTACCGGAAAGATCATAAGCATTTCCGAGTAGTGCATAATAATAGTCATTGATATTGGAATAACCTTTGATTTTTTCCAACAGCAATATCGCATTTTTGTAATCTGTTTTTTTGATATAGGCTAAAGCAATCTCATAAGGGTAAGTATAATCTTCCGGATCTTTTATTTCACATTCTTTCAATATAACTATAGCTTCATCATATTTTTCTTCATCAATCAATTTGACTGCATCATATACTTCTTTACACTTAAATGTAGTTTTTTGAGCATTAATGAACGAAAAGGCAGCTATCGCAGTGATAAGAAAGATTGTTCGTACCATGGAATTTCAGATATTAGTTTTCATGCAAAGATGCATTTTTATCTCTTAAATAAAAAGAGCGGTAAAGACCGCCCCAATTATCTGACAATATTTTTTATCCGTATACACAACCACATCCTGTTTCCCATTCCTGGCAAAAACGCATAGGCTCATTACAGCTGCTGCCGCCTCCGCCTCCAGGATTACTGCTGCCACCTCCACCACTGGAAACTCTATAGCAAGTACCATTACTACAGTAGTATGAACCGGAGGTGGGAGGACAATAGCCGTCCATATCACAGAATGCATAGGCACTATCACCTCCACTAATTAATACAAGCTGACTTCTTTTTAATTTTTTCAAATTTTTCATAGTAAGTAATGTTTAATTTGTTGATTACTAATATATAAAAATATTAAAACACTTGTGAGTGTTTTAGTTGAAAAAGAGTAATGAATTACTTTGAGCCCTATTTACTTTATTCAGCCTATATTATTTCTTATTGGAGTGGAAGTTCTGATAGTGTTTAATTATAACTGCAATAAAAATTTTTCACCATAATTAATCCATATCTAACGTCATGAAAAGAGCTATTTCTTCGGGATTTTCATATAACCTTGTATTCAGCCCTGTAATATTGAATCCCATTCTTCTGTAAAACTGAATAGCAGGGTAGTTGGTGTTTTGGGTTTCAAGTTCAATGACTCTGCTTTTTAATTTTCTGGCTTCTTTAATGGCGCCTTTAATCAGTTGGATTCCGATTCCCTGTCGTCTGTGTTTTTCGTCAACTAAAATATTTTCAATATAAAAACTGTTATTCCATGCTCTCTGTTCACAGATGATCCAGCCTGCCAGTTCTCCATTGATATAGGCACCAAAAGAATTTCCTTTTTCAACAATATGATTAAGTTCTTCAAGTTCATCTGAACCGGTTTCCCAGATTTTGCTATATGAAATCAATTTTTCTTTCAAAATAAATTCAAGAGACCCTGCCAGCTCAATAGACGAAACTGAATATATTCTGTCTGTGGTATAGCCATTATGCCCCCAGTTTACGCTGGGGTTATGCACTAGTTTTTCCAATGTTTTTATTTCCAAAATAGTCCCGCTTAATTATTTAATTTCTGTACAGATTTCTATAAGATAATGATCAGGATCTGTGATATAGGCGGTTTTTTGTCCCCACGGTTTTACTGTAATATCTTCATAAAGAACAGCCCCGTTTTGAATGGCCTTTTCAACCAGAGCCTCAACGTCATCTGTTACAAATCCCAGTTCTATTCCAAAAGGTTTGCTGCTTGTTTTTGAGGTTAAAAACCCCTTCTTTATATTGGAACCGGCCAGATCAATAGAAGCAAATGATAAACCTGTTTCTCCGGTAATCAGCTCTCCGTAATCTTTTTCAGAAGTAATGAACTTTATTTCTGCATTGAATGTGTTTTTATAAAAATTCATAGACTGCTCCACATTTTCAACGTATAGAATAACATATTTGAACTTGATCATAATATCAGATTTAGTAATGAGTACTGAATTAAAATTGTTTTATTTATTTAAAATATAAGCTTCATCCACCATCAGTTCTACATGAGGCCCGTTCAATGGATAATAAGTAAGACCTTCAAGATGTCCAAAATTTAGAAGCGGGTATTTTTCTGTAAGATATCTTACTTTACTTCCAAAAGAATTGATATGAACTTTTTGAATGCTATCTTTTCTCTGTCTGCCGTTGGAGAAAAAAAGCATCAGGTTACAATGGTTTTTAAAATCAAAATCATGATAGTAAAATACATGAAGATTTTCTTCCCTGCAGATCTGTACCAAATCTTTAATGAAGTTTTTTTTATGATCTAAAGGCAGGTTACAGTCTATTCTTATAGAGTAATTTTCAGCATTACTTTTCTTAAATTCCGAACCTGTCATCTGAATAAACCGATGTTTTATATTTTCAAACGCTTCTCTTTCCGGAGACCAACTTTTAGTGGTCTGGATTTTGAAAGGAATACCGGAATCCAGTAATATTGCATTTTCATGAATCAGTAATTTTTCTATTTCAGTGGCGAGCTGGAAATGATAATCAAAAAGCTGACGGTCCGAAATGTTAATAATCAATCGATTTTCATTGATATTAAGAAGTATGAAGCTTTCTTTGAACTGTTTTTTCAGATCTTCCAGCTTTTGGATAAAATTGTTAATATGATCAACCTGTACTCTGGCTGCCAGATTTGCTTCATTATCGATATGACCTCCATATCCCTCAAAAAAATTAAAAAACTTGAAATGGTATAAATCTTCAGGAAACTTAAAATACCAGTATACTCCTAAAATCATGGTTGGTTGAGTTGATGAATTGGATAAATATCAAAATTAAATAAAATTTCACACTCCAAGACTTTCAAAACCCTTAAATTTGTCTTCAATAAAAATTTACTTGGATGCTTAGGAAAATTTCAATTGCGGCAGTTACTTTTTTGTCCGTAGTTACAATCAATGCACAGAAGAATAAAAATACCCAGCTGGAAAGACCGAAATTAGTGGTGGGTCTGGTCGTAGATCAGATGCGTTGGGATTATTTATACCGTTTTTATGGCAAATTCGGAAATGACGGTTTCAAAAGACTGTTGAATACAGGATATTCTTTAAATAATGTACATATTCCATATGTTCCTACTATTACAGCTTTGGGGCATACCTGTATCTATACAGGTTCTGTACCGGCAATTCATGGTATTGCAGGAAATGACTGGACAGATAAAGAAACAGGTAAAGGTGTATACTGTACGGCAGATGAAAGCGTTCAGCCTGTAGGAACCACCAATACAAAAATTGGCAGCCACTCTCCCAAAAACCTTTGGTCTACCACAGTAACGGATGAGCTGAGACTGGCAACCAACTTCCAGGGAAAGGTAATTGGTGTTTCTCTGAAAGACCGTGCCTCTATACTTCCGGCAGGACATACGCCAAACGGAGCTTTCTGGTTTGATGACAGTACAGGGAATTTTATTACAAGTACATGGTATATGAATGATCTTCCTCAATGGGTAAAATCATTCAATACACAGAACCTACCGGAAAAACTGGTAGCAAATGGCTGGAATACCTTACTCCCGATCAATCAGTATACAGAAAGTGCGCCTGACAATTCTCCATGGGAAGGATTACTGGGAAGTGCAAAGACCCCTACATTCCCTTACAGCAATCTGGCTAAAGATTATCAGGATAAAAAAGATAATATCCGCTATACTCCTTTCGGAAATACGCTGACACTGAAGCTGGCAGAAGCTTCTGTAGAAGGTGAAAAACTGGGTGGTGACAATATTACAGACTTCTTGGCAATTAACCTTGCTTCTACAGATTATGCCGGACACAAATTCGGGCCTAACTCTATTGAAGTGGAAGATGTTTATATCAGATTAGATCAGGATCTGGCAGAATTCTTTAATTATCTGGATTCAAAAGTTGGAAAAGGAGAGTATACTGTTTTCCTTTCTGCTGACCATGGTGGAGCACACTCTGTAGGATTCCTGAAAGAACATAAGATCCCGACAGGTTTCTTTGGAGAAGGAGCTCAGAAAGATCTTAACCAAAAACTGAAAGAGAAATTCGGAGCTGATAAATTAATCAATGCTATCGATAATTATCAGATCTATTTCGACAGAAAAGTATTGGCTGACAGTAAGCTTGAATTAGATGACGTAAGAAACTTCGCCGTTAAGGAGCTTGAAAAAGACCCTACTGTTTTATATGCCGTTTCTGTAGATAAAGTTCAGGAAGCAAGTATTCCGGAACCTATCAAACAAAGAATTATCAACGGAATCAACAGACAGAGAAGTGGTGATATTCAATTGATTTCTCATGACTCTATGCTTCCTCCATACTCTAAAACAGGAACTACACACAGTGTATGGAATTCTTATGATTCACATATTCCATTAATCTTTATGGGATGGGGAGTTAAGCAGGGAGAAAGTAATAAGGCTTATTATATGACCGATATTGCTCCTACTGTTTCTTCGTTACTTAAAATTCAGTTTCCAAGCGGAAATGTTGGAAATCCAATCACAGAGGTTATTGGTAAATAATTGAACAAAATGATTCGATCATATAGAACTGCCTTCATTTGAGGGCAGTTTTTTATTTTACTTATAAAGGTTAATTTACGCTTTAGGAGTGTTGTTCATCAAATCATTAGTAGAGATGATGTTTCGAATGGCTGTTTTTGATATTGAGAACAGTCATTTTACTTTTGTTTATTTTAAAGAAGAATCTATGGGAAAAGAAGCCGTGGTTTGCAGATTGGTTTTTTGGCTAATAGATATAAAAAGTTATCTTTGCAAAAATTTTGGTTTCCAGTATATTGGAATGAAAAGGGAATCGGGTGAAAGCCCCGGACTGTCCCCGCAACTGTAAATCGCAACTAAAAATTTCTGCAAGCAGCCACTGTATACAACGGGAAGGTGCAGAATGCGAAAGTCAGGAGACCTGCCAGAGTTATAACCAAAAAACATATTGCTTTCGGAGGAAAAGTAAAATAATATGGATATAAAAAGATCTTTAGCACTGCTTTTTTCATCTTATGGCTGTTTTCTTTTCGGACAAGAGAAAGCCATTGATACTATTTACATCTTCGACAACCAGATGAACAGGGTAAAACTCTTTCATCCGGTGAAAACCATTACAGCCGAAGATACAGAGAAAAATTCTACTAACCTTTCAGAACTGCTCAGGTTTCAATCTCAGGTTTATATTAAAGAAAATGGACGTGGGGCTGTTTCTTCACCTTCTTTCAGAGGAACCACCGCACAGCAGACCGCCTTTGTATGGAACGGAATTAATATCAATTCCAACTTTCTGGGACAAGGAGATATCAACAATATGCCGCTGTTCGGGTATGATCAGATCGGAATAAAAGCCGGTGGTGGAAGTGTGGTATACGGAAGTGGGGCTATCGGAGGAAGTATTCATATGAACAATACTCTTGATTTTAATAAGGGATTTCATGGGGGACTATTTTCAGAGGTGGCTTCTTTTAATACGTTTAATAACTTTGTTAAAGGATCTTACAGCAATGACAGGTTCAGCTTTAAAGCTTCGGGAAATTACTCAGTAAGTGAAAATGATTATAAGGTAAGCGACCTTAATTATATCAACAGGAACGGAAATTACTACAATACTACATTTAATGCAGGAGCTTCCTATAAAATAACTGATGAGCATAAAGTTTCGTGGCAAAGCCAGTTTTTTGACTCTTCACAGCATTATCCTATCTATGAAGAAACAGAAACGAAAACGAAATATAAAAGCCAGAGTGTAAGAAGCCTTATCTCATGGGACTGGAATAAAACAAAATTCAGCAACTCTTTCAAAACTGCTTATACAGAAGAAAATTTTCAGTATTTTGGAGCTTTGGATCTGCCTAAATCCAGTGGTGGTACAGGAAAAAACTATATTTTGAAAAATGATTTCAATTATTTTCTGAATTCAAAGTGGAATATTAATCTTATAGGAGAATTTCAGGTCAATAAAGGAGAAGGTTATAAAAGTGGAATAGGGGATGTAAGCAGAAATGTAGGTTCAGTTTCCGCATTGTTAAGATATTTCGCAACAAAGGACCTGCGTTTTGAAAGTGGGTTTAAAAAAGATTTTGTGGAAGATATCAATTCTCCGGTTCTGTATTCTTTCTCCGGAAAATGGGATACTTCAAAATGGTATAATGTAGGGCTTAATTTATCCAAGAATTTCAGATATCCGTCATTTAATGATATCTATTATGAGCCGGGCGGGAATAAGGATCTGAGACCGGAAACCTCTGTTCAGGTAGATATGAACCACGAGTTTAAAGTGAAGAATTTTAAACTTACCGTTTCCCCTTATTACATGGGAGTGACCGATCTTATTGTATGGCTGCCTACAGCTCTTGGGTATTGGCAGGCTTTCAACGTTAATAAATCCGAATCATATGGATTGGAATCTCAATTGTCTTTTAATAAACAATTGGGGAATCATAAGATTGGGCTGAATGCCGGGTATTATTACACGAGATCGATTGATAAGGAAACCCATAAACAGCGACCGTACGTTCCAATGCACAGAGCAACAGCAAATGTAGATTATGAGTATAGCTTCCTTAAATTCTTTGCACAGGGACTATTCAATGGGATTACTTATATAACAGGTGATGAAGACAGGAAAACAGCAATTGATCCTTATTTTATTTTAAATACCGGTATTTCGGCGACGGTTTCCAAAAGATATACCTTAGGAGTTAAAGTCAATAATGTAACAAATACCTATTATAAAACAGTTTCTTTCTACCCTTTGCCTAAAAGGAACTACAGCGTTTACGCGGCAATAAATTTTTAAAAATTAAAATTAATATATTATGAGAATAACCAGAATTTTAACAGTGCTATTTGCATTTGTACTATTGTTTAACATTTCTTGTAGCAGTGACAATGAAAGTTATGAAATTTCGCCAATCACGTATCAGGATGGGTATTTTATTTCTAACGAAGGAAACTTTAAAAGTAACGGTGCTAATGTAACGTTTCTTACAAGAGATTTAAGCCTGCAACAAGATAATATCTATGCTTATAATAATAACAATGAAATATTGGGAGATGTTCTTCAGGCAATAGGTCTTAACGAAAATAAAGCTTACCTTGTGATGAACAATTCTAATAAAATTGTAGTGGTGGATCGTTATACTTTTAAGAAATTGGGTACAATCACAGATCAGATCAACAATCCAAGAGGTATTACCTTCGCGAATGGATTTATCTATGTAGCTAATACCAATTTCTCTACCAATGTTAACAGTGTAACGAAGTATAAAATTTCTGACCTGTCATTTGTAAAGAAAATCGACTTTACTGAAGTTGCAGATAAAATTGTAGAAGCAGGTGGAAATGTTTTTGTACAGAATGCTTCATCAGGGTATGGAAATAAGATTACTTATATTAATACAGCTACTGATAATAAGACTGAGATTACTATTCCAAATGGTCAGATTGGTAGAACAGTTTCCTATAACTCTGATGTGTACACAATTTCAGGTACTACTGCCAATTCTTATATTTATAAAATTTCAAGTACAGGAACTTTGACACCAGTTGTTACATTAACGGGAATTCCAAACGGAACGAATCTTCAGATTGATAATGGTAAGTTTTACTTTAGTTCAGGAAACAAAATTTATACAACAAGTATAGCTGCTCCAGTAGTTCCTGCTAATCCATTACTTACTGTTGCAGATAACGGACCATCTTATTATGTTCTATATGGATTTACAGTTGTAGACGGAAGAATTTTCGCTTCAGATGTTAAGAAATTCGAAGGAAATAGTGAAATGACAGT
This sequence comes from Chryseobacterium sp. 14P4.3.2, assembly GCF_057799275.1. Taxonomy (NCBI): domain Bacteria; kingdom Pseudomonadati; phylum Bacteroidota; class Flavobacteriia; order Flavobacteriales; family Weeksellaceae; genus Chryseobacterium; species Chryseobacterium sp. 14P4.3.2. Next base: position 8,723 of record NZ_JBYOKO010000010.1, read on the forward strand.
ATATTCTGCAAGTACAGGAGGTAAAATCAGATCTTTTATAACAGGAGGTTTGGGAGCTAATGGAACCTATGTAAATCCATAATAGACCATAATAAAATACAGCATATGAAAATATAATTTTTTATTTTTTTTCATCATTTGTGTTTTTTGTCCGGGCGGTTTCTCAGAAACCGCCCGGGTTTGTTTTAATAGTAGATACAAAAGAGCCCGGCGGGATGGAACATCCCGCCGGGCTCTTTATTTATTTGTCAATAAGATTATAGTGTTAATCCCAACTTTTCAGCCTCAGCAATTACAAACTTGGTAGCCTCTTCCTTTTCATTGGGAATCTCGCCTTCAAGAATAGCTTCTTTTACCTTTTCTTTTAAAATTCCAATCTCACGGCCTGGTTTAAGGTTAAACATTTCCATGATTTCCTCACCGGTAATAGGCGGTTGGAAGTTTCTTACCTGATCCTTTTCTTCTACCTCTTTTATTTTTACCGCTACATACTCAAAATTTCTTTTGAATTTATCCTGCTTTTTAGAATTTTTAGTGGTGATATCAGCCTTACATAAAGTAAAAAGATCTTCAAGATTTTCACCGGCATCAAATAAAAGCCTTCTTAATGCAGCATCTGAAGCATCGTCTGTAATCAAAGCGATAGGACGTGATGAAAGCTTTACCATTTTCTGAACATACTTCATATCACTTCCCAAAGGCAGTTTCAGCCTCTGAAACAAAGCTTTAACCATTTTCGAACCCAAAAATTCATGCCCATGAAAAGTCCAGCCTGTACCTTCCACAAACTTTTTCGTAGGAGCTTTTCCTATATCGTGAAGCAACGCCGACCAGCGCAGCCAAAGGTTGTCCGTATTCACAGAAATATTATCCACAACCTCAAGTGTATGGTAAAAATTATCTTTGTGAGTCTGACCTTCCACCTCTTCCACACCCTTCAGTTCAATAAGTTCAGGAATGATAAGTTTTAGCAGGCCTGTTTGCTCCATTAGGCTTAATCCTACGGAAGGCTTTTCTGATAACATGATTTTATTGAATTCCACCATGATTCTTTCCATAGAAACAATCTTGATTCTCTCAGCTTCCTGTTGTATTGCCCGCAAAGAATTCTCTTCTACCGTAAAATTTAAAGTAGAAGCAAAACGTACTGCTCTCATCATCCTTAACGGATCATCAGAGTAGGTTTGAGCTGGCTCTAAAGGCGTTCGTAAAATTCCCTTTTCAAGGTCGTCAATCCCATTGAATGGATCGATAAGTTCACCAAAATTATCCTTATTTAAAGAAATAGCCATCGCGTTGATGGTAAAATCTCTTCTCTTTTGGTCATCCTCCAGACTTCCACCTTCTACTTCAGGTTTTCTGCTGTCTTCTGTATAGCTTTCTTTTCTTGCACCCACAAACTCCAGTTCAAGTTCTTTGTACTTGATCATCGCAGTTCCGTAGGTTTTAAAAACAGAAACCTTTAATTTTGGATCAATATCCTGAGCAACATTCTGGGCAAGCTCAATACCGCTTTGTTCCGTTACAAAGTCTATATCCGTAGAAGCCTTTCTTTTCATCAGAAGGTCACGAACATATCCACCCACAATATAGACAGACTGGTTGTTTCTTTCTGCCGCTTCAGAAATAATTTTAAAAAGTTTTAAATTCTTATTTTGGTTAAGATTAATTTTCATCGTTAATAATAGTGTCAATTTCTACCAATGGATCTCATTAATCATAATGAGCATACATTTTACTAATTTTTCCTTCTTCATTAAAAAGCATGACCTCTACGGCATGCTTGTCCATAATCGACTTATAAAATAATGCTACAGAATCCACTCCCGCTGTTGAACGGATCAAATCGAAATGGAGATCCGGGAATTTTTCCAATGCCGTTCTCCAGTATTCACGAACTGCTTTTTTGCCTTTTAAAGAGCTTTCTTTACCTCCGGTAGCCAAGACTATCATTGGAGTTGTAATCTCAATATCTTCAGAATAATGGGATAGGATATCCTCTAAATCATGAGAGTTCCAGGCATCTACCCATAGCTTAGCAAATTCTTGATGATTCATAGCCTATATTTTATGAGTTGAGTTTGCAAAGATAGAATTAAAAAAAAGAAATCCTGCCGATGCTTACCGCCAAGACTCTAAAAAATAAACTGATCAGTAAAGGTTTTTACTCTCTAAGAACTTTTATCCTGTTGTCACTCCATATTTTGATCACCGAAGAACCTGAATATTCAGATACTTTTTCTCTATCTTCTTCCACGGCATAATCCACAAGACTGATCATCTCTTCAGAAATATCAGAAAATTTCAAAGGGCTTTTCTCACCACTGAAGTTGGCAGAAGTAGAAACCAATGGCTTATTCAGTTTTGAAATCAGTTTCTTGCAAAAATCATTCTTTACAAGGCGAATACCGATACTCCCGTCTTCCGCAAGAAGTTCTTTAGGTAAGCCTCTAGGGTTTTCATAAACTATAGTCACAGGTTTTTCACTAAGATCAATGATTTCCCAAGCCATTTCCGGAACATCCACAAGATCCTGGAGTCTTTTTTCTGACTCTACAAGGATGATCATAGATTTATTTTTTTCACGTTTCTTAATGTCAAAAATTTTATTGACCGCCTCTATATTAGTAGCATCACAGCCAATTCCCCAGATGGTATCTGTAGGGTAAAGAATAGTTCCGCCAGACTTTAATATTTCGATAATGTTTTCCATAATTTTACCTGAATTCAAACCAGTCTATAAAGGTAGAGAATCTGTTAAATTTGGGCAAAAAAATAAGATATAAATATGATTGGTTTTATAGGTTTCGGCTAAAACCAATGAAGGGGAATTTATTTTTAAATGAGCATTAGGCTATTCCTATTAATGGGTATTGCGAATATTATTCAATAGTAATGTTGCGGTTTTATCCAATTCAACAAAAAATAAAAAAGAAATTTCGGCTTTAGCTAAAACCTATATTTTAAAATGATATTTTTCAATAAACTCTTTATATTCATCGGTATAACTTTTTTTCTGATGATGTTTTTCCTGATTTTTAATATAATTCCTTACAGAGTCTACGATTGATTCAGAAACTGAAACTGCAAAATACTCATCCTGCCAGGCAAACTTTTCTTTTGTGAGATGGTTTTTATTAATCCAATAAGAAGATTCACCTTTTAATAATTGTACAGTTTTTTCAATATTCTGATTGGCTCCAAGAGAAATTAAACAGTGGCAATGATCCGAATATCCATTAATCATATCTAAAAAGATTCCTTTCTCTGTAGCGTATTCTTTAATATGTTTCCAGACCTTTATTCTTACATCGAAGGTGTTAAGAATTGGAGCTCGGTTTCTTGTTGAAAAAACAAGATGGATATAAATTTTAATAAATGACATTTGCGTTGTTTTTATCAAATATAATATTTTAAAATTATGTTTGGGCTGAAGCCAATGGAGGGTTTGCTTATATGAAAAACGGGCTAAAGCCCGTTCCTATTGATGTTTTTATTGTGAATGTGTTAATTGATTAAAGTAATTATGGTATGCTTGTGAAATTTAATATAATTTAAACTACATTTTGATATGGATGTAATTTTCATGCTTAAAATAGTAATATCATATTTATTAAAATCGATATAAGCTGTTAAATATTATATGCTTAATAATAATACCATACATTATCAAATTCAACAGAAATGGGCTTTAGCCCATTTAAAAATTAAGAAAAAAATCCTCTGGCTTTAGCCAAAACTTTACATCCATCCTAATTTCAATAAATACCTTTCTTCAATGATATTAAGATGATGATAATTATGACCTACAATGAGTTTTCCTATGGTTTCTACCGATATTTCGTGGCCATTGGCCATACCTGTATTATGTAAGGCAGAAGGTTGAAGAGTTTCCAGCAGGATTTGAGATGATCTTCTTACAAGTTTGTATTCTTCCAATAGTGATTCTAAAGATCTTTTATCCGCAAAAGATTTTTCAGCATATTCATTTTCATCAAAACCGGGAAGATTATTTTGATCTCCTCTGGCAAAAGCTAATATTCTATACTGAAATACTCTTTCCGTATCTGCTAGATGCAGCAGTACTCCTTTCAATGTCCATTTTCCTTCCGCATAGGCAAATGTAGATTGTTCTTCTGTAAGATTAGAAAAAATTCCTATGGTTTTATCTGCTGATTTTTTTAACTCTCCTAATAAGTTATCAGAAGGAATAAGGTCTAAATATCTCTGAATATATTTTTGAAAATCTGTCATTTTTTTATAGTATAAGTTGTGAATAATGTTTTGTAATATGAGGTCTTAAGATACGAGTTACAAGGTACAAGATAAACAGTAATCATAAATACATTATACAATATATATATTATGAATTGTTCCACTCGTAGAAATTGACAGAGTCGTAAAGTTTAAATCCGCAGGATGGGTATAACTGATTTCCAATGTCGTTGCCTTTCCCTGTTTCCAGTAAAATTCCACAGGCTTTTGAAAATCTGCATAATTCTTTAGACTCCTCGACAAGTTTTTTTGAGTAACCTTTTCCTCTGTGATTAGGATTAACGTATAAATCATTCAGCAGCCAGTAGCGCTGCATTCTTGTAGATGAGAATATGGGGTATAATTGTACAAAACCTGTCAGTATTCTGTTTTCTTCTGATACAAAAATTTCAGAGTCTTTATTGTCAAGTCTTTCTCTTAGAAAATTTTTAGCTGCAGAAATATCAGATTCTTTATGATAAAATACTCTGTATTGATCAAATAGTTCTGCCAGTTGAGGTAAATCAGAGATAACTGCTTTTCTTGTGCTTTTCATATTGGGTGGTGATCATAAAATGAGAAGGATGATTCATCCTTCTCATTTCAGTTTATTGTATATTAAGAAAAAGCTTTTTCCAGATCTGCTATAAGATCCTCAGCATCTTCAATACCTACGCTTAAACGAACCAGGTCATCCGTGATTCCCAGTTCAGCACGTTTTTCAGCGGGAATAGACGCGTGAGTCATTAATGCAGGGTGATTAGCTAAAGATTCAACCCCTCCTAAAGATTCAGCAAGTGTGAATACCCTTACCTTTTCTAGGAATTTGATTGCATCTTCTTTCTTTCCGGATTTGAAAGTGAATGAAACCATTCCTCCTGACTCCCTCATCTGAGATTTTGCCAGCTCATATTGAGGATGAGATTCCAGTCCTGGATAGATTACCTTATCTACAGCAGGGTGAGTCTCAAGATATTTTGCTACCGCAAGACCATTGTCAGAATGTCTCTGCATTCTTAAGGCTAGTGTTTTGATCCCTCTTAATACAAGATAAGAATCGTGTGGTCCTAAAATACCACCACTGGCAAACTGAATGAAGTGAAGTTTTTCTCCCAATTCAGCATCTTTAGCAATAAGTGCTCCTGCAATAACATCAGAGTGCCCACCAAGATATTTGGTAGCAGAGTGCATTACAATATCAGCACCCAAATCAATGGGTCTTTGAATATAAGGAGTAGCAAAAGTGTTATCTACTGCTACTAAAATATCTTTTCCTTTAGCAATTTCTACAACTGCTTTGATGTCTACCAGCTTCATCAACGGGTTGGTAGGAGTTTCTACCCAGATAAGCTTTGTTTTATCAGTGATAACATCTGCAATTTTAGAAACATCATCAAAATTTACGAAAGTAAACTTTAACTGATATTTTTCAAAAAGTCTGGTAAACATTCTATAGGTGCCTCCATAAAGATCATCCACTGCAACTACTTCATCACCTGGGTTTAACAATTTCAAAACACAGTCGATTGCTGCAAGACCTGAACCGAAAGCCAATCCTCTAGCTCCATTTTCAATACTTGCTAAAGAATCTTCCAATGCCTGTCTGGTAGGGTTGGCTGCTCTTGAATATTCATATCCGGAATGTACTCCCGGGCTTTTCTGTGCAAACGTAGAAGTTAAAAATACAGGAACATTTACAGAACCTGTTGCAGACTCATGATGCTGCCCTCCGTGAATTACTTTTGTATTAAAATTCATAATTTTTTGCTTTAGGCTTTGAGCATTAAACAATAGGATATATTGCTTAAGCTGATTGTTTTTATTAAAATTTGCTCTATAGCTGAATACAAAAAGCTTACCGCTTACTGCCTGCAGCTCGTTGTATATTGTGTATTTTTACTTAATGGCAGACTTTACAGCAAACTCCTCAGCAATTTCTTCCAGCCACTGTGCTACATCCTCCTCTCCGGTAGCTCTCTGGTAAGTATTTCCTAAAGAAACTAAAATCTGGTGGATAAACATCTTCATTTGATCTACAGGCATTTCTTTCGTCCAAAGGTCAATTCTTAAAGCTTCCATTGTTTTTTCGTCCCATACTGAGATCATTGTTGCTTTAGTTTCCTCCTTTTCAATACCTCCATCCTGAGCATTCCATGTGATGCTTTCCGGGATATGGTTTTCATCAAGCTCTACATCTATCGTAATCTGAGTCTTTCTCATTTTTTCTATTTTTTCTAAATTCTAAAATTTTCTATTATTTAAGTTTCGGCTTATAACCGGACTGATTAAAAATGGTTGTAGCATCCATTTTCAGGAAATCAGTAAGTTTTGTTTCAGGTTTTTCCTTAAGATAGGACTTACAGACCTGCCATCCTGTAAAAATTCCGATTTGTGGCGAAGATTCATTATCAATCTCAGTATAAAATTTTGAGAACGGACCCGGTGAGATAAAACGTTCACCCAATCTCGGATCATCTCCGAAAATAAGATTGCTTTCCACAAAATAGTTCCAGATATTGGCTTCATTACTGGTTGCCCATTCATACTGCTTCTTGGTATAGTTCATTTTCAGGTAATCCGGGACATCCGGAAGAAAAGCATCCTGAAGAATCATTACTTTTCCATTCAGAATGATCTGGTCAATAAATTTCTGATGATCTGAAGATTCTGTAACAATATTTTCAGCGAAAAGTTGTGATACCTTTGGAACAATGTTCTGAGGGTTCATGGATTTTTGAAAATACTGCTCAAGTCCTTTATAGTGAGTATTTCCATCTCCCATAAAGCCGGTAATATCAATGAACAGAAGATTTCCTTTCTGATCATAAAAGATAGGATCCTGAACCATTTGCAATGCAGATGAAAACAGGTATACTTTAGGGCTTTTGAATTGTGGGAAATAATACTTAATATGCGAAAATAAATTTTGAAGCTCCTTCTGAAGTTTTGCCTGATCTATTTTCCCAATAGCTTCCTTGTAGATTTTTACCTCTTCGGCATCTGTTCTTCTCTTTCCAAAATCGGCATCAGAAACACTTCCCTGAAACCACGGGAACTTTGCCTTAAACTGATCCAACGGAACACCGGTATTGTAGAATTCTTTGGAAATATCTGTCATCTCAATCTTTCCGGCAGTATCTTTTACCTCTACTTTCCATTGGTTTTGAGACTCTTTTTTGCAGGAATTAAGTCCGGCAGCTAAAATAGAAGAAAGCGCTATATATCTAAAAATCTTCATTATTTTTACATGGAATTTAAGTTTACAAAAATAAGGATTAAATAAACAATTCATGATGAAAATTAAAATATTTACAGCCCTCAGCCTTATTTTGGGACTTCCTTTTTTCCATGGACAAAAACTTGAATTTAAAGACAAGAATTTTGAAAAAGCAGTGCTGGAAAACTTTGATAAAAACAAGAATGGAACACTCGAAATACTGGAAGCAGAGAGGGTTTTCAACTTGTTCTTGGTTCAGAAAGGGATTAGATCCATTGATGATCTGCATTTTTTTAAGAATATAAAAATGGTCATTATAGATGATAATGCTATTCCTGAAATTACACTGAATAATTTTGACAAGCTGGAATTATTTTCCTGTACAGGATGCACAATATCTTCATTCAAAGCCGAAAATCTGAAAAATCTTACCTCATTATATCTTGATCATAACCTTTTGGAGGGGATTTCACTGAAAGGGACACCAAAAATTGAGCAATTAACATTATCTTTAAATCAATTAAAAACAATTGATGTTACTTCACTTAAAAATTTAAGAAAGCTGAACGTAGAACATAACAAGCTTCAGAAAATAGATGTTTCTGGCAGTCAAAGCTTGCAAACTTTGAATGTAACCGGAAATAAAATGAAGGAAACGGATGTAAAAAAAGGTACAAAAACCGATATTACTATTTTTGTTACCAGACAATAAAACTAATCCTATGAAAATAGAAACTAAAAGACTTATTTTGAGAAAGCTGGAAGATGCTGATTTTGAGCGTATGTTTATGATGGATTCTGATCCTGAAGTGATGAAATATATTGGAGTTCCTCCATTGACGGATAGTAATGAGTCAAAAAAAGTCATCAGGATGATTCAGAAGCAGTACGAAGAAAATGGAGTAGGAAGACTGGCTGTTGTAGAAAAAGAGACAGCAGTGGTAGTGGGATGGAGCGGATTAAAATTATTAACTAAAGAAGTTAATGGCTATCAAAATGTTTTGGAACTGGCATACCGCTTCTTACCTGAAGCCTGGGGCAAAGGATATGCCGTAGAATCAGGAATTGCCTCCCTTGATTATGGTTTTAAAGAATTGGGTGCAGATGCCATTTATGCTTATGCACATTCTGAACATGATGCTTCCAATCATATTTTAAGAAAGTTAGGATTTGAAAAAACAAGCGAATTTAAAGAACCGGATGGAATCTGCTTCTGGTATGAACTGAAGCGTGAAAAACAGGCAAAGTAGATGGTAAGGTAACAATACTGCAGGAGGAGGCTATAGACCACAAAGAGGTCTTTGAATTGACAGAAGAGGCATTCAGAGAGATGGAACATAGTGATCATCAAGAACAGTTTCTTGTTGAAAAGCTAAGAAAATCTGATGCTTTATTCCAGAGCTCTCTTTGGTTGCTGAAGATGAAAACGGCGGCATTGCAGGGCATATTTTGTTTACAAAAATAAAAATTGTAAATGATCAGGAATCCTTTGAATCTCTGGCATTAGCTCCTGTTTCGGTAAAACCTGAATTTCAGAATCAGGGAATTGGTGGACTGCCTATTCGTGAAGGTCATCGTATTGCTAGGGCATTATGATATCAATCAGTCATCCTTATCGGACATGAAAAATATTATCCTAGGTTTGGTTACGAAAAAACCAGTAATTTTGGGATTTCTTTTCCGTTTGAAATTCCCGAAGAAAATGGAATGGCTATAGAGCTGGTAAATGACGGATTAAAAAATAAAAAAGGGATGGTAAAATACCCTAAAGAATTTGGAATAGATTAAAAAATATAGACGATGCAGACACAAAAAGTGATAGATCATATTGTAAGCTGGTTAAAAGATTATGCTACAAAAGCAAGAGTGAATGGGTATGTATTAGGGGTTTCCGGAGGTGTAGATTCCGGTGTGGTTTCTACTTTAGCAGCAATGACCGGGCTGAAAACTTTACTGATCGAAATGCCAATCCGTCAAAAAGCCGATCAGGTAGACCGCGCAAAGGAACATATGGATGATTTGAAATCAAGATTCCCGAATGTAGAAGTAATGTCTGTTGATCTTACTCCTGCTTTTGAAGAACTTTACAAAACGTTTGATGTAAAGGATGATCTGTATCCTAATGAAAAACTGGCTTTTGCCAATACCAGATCACGTCTGAGAATGCTTACCCTTTATTATTATGGACAGCTAAACGGACTTTTGGTATGTGGAACAGGAAATAAAGTGGAAGATTTCGGAATTGGATTTTATACCAAATACGGTGATGGCGGGGTAGATGTTTCTCCAATTGCTGATCTTTACAAGACAGAAGTTTATGCCCTGGCAAAAGGTTTGAACCTTATAAAAAGTATTCAGGAAGCAATCCCCACTGATGGGCTTTGGGATGTAGACAGAACAGATGAACAACAGATTGGTGCTACCTATCCGGAACTGGAAAAAATTCAGAAAGAATATGGAACCAAGACTGCTGAGGATTACGAAGGAAGAGATAAAGAAGTTTTCCTGATCTTCGACAGAATGCATAAAGCGGCAAAACATAAAATGGACCCTATTCCTATCTGTGACATTCCTGAAGAATGGAGAAGTGAATAGATAATATGAATAGAGCAATATAACAGTTTACCAATGTTTTGTACTTTCATTGCTGCATTGTTAAATTAATACAACACTATTATGAACGGTAAAATAAGATCTGTATTTTTTATATGTCTGGGACTTCTTTTCGGGATGTCTGTGATGTATATCTATAAAAACTTTATTACAGATAAAAAAGATCAGCCAAACTCTGCAAAGTCAGAAGTTGTAAATTATAGCAGCACCTCAACAGCAGAGCAGTATGATACCGGAAACTCAACTCCACAGAATTCTATTGAAAAACTGACAGAAGAAAAAACGGTGATTAGTTATATAAAACAGAATCACAGGTTGCCGGATTATTATATTACAAAAAATGAAGCCAGACGTCAGGGGTGGAATCCTTCAAAAGGAAATCTTTGCGATGCCATTCCCGGAAAAGCTATTGGTGGAGATAAATTTGGCAACAGGGAAGGAAGACTGCCGGATAGTGAGAAATATTTTGAAGCAGATGTCAATTATCATTGCGGAGGAAGAAATGCAGACCGAATCATCTATACCAGCGATGGAGACGTGTACCTTACCAAAAACCATTATAAGAGTTTTGAAAAACAGTAAATGGTGAAAAATATAAACTGTCATTGCAACAAGCGATAGTGGCGAAGCCATGACAAATTTAGTTTGTATTTAAATTATTGTAAATTTTAATTTTGAAAAATCACAGCCTTCTTTATGTGTTGGTATTATTTCTGGTCTTCTCTTGCTCAGAAAAGAAAAATACTGTAAAAAAACATGAAAAAAAGCCGGCTGTAACTATCCTTATACAACCATTTAAAGACCTAAAACCTGAGAAGGTGATAAAGATAGCGAACGGAATAAAAAAAGTATATCCTAATGTAAAGGTTCTTGAAGTGATAGATTTTCCGGAAAATACTTATTATAAAGAAAGAAACCGTTATCGGGCAGATTCAATTATTAAGTTTTTAAGCCATAAAACTAAAGAAGGTTTTGTAACAATTGGCTTAACTTCTAAAGATATAAGTGCAGCCAGAGGTAAAATAAAAGACTTTGGAATTATGGGACTGGGATATACACCTGGAAAAGCCTGTGTGGCTTCAAACTTTAGACTGAGCAAAGAAAATTCAGATGAACAGTTCTATAAAGTAGCCATTCATGAGCTGGGACATACACAAGGGTTGAGGCATTGCCCTGAAAAAACGTGTTTTATGAGAAATGCAGAAGGTAAAAATCCAACTAATGTGGAAACGGACTTCTGCAAAAAATGCAAAACTTTTTTAATCAATAAAAATTGGAAATTTAGTTCAATATGAAGACAGTATATATAGATTTTACAGACATAGGTGATTATGAAGATTTTTACACCCAATTAAAGGAAAAAATTCAGCTTCCTGACTATTTTGGAGATAATCTTGATGCGCTTTCGGATACCATTACCGGAGAACTCGAAATGCCTCTCCACCTTGAATTCGTAAACATGACTGTAGATCAGCTGGAGATTTTTGAAGATCTGCTGACTACACTGGAAGACGCTGAAGAAGAAGTAGAAGACTTTAGTTTTACTTACTACCTTGAGCAATATGAAGACGAAGACGAGGATGAAGATGATGTAGAATCAGTAGATTAGTAAAAAAAATAAGGCTGTTTCAGTGATAGAGGCAGCCTTATTTATGTTTATTCTATAGATTTTAAAAAAATAGGTACAGAGCGTTTTATATTTTTAGATAAGAGAAATAAAAAAAATAAAACCTGCAGAAATTCTACAGGTTTTAAACTAATTATCATCTATAAAATCCCATAAGACTCTATATCACGGTAAAAACTGTAGATGACAGCTTTTGTACGCTGTACATCTTACAAAAATGTTGAATCAAAGTAAAAAGGCAGCAGATCTTTCACCGCGTGCACTTTTACAACTTCTTCATTCATGCTTGAAAAATAAAGATCAATGTTCTCATTCTGCTTGGTTTCATATTCTATTAAGCTCTGCCGGCAGGCTCCACAGGGAGGAATCGGTGGATTCTTCTCATGGAACTCTTTCGGACCACCCACTACGAAGATCTTCTTTACTTTCACATAAGGAAAGTTGGCTGCTATCCAAAATAAGGCAGTTCTTTCAGCACAAAGCCCCGAGGGAAAAGCGGCATTCTCCTGGTTGTTTCCGGAATAGATTTCTCCATTTTCCAATAGTACGGAGCATCCTACAAAAAACTGAGAGTAGGGAGCATAGGCATTTGCACGCGCTTCCTTGGCTCTTTCAAATAGTTTTTTTTCTATATCATTCAGTTCACCGCTATTCTTAAAATATTCGTAACTGATCTGTATGTCTTTTTTCATATATTGTAGACTAAAAAAGGGGGTAAAAGTACTTCTTTTTAATGAAGTGGGCAATATTTATTCTTCCTAAGATGAAGTTCAATTTTTAAAAAGATAAAATGTTATATACACCAATAAAATTCAGAAACGTAGAGTTAAAAAACAGATGGGTAATGTCTCCTATGTGTATGTATTCATGTGAAAACGGAATAGCCAATGATTTTCATTTCGTTCATTACGGAAGCAGATCGCAGGGAGGAACCGGATTACTGATGGTTGAGGCCACAGGAATAGAACCAAGAGGAAGGATTACCAATCACTGTATGGGAATCTGGAATGAGGAACAGGCTGAAAAACTGCAGCGGATTGTTGAATTTGTTCATAAGAATTCAGAAAGTAAGATAGGAATTCAGCTGGCTCATGCAGGAAGAAAAGGCTCTACATGGAATAATCTTCAAATTTCTGTTGAAGAAGGTTGGGAAACAGTTGCTCCAAGCCCTATTCCTTACCATCCGTCAGAAAGAATTCCTCATGTTCTAAATACAGACGAGATAAAAGAACTGATTCAGGAATTTAAAAAAGCAGCAAGAAGAGCTGTAAATGCAGGTTTTGATATCATTGAACTTCATGGCGCGCATGGATATCTTATTCATCAGTTTCTATCACCACTTTCCAATATCAGAACAGATGAATATGGCGGAAGTTTTGAAAACAGAATCCGGTTTCTGCTGGAAATTGTAGATGCAGTGAATGAAGAACTTAATGAAAATACTGCCCTTTTTGTACGAATTTCAGGAACAGAATATGCTGAAAACGGATGGGGCATTGATAATAGTGTAGAGTTAGCTAAGATTCTAAAAGAACATTCCGTTGATCTGGTTGATGTATCAAGCGGAGGAAATATTCATGGAGCAAAAATTTCTGTTTTCGATGGATATCAGGTTCCTTTCTCTTCCCAAATAAGAAACGAAGCTGCTGTAAAAACGGGAGCTGTGGGGTTAATTACCAAAGTAGAGCAAGCTGAAGAAATTCTTCAGAAAGGAGATGCTGACCTTATTTTCGTAGCAAGGGAAATTTTAAGAAACCCGTACATTGCCGTACAGGGCGCTTTTGAGATGAAAGAAGAGTGTTTTTTTCCACATCAGTATACCAGAGCGAAAATTTCGTCATAACTAGTAAGTAGCTTAAACCCGTAAAGATGAATATTGAAGACTTCATGCTTACCTGTCCCAGTAAAAAATTTCTGGGTGTGGAATGTCTTGGATGCGGAGCACAGAGAGCTATAGTCCTTGTTTTTGAAGGAAAGTTCTCTGAGGCATTTCATATGTATCCGGCAGTATATACCTTGCTGCTCTTTCTTTTTATTCTAGGGGTAAGTTTTATTGATAGAAAGAGGAAGTATGGAACCATTTTAATGAGCTTGGTTGCCATCAATCTTGTCATTATGATCGGTGCCTATTTTTATAAACATTATTAAATTTATTGGTCTAAAAGATAAAGACCAGAGTTTTTCAATAAATCTCTGGTATTTCCATATAGCTCTATGATGCTGTTTTTCAGGCAGGAAAATAATCAAAACTAATTTGAAAATCTCAAATTGTCGTAGAACTACTACAATTTCTGAAACTGTTGCCTAAAAACTTTTTCAATTAGACCATGAACTCTATCTTTGTTATACAATCCTTATATACGGAAGTAATCATTAAAGATTAAAATTTAAGAATATGGCAGGAAATTCAAGAGGAATCTTAAAATTCAATGGAGGTGAAGCTCAAAAGCTGTTGAAAATGAATTACAGTGTATCAAGATCTACAGACGTTTCAGGACGTGTGGCGTCAGATCCATCCAATGCGCTTATTAAAGTAACAATTGAAGCTACAGAGAAATCTGATATTCTGGAAAGTTTACTTAACAGCAAATATAAACCAACTAGCGGAGAAATTACTTTTAATAAATCTCATGAAGAAGGAACACTCATTTCTTTGAAATGGGAAAACGGATATGTAATCCAGCATGAAGTGGATTTTGATGCTCTGGACAGTAACAGTATGCTTATCAGCTTTATCATTAGTGCTGAAAGTATCACTTACGGAAATTCATCTTATGATGGCCTTTGGCCTTTAAGCTAAATCTTCATAGAAAGATATAAAAAAGGCTGTCTCTATAAGACGGTCTTTTTTACCCCTTTAGGAAATCTGGGCGTAAGTTTTTTTGTTTAATTAAAAAAATCCCGCTTGATTGAATAATCTAAAAATAAACAACTCACCACAAAATATGTCAAATAATCCTGAAACATCAAGAGCAGCGTCTTTCCGCCCCACGCAGAATGCAGATGGTGTATCTCAAAATCACCATACAGGAATCAACCGTCTGGTAAAACTTTCCGTGGTCATAGAAGGGAAGATTATCAAATACTACAAACATTTTAAGCTTAAACAAAGTACCCGGTATCATCACGAATTTACACTCACCCTGGCTCACGATACGCTTGGTGACAGACAGACCCATTCATTGGAAGATGCCAATAAATTTCTTGGGAAAAGGCTTACAGTAGTTATTTCCTATAAAGATATAGATAACAGTCCTGAAAGAACCTTTGTAGGAGTTATTACAGGAGTAGGATTCAGTCAGGAGCAGATGAGTCTTGGTAATATTGTACTTACAGGGTATAGTCCGACCATTCTTCTGGACGGGGCACCGCATATCCAGAGTTTTGGAGGTACACAGGCTGTCAATATAGGAATGATTGCAGAAGAGGTGATCAAGCAGGGAGTGGATAAAAGCCGTTTTGATATCAGGGTAGATGCCAATAATTTTTCACAGATTATTTACAGCAGCCAGTATGATGAAACCCACTACAATTATCTGGCAAGAATGGCTGAAGCTTATGGTGAGCAATTCTATTATGACGGTGAAGTATTGCATTTTGGAAAACTTCCGCCTCAGAACAAACCTATCACTCTCACCTATGGAAGTAGCGCTCATAATATTAAAGTTGAATTAAAAGCAGTTCATACCAGACCACAGTTTTATGGGTATAACAGCAATAAAGATGAAAGGCTGACTTCAGGTTCTACTCCTATAAAACATGTGAGCGATTTGGCAAATACGGCTTATAGTCACAATGATTCTATCTATAAGACACCCGCTTTACAAGTTGCACCTATTAAAGCTACTACTCATCTTGATGTGGAATATTCACAAAAAAGTGCATCAGGAAGTGAAGCTGTAAATGTTTTTTCTATCTCAGGAAATACAACAGTTCCTTTTTTGCATCCCGGCTGTGTAGTGGATGTGCAAATGCGTAAACCTGATTCTAATGAAACTTCTTATTTTACAAAAATTATGATTACAGAAGTAGAACATGAGATTGATACAAGAGGACATTATAATGGTATTTTTGTAGGAATAGCGGCAGATACAGGATTTTTACCAAAGCCTGGATATACCATTCCAAAGGCAGAACCACAAACAGCCACAGTAATCTCCAATACTGATCCGGAAGGACAGGGGAGAGTACAGGTGAGATTCGACTGGCAAACCAATGATACAACTCATTTCATTCGAATGATGAGCCCTGACGCGGGAGGAACAGACCAGGTTACCCAAAACAGAGGATATATAGCTATTCCCGAAGTCGGAGATCAGGTGATGGTCAATTTTGTACACAGCCATCCGGATAGACCTTTCGTAATGGGAGGAATGTTTCATGGTGGAATCGCTTTAGGAGGGGGAGTTAACAATCACCTGAAATCTATACAGACCAGAAGCGGAATCAGAATTCTAATGAATGATGAAGAAGGAAGTGTAACGATTCTTGATCCAAGCGGTAATACCTACTTTATGGACGGACAGGGGAATATCAGCATGAAAGCACCTAAGAATTTTACATTAAATGCAGGAGACAATATCAATATCACTGCCGGAAAAGAAATTACGATAGGAGCAGGAGCAAGTATTACCAGTACAGCCAATGACAACATTATTTCTATAGCTGGAAAGGATATGAAACTTACCGCATCAGGAGATATTACAGAAACGTCTGATACCAGAACAGAAATGATAGAGAAAGAATTCAAGAGACAATCTGAAACGTCCAATGAAATCGCAGGTGAAATCTCTATGTTCAGTGAGCTGGAAAATATGACTATGCAGAGTGGAAAGATCGTAGAATTCAACAGTGCTGAAAAATCAAAACTTTTCTGATATGGCGATTATAAAAACAGCAGCCAATCTACGCATAACAGTCAAAGATTCTTATCATCTGAGCGTAGGAAAAAAGGTGGAAAAAATAGCAAAGAAGATCAATGTAGAAGCACATAAGGAAAATCTGATTTTAGCAAGTAACAAGAAGATTATGTCACATGGTCATAAATAAATGTAAAATACTGGCCCTTCTTATTATATGTTGTTTCTCATTAACGAATTGTCAGAATAAAAAAATGGAAGAAAAATACAGTTGGCTGGGAACCGTCTCTGCACCACAGGAATACCCGATGGAAATTTATAAAGGAGCGATTGTAGCAAACGATTTCAGCTACACTTTTGATGCAATCTGGGGAACTCAGAATACAGGATGGGGTAAAGAAGGAGGAACGATGAGTGTAGAGACTGAAAAGATGGGAATACCTCATCAATTGGATTTTACATGGTATTCTTTGGTGGAAAATAAGTTTTTTACTGGAAAATGGGACCTTAACAAAGAGAAAATTAAAACCCTTTTTGAAGAAGGATTTGTAGACCAGGATACTCATAAGAAAATGACATACAATTCTTTTGTTGTAGGACTGGCTCCGCAGGGAAGAGTTGTTTTATGGATAAAAGGACCGGGGAATCAAAAAGAGGTTGGAGCTTTTCAGGCTCATGATACTCTTATTACAAGAGAAAAAGCATATGATAATGCTCAATATATGTTTAAAGAGGGATTTGCAGACAGAATGCTGAACGATCCTTCTTACAAAACATTCAAACCGGAAGTTCTGGAAAAAATCAAAAAACAAGGCTACCCTCCCTCAGATATTTATAATGTTTACAGAGAAAAATACAATTGGAAGCCAGTTGTGGTCCTTCCGGAAGGAGCAGAGTGGATAGACTTTGGATTTACCAGTTATAATGGTGAGCAGGAAAATATTTTTGATCAGAGTTTAAAAGATAATACTTATAAAAGCAGAGCCATTCCCAGGTTTTGTGGCTTTTACTGGAGAGATAAGAACAAGAATAAATATGCTGTATGGGTAGATTCTTTTGATGAAAAAGAAATTTTTGAATTATTTCAAAAGTTGGGTAAAGATAAACAAATTGATTTTACCATTAAAGTAAATCAGGACAATACTCAGGTGTTGCTTTCTCTGGTGGCTGAAAAACAAAGTCTTTCCATCAATAAAGCAAAAATCAGAGTATCCCGTAAGATAGAATAATATATTCCCTTCAATCCATAAAAAATAAGAACGATGCACAACAATCAGTTTGGAAGTTATACACCGTCCGTATCCAAAGAGGAAGTGTTAGACATTACAATTGGGATATTTTTTGACGGGACGTTAAATAACAAAACCAATACTATAGAACGTAGAGGGAAAACAGAGGTCCATAAAAAATATGGAGGTAAATCTTCAGACAATAACAGTTACAATAACGACTGGAGTAATGTGGCCCGTATGTGGGATAACTATGATAAAAATTTTGGAATTTATATAGAAGGTATTGGTACCGAAGATTCCAAAGGAGATGCCACCCTGGGATATGCTTTCGGAACAGGCGAAACGGGGATCAGAGCTAAAGTAAGAAAAGGTTGCGAAGAAATTGTAAAAAAAGTAAAAACCATAAAAAGTGAAAAGAAAGCCGATAAAATAGCTGTCATTACTTTTGATGTATTTGGTTTCAGCCGCGGAGCAGCCGCTGCCCGCAATTTTGTATATGAAATAGGAAAGGCAAAATATAAAGCGAAATCATATACCGTTTCGAATGATGGAATGACCGTTACTTCATACTCCGATGATGATGGTAAAAACGTTGAAGGAGCAGAACTTCCTAAATGGGGACATCTTGGGCTCAAACTGGAAGAAGCAGGAATTAAAGTAGACGTTTTAAAAATCAGATTTCTCGGGATCTATGATACCGTTTCTTCCTATTCAAAATATTTGTCACCTGTACCGAACTTTGCCAACGACGTAGAGGAGCTAAGCCTTAATGATATAGGAAAAGCTCAGACTATTATTCATTTCATTGCTGAAAACGAACACAGGGAAAATTTTGACCTTACAAGAGTGCATATCGGAACAGAGAAAACATTCCCCGGAGTGCATTGTGACGTAGGAGGAGCATATGAAAACGGGCAGGAAACCTGGGAAGAGGTTGAAACATCATGGACAACCAGCAGTAAACTGGAAGCGTTAAAAACACAGCTGGTAACAGAAGGCTGGTATGAGAAAGATCAGCTTACCATTACTCCCGGTTTCTATTTATCATTAAGAGGAACACGATACCTGCTGAAAACATTCAGCTACATTCCTTTACATTTTATGGCTGAATATGGCATAGAGAAAACTTTGCCCATTACTGACAAAAAGATGATTAATGAGACCTATTCCATCTCATCCGATGCATTGCTAATAAGAGTAAAAGACCGTCTCAGAACCTATGTAATGGGAGATAATAAACCCTATACATTTAAAGGATTCAAAGAACTGCGCGATACCTATGGAGGAGAAACGATTCCGGAAGAAAAATATACTGCCTATCAGAAAGAAGTGAAAGAACAGGATGATTTAAGAGATCTTCGCAAAAAATATCTGCACTGGTCTGCAAGAAGAGAAGGCATTGGAATGGATCCAAGGTCAGATAGAAGAAGAGTTATTCATTAAAATCTATGCAGAAATATAATAAACATAGCGTTCAGAAAGATGAAACCTTAAAAAGTATTGCAGCACTTTACAATCTGAGTACAGATGCTTTAAAGTTATTTCATAATAACCTATGCACTGTAAAAGACATGATTCTGATAGAGCTGACCGTACAAAAAGAAATATTTATTCCACGAACGGCTGTTACTGATAAAAGCAGATTGGTAGAATTCGGAAAAGGAAACAGACTCGTTTTTCAGCCTGAAAACTCAGTACGGAGGTACAGTGTTGTCATTACCATTCAAAAAGGAGAAGATAAAAGCGAACTCAAATATGAAACATCAGTACGCTGGCTGAAAACCGAAAAAGGGAATCATTTTTTTGAAATAGACCGTACATCAAACCTTTATCTTAATGAAGAGGAAGTCAATGAAATTGCAGATTTGCTGGCTTACAGGACCTCAAAGGTTTTATATCCTTTACAGATCTGCACAGATGAAAACGGGAAATTTGAAGCCGTTGAAAATGCTGAGGTATTTCTCAAAAGATGGCCCGGAATTAAAGAAGAATTGTATAAAGAATTTGATGGAGAAACTGTAGACGAATACTGCAGGAGGATTGAAAAAGTAATCAGCGAGCCTGAAGCTATTGATCTGTATCTTAAAAACGATTATTTCATCAGGACTTTATTCTTTGGGATTTACCAAAGTTTTGGAAAGGACTATATAACAGAAATGACAACAATTTTTCCGGTAGTGGACAATGCTGTTGAACCCAGATACAAAATTACACTGGAGGCAGATCCGTTAAAAGGAGAAACAGGTCTGATTACAGTAGAAGGATCGGGAAAATTACATGAAGAAAGAGATATTGACGATTTTATAAGAAAATCACCTTTTTCATTGATTATAGAAGATGAGCCTGTGATGAACGAAGAGGGAAATTTCAGAATAATAGGCTATATGAAAGAAAAAACCTCACTGCCGAAATCCCTTTATCTGGAGTGCAGTATTATGCTGCAGGAAGAGAAAAAGATTTCAGTATCAGTGTCAGGAATTGATGAAAACTAAATTACCATTTCACTAAAGATAAAATTAATATGGCAGAAAAACATATTGTAGTACAGGGCGCCATGTGCAAATGCCAATTTGGGCAGATTCCCGACAAGCTGAAAGTACTTACACATCAAAAAGAATATGCCAATGATAAAAGCGCTTCTAAAAAACTCATCGTTACCACGAAAGAAATAGGAGGAGCCACATTTGAAAAAAATACATTCGGGAACTGTACCAAAATGGGAGGACCGCCTCCGCCCTGCAAGATCATGGTTACAGAATGGCAGAAGTTTTATGAGAAAGTACAGCTCAGTAATGGTGGGTATATCATTATAGAAGACAGTAAAGCAGTATGTGCCGTTGCCGGGACACCTTGTATTGAGATTATAGACCATGGACAGAGAGCAGAAGCCAGCCAGCAGAACTTTAAAAATGCCGACAAAGATATTCAACAGCAGATCAATCCGATGGTAGATTCTGAGGAAATGTATAATGAGCAGCCTTCAGGAGGAGGGCAGGATGCGGCAATCTAAATGATAAAAAAATGGCAAAAGGCGTAAAAAAAATAAAAATTGTAAGCGGACTTTATTATCCGAAAATGTCTGTCTTAGGACAAAGGGTAACCATAAAACCTGATCAGTGGGTACGGTTCGGTATTGATGAATGGCTGCCGGATACCACAGATGCAGACAAAAAGAAGCCCCTTATCTGGATGAGGCAGAATAGCAGCAGAAAGATTATCATCAATCAGATGCCTTCTGCCGGCGGCTATAAGTTTTTAATAGACAAACAGTACTGCGGAAGCTATCAGTTTTATATAGAAGCCAGTCTTTCCGGAGTAAGAGATACTAAAAATAATACAGGCTTATATGTAAAAGGCTGGTGTGATCCGAAAATTGTAAGCAGCAAATGGTCTACACAAAAGAACAGCAAAAGCATTAAAAACAATAAAAAATCTGAATATATTTCCTACGGACATATTGTTCACCTGAACCTGATGACAGAAGGTCTCAATGGAAACGCTCTTATCATTGAACTTTGGAACCAGCAGACAGCGAAAAAAGATAAACTGGTACATGTATATAATAATGTAGACGTAATAGACGGTGAAGTAAATCTGAAAATAGAAAATACCTTTGCCTGGATGGCGTATGTGGACAACATTCAGAATGTAGAGGAGTTTTATGTTAAAGTAAAAGATATTGCATCAAAACAATATATTAAAGATAATCGGGGTGATGACCTTCATGCGATCTATCTGAACGTAAAAAATAAAATAGTTACTACCAATACCAACGGAGCCCAAAACCAGACTCCGACGAAAGTATATATGCCGGATGTAAACTCCGTAAGGCAGGAACCATGTAAATTTGAACTCATCAAGATCACTGAAAATGAAACAAAGGACGGAAAAGCCAGCAATACAACAGTTACAGTCTTTAAAAACGGAGAGGGTGTCACCCAGATAAAATCCGCAGCATTACAGGAACATATTCAGAGAACGATCTTTTATAAATTCGATTCCACAGTAATTGATAAAGACGGAGTAGCCATTCTGAATAACGTACTCAAATTCCTTCTTGAACACAAAGATTCTACAATGAATCTCAGTGGCTATGCCTGTGTGATAGGGAAAGAAAACTACAACAAAGGACTTTCTCAGAGAAGAGCAGATGTTGTCAAAAAATTCTTTGCCGATGGAGGATTAGATCCCAGAAGAATAATCTCGGTAGGAAAAGGAGAAGTAGATCCTACAGATGATAAAATGGGCAGAGACCATATCAAATACAAAAATGAGAAAGACTACGAAAACAACCGTAGAGTAGACATCTCATTCGTATTCAACGCCCATGATGCACAGACTATAAATTATGAAGTAACAGCACCTAGCATATCTACAAAAAAAAATCTGATCATTGATATTACAGGCTTTCAAACCAATGAATGCTTCAGAGATAGTAAAGGAAAACATAAAAAACAAGCTCTGCTGGTAGACGTAGGACAGGCAATAGATAAAGGAGACACTGTAAAAACATTTACTACACCTTCTTTCAATTATGGAGTATACTCAAACCTGTCCAGAGTGAATGCTTTTCCAATAGAATACATCTGGCCTTCAGCTACCAATCCGAATCAGTTTCATTTGCATGTTCATAGCTGCAGATATTTTAGCAATGAAAAAACAACTACTGTACTGATAAAAGCCTATCCGGATATTAAATGGGAACTCGCTCTTGAGTTTTTGGTGAATGTATCTAATTATAAGGCAGCCAATATGCCAGCGGGAAATATCTACGCAAAACATCAGGAAAAATCCAGGCAGGCGGGGTATAACAGATGGAGAATGAATGAAACAGGTAAAGTCCCGATCTCAATAGGGGTAGGTTTATCTGCTGAATGGGACGCCGGGAGAGAAAAGAGAAGTTTCACCAATGAATTTGCAGATAAAATTGAGCTGGTAGCAAAAATGATTGCAACATCTGTGAATATTGTACAAAATGCAATTAACTATGCACAGAGTGCAGCGAAGGAAACTGCAATACCTGTAGGTTTTAATATCAGATATCCGAAATTTACAGTTGTAGGAAAATGGTACCTGGAAAGGGTGAACGAAAACAATACACTCAGCGTAATTGGTGAAGTGGGGTTTGGTTTTAAACCTTTAATCGGAGCCGAAGTAATTATTGATATATTGGGAGCTGCCATTGCTGCGGCCTCGTATGGAGCTACCGGAAACCCGGCTGCTGCAAGAATTATTAATAAATTTCGGGGAGGATTAGAAAAATTAGGGGCCTCCGTAACTTTTACAGCAACATTTTATGGAGAACTGGAAATCACTGTTGATGCCTTGAAAATTGATAGTATCAACGGGATCAATATGCAGGGAAAAACAACCATAGGGGGAAAAATGGGAGCTACCATAGAGCTTAGTGTCAGTGTTGAAATCGGAAAAGTAAAAGGAACAAAATCGAAACCTATTATGACGTTTAAAGCTGCTGCAAAGGCAGATTCTTACTTTGGAGGTGATATTGTACTGGATTCCGATGCTAAAGGATTATTCATACAGCCCATCCTGAAATTCTCGGGAGTAGTACTGTCGGTAGAAATAGAAGGAGAAGTAGGCTGGTGGAAAAGTAATTTTAAAGTAGAAGAAAAAGCAATAAAAGAAGAAACCTTCTATTTGGAAAAAAAATATTTAACTTAAATTGATCTATGCATAATTTTAAAAAACCACTATATTCTGTATATCCGAGAATGTACTGTTCTGGAACCATATATGTAAACGATGTTCCTGTGACAGACTGGTACGGAGATGAGACAAAAGAAGGAGGCTTCGGAGGTGATACAATGATCAATCAGGCATTGCTTCAGAGCGGGAAGTATAAAGTGACCGGGAGAATGTATCCCCGTTCAGGAAAAAATATTTTGGATGAAGATGATACAATGTCTATAGATTTTTTCTGTGCAGAACTTGATAACTGGAAAGCCTCGCGGTATGCTTTTCATCCGAAAATAGAATCACCATGGGATGGACTGAGTGAAAATGTAAAATATCCTCATTTTGAAATCACAAGTGAAATAGAAATTGAACTTCCTTTTGTACTGGACGGATGGCAAAATTCAGTAGACTTGAAAGACATCAAAAAAGAAGACCTTTTCAGAGATGTCCTACAATATTATAAACAGATCAGAACTGTATTGCAAAGCCATAACGCAGGGAAATATCTGGAAATGTCACAAGACAAAATGAAATTGCAGGAACAGGCTTTGTATTACACAGAAGAAAGAAAAAAAAGCTTTTTGGAGAGCGCGGGGCAATTATTTTCTCAGAACTTAGAAGTCGAAGAACTTAATGAAGCTGATCTGAAACTTGAAATAATCGGATATGGAAAATTGGTAAGGCTGATGAGAAAAGATGGCTCACAACCATTGCAATTCAAAAGTCCGGATATTGAAAAACAAAGCAATATAGAATTAGAAGTCAAACTTCATATGAGAACAAAAGAAAAAGGATTCAGTATTATTTAATCATTTAAAAATGACTTTTTTAGGATGTTTTGTGGCAATTATTGTCATATTTTCTCTGTACAAAGGATATAAAATCTTTTTGAAATTTGCCAGTAACAGAGATCATTCGGGAAAAAAAGGAGGCCTTCTGGAGAAAGCCTTCCTTCTTTTTATCATTTCAACTATAATGATTTCCGTGAATGCAATGGCGTTCGTATTATCATATACCTTTTTCTGGGAAAAGGCATATAGAACTTTTGATGAACCACAATATGAAGCGACAGTGGTAGGATATAAAAAAGAAATAACAAAGTTTAAAAACTTTTCAAATTCTACCTATAGAGACAAAGCAATTTTTTTTCCTAAAGTAGAATATACAGATGGCAATGGTGATAAAGTAATAAAAACCATAGATATTACCAGTGACAATCCACCAGCTCTGGGACAGAAACTAAAGATAACAGATAAAGCAGGAGCAGAGAATACAAATGCTATCCAATTGGATTGGATAATGTTTGCAGCAGGTTGCATTTTTACAGGATTTGCTGCATTTTTTGCATCCCTGATTTCTACCTATACCACATCATATCCTATGAAAAAAAGAATAAACTGGTCTTTCAAGCTGGCATTATTGCTTATTTTAATTAATATTTCCTGTATAGTATTCATATATTTGAAATCATGAAAAATATTTTAAAAAACGGTTAATAACCAAAATTAACGGATTATAGTAATCATCAAAATATAAAGCATTATGAAAAAAGCAAGAGTTCTGATATTGATTTTTGTAGTATTGATCAATATCTGTTGTGGAAATAAATCATTTGACCTGTCATCAGTTTCATTAGGTGATGATGCGAAAAAGTATGATTTTGAAAACAAAGATGTATTTATGAAAGATGCAGCAAAAGCAGATATCATTCAGTATTACGCTGATGAAAACAAAGGAGTATCCTATGCAAATATACCATTAGACAATACAATGGGCACAAGAATTACCGTATACAAAGGAAAAGTGGGAGCTGTTGATACCAATGCAGCCGAAAAATACTCTCTGGAATTTGCCGAAAAAATTGTAAAAAAACATGGAAAGCCTACAGCTTCTATTACCGATAAAGCAACTGTGGATGCCCAACTTGTAAAACCCATTTTTGAAAAGCTGAAAAAACTTTCTCCGGAAAAAGTTTCATGGAATCAAAATGAAAAAAACTCTTTTACCTATCCAACTTCTTTCTTCTGGGATGATGGAAAAAATTATTCTATACTCAGTATCTCTGTTGAAGATGATGGTAAAATAAGAAATAAATACATTTCCGTGACGAAAGATGCCTATCGTAATAATGCTGTTTTTGGATTAAAATATCCGACACCTCCGGCTTCTCCCTGGTATAAATATATGAACTAAACCAATAATAAAGCAGGCCACCCAAATTTTTATGGGATGAAAAATGAACCAGTGAAGATCTGATGTTTCATATACCACAGGGAAAAGAAGAATTTAAAGTCATTTAAAAAAAAGAAATACTGGAATAGCATTCAGATATTTTTATTCAGGTTACGAACAAAATAGATGGGAGTAAAAAAGGGAAGACCGTACATCGCATATATCATTTTAGGAATAATAGCCACGTGCTTTATTTATTTTATTCTGTGGATTATTTTTAAAGATAAGATGCCGCTGCATGAATATGCTTTTGAAATGGCCAATAATTATGATGCTTATGCAAAAAAAGCCATCATTATTATACCTCTGGTGATTGTTGTACTGATCTTTATTACTCTGATGAGACCCACGGCTGCCAAACGGTTTTTACGCCTCCAGTCGTCACTTCCTACCTCGAAGATACATTCAGTGGCAAAAGGTCTGGCAGAAATTGAAGGGAAATTGATTATGAAGAATCCTTTATTCTCACCAGTAAAAAATGAAACCTGTATCGGATACTATTACACCATCGAGGATATCGATAGAGATTCTGACGGTAAAGAAAGTTATAGAACCATTCATAAGGAAACACAATGCAATATCTTTCAGGTTACAGATGATACCGGAACGATCGAAGTAGAGCCCGAAGGAATAGAGTTGGTTTTGTTAGAAGAAACCAATAGCAGCAGCCACAGTGGTAAAAGATACACAGAAACCCTTTTAAAAGAGGGTCAGAAGATGCTGCTGGTTGGCTATGCAGATTCTAAAAATGGAGTTCCTTTCATCAGAAAAGACGAGTATCATAAAGTCTTCGGAATTACTTCATCATCAGGAATCACAGTTTGGAATAAATATCAGCCATTGCTGAGATCATTTATGTTTACCTGTTCCATTATCCTTTTAATAATTATTTATATACTTACACAATAATGAATCAGACGGTTGCAATCATATTACTTATTCTGCTTGGTATAGCCATCATCAGCTTTTTCACCAACCTTTATAACAAGCTGGTTATGCTTAAATTTAATGTTGATAAAGCCTATGGCAATATTGATGTTGTGCTGAAGCAACGCGCAGATGAAATTCCCAATTTGGTTACTGTAGCCAAACATTTTATGAACTACGAAGAAAAGCTGCTTACCCGCCTTACAGAACTCAGAACTTTTTATAACAACAGTACGGATGCAGATAAAAGAACAGAATTAGCCAATGAAACTTCAAAAGCACTCTCTTCATTCTTTGCCGTTTCTGAAAACTATCCCGAGCTGAAGTCTAATAATAATTTCGTTGAACTGCAGAAAAGGATTTCTTAACTGGAAGATAAAATTGCAGACAGAAGAGAATTTTTTAACGACAGCGTAAATCTTTATAATATTGGAACGCATGAATTTCCTAACGTTATATTAGCAAAAATGTTAGGATACAAAGACAAAACGTTACTGGAAATTACAAACTCAGAGAAACATTATGACGGGGTTCAGTTTTAATAGCTTTTTCGGATTGGAAGACCAATTAGCTGATTACCCGGAGGTAGCCATATTTGGCGCCATGTTTCTCCCGATCCTGTTGTGTATTCCAATTGCGGTGATTGGGTGGGTTTTAAGAAAACTTAAACTGAATATGTATATCATTCATGCACTGTTGTATACATTGCTTTTTACATTTATAGCAGGAGCAATCACGATATTTATACTCTTTTTCATTACCGATAAAAATGGAGTGAAACTGGCATATTGCTGGCTTACCGTATTCATGGGAATGTTCTTCTTCAGCCTGATAAATGCCAATACTATTACCAAAATGTTTACCGATTGGTCTAAAATAATGAGAGAAAAACAAAATCAGTAATTCAAGGAAAAAATATTAAAAAAAAGTTGGATCGTAATCAGTATCTATTGTGGAAATAAACCATATGATCGAAAAAATAAGCTTTTTTATCACAGTTCATTTAACATAAAAGAATTTGAAACATCTTACCTTAAAAGG
Source organism: Chryseobacterium sp. 14P4.3.2 (assembly GCF_057799275.1). NCBI lineage: Bacteria > Pseudomonadati > Bacteroidota > Flavobacteriia > Flavobacteriales > Weeksellaceae > Chryseobacterium > Chryseobacterium sp. 14P4.3.2. Next base: position 36,422 of record NZ_JBYOKO010000010.1, read on the forward strand.
TATCCGGAAACTTTATATTGCCGGGAAAAGTCAGTATTAAACAATATAACCTGATTTTTAATAACCATACATGAACAAGAGTACAAAAACATTGAAATACTTCATAATCCCACTCCTCTGTATAGCGGTGATGTCATGCAGTGGGCATAAAAAGAAAGGATGTGAACACCATAGTGAAGTTCAGAACAGCATTCAGACAGAACCATTTAATCTTTCGGCTCTTCCCATGGGGGAAAACATCAATACCATCTTAAAATCCGCAGGGGCAATGGCCGCCAGTGATACGGTAAAGGCTGATGAAATGACCTTGATTGGGAATGACAGACTTGCTTTTTCATCAGAAAAATTACTGCATTTTAACGGAATAAGTTTAGACGGTAAAAACAGTAAAAACACCAATAAAGTAGTTTTCCATTACGGAAATGTAGATCCGAAAATCGGGCCTGTTGCCAACGAAAAAAATGACAAACTGGGAATGTATCAGCTCGATATTTACACAGAAAAAGAACAGAAAGCACTTTTTGAAAATTTAAACAAAACCCTTCACACTCCGGTTTTTGATACCATACATAATAATTTTGAATCAAAAATTACTGGCAATGAAATTGCTGGCACTCCCAATAAATTTCGTCAGGAAGTTGCCATTTGGAAAAGTAAAAATCTTACTTATTACTACTATGAAACGGAAATGGAAAATAAACCCGATGAACTCCGTTGCAATCTGTTTGTTTTCAAAGACAAAGAGTGGAAAGAATTTTTGGAAAGCTCCGGATATCCAGACGCAGATAAAATTTTTCTAAAATGATAATGAAGAATAAGCAAAAGGTTTACAGTAAATTTTATGTCAAAAAACATATCAAAAAATCGATACTGTTATAATCAATGGGAGAATTAATAAATAACAAAAGGTTGGCCTCAAAAACAGAGACCAACCTTTTTTATATCCTTAAATCTTAAGATTATTTTACTAAAAACTGCATGGTAGACTGATCCAGTTTTAGAATATAAACTCCCTGGCCAAGATTTCTCGTCCTGATTGAATTGCCATTTTTGAAAGGCTGGTCAATGCTCTGCAAAACCTTACCCTGAAGACTATAGATTTCTGCCTTTTTAACATGCTGAAGGTCGCCGTTTACAAAAATCTCCTGATTGGTAACCGGGTTAGGAGAAATGGTAAAGCCTTGTACAGAAGTATCAGTTGCAATACTTTGAATTTGTCTTGAAGCAGATCCGGAATAGCAGGTCCAGGTAAGGTCATCAATCGCGACCCTGTTGCTTGTTGAAGTATTCACAAGGCTTACCGATACATTTCCTGAAACATTGATATTACTGATGGTTGTGGTTGCCGCTGTTGCACTATAAGGAACAGTCCCCACTTTAGTTCCGTTGACCTTTACATCAAAAGTTCCGTTAGTTCCCGTAAACTTAAGCTGAGTGGTTACCGTTAAAGAACCAATACCATTTCCGGAATTACCGGAAGTTAACGAGCCGCTTCTTACCGTAATCGCTTTATTATTGATTGTCTGGTCAGTTCTCGAATCTGTGGCAGTCCATGAAATACCGTTGTTACTCCAGGTAGTAGTGGAATAAGAAGCGCTGGCAGCCGGAATAGTTTCAAAACTTTCGCTTCCACAGTTCGTTGAAGGAGTAGTAGGGTTCGTATTTGTTCCGTTTGTATTGGAAGAGCCCCAGATAAGATTGACATAATTGGGATTATCAATAAAAGGATTTCTGTTACCCTGATAACTGTAAGACGCATTATTCCTTTTGATTTCTGCCTGAGAAACAGGATCCTGATTATGCCACGCCAGAAGAACATTCAGTTCCCAGGTCTGTAATCCTGGAAACGTAGAACTTCCCAGCATATTTCCCGATGTAAAAGAAGAAAGCTTACTTTGATAACGGGTGACAAAATAGAAGATCATACGGGCTACATCCCCTTTAAACTCATCGATAGGTTCAAAAACGGTTCCGGCATATCCCGAAGAAGCAGAACTTCCAAGTTTTGATCCGTTTTTAGAAGTAAAAGTCGCACTTTCTACCTTTCCGAAAGGATAATTACTTCTCATTCCGTTTACCTTCCCGTCAGTAGCTCTGATGAAGTGAATATCAGCTACCATTGGGGAAGCTTCATTAAACAGGCTCTGAGGAATAATATGCTCCCTGTTATAACAGTTTCCTTCTGTAGAATAAGTCCCGCACTGGTTTGTTCCGGGCGTATATTTATAAGGATCAGCACCTACAGGTTTTTCGGAATAAATGTCAAGAATAGACCCGTCATTTTCGTAATCCTTATCAATATCTGTGGTTTTGTAGGCCGTCCACAACCCATTGTACCCTTTGTCCTGATGTCCGCTGGTGACAATGCTGCTTAATGCTGTTTTCAGTGCTGCGCCACTCAGTCCGTTGGCTGAATTATAATATCCTGCAGGAGCCTGAGCTTGGGCAAGTCCCGCAAATACAGAGAATAAGATGATTTTTTTCATATCAATACAAGTTTTAGCAAGAATACTACATTTTTATCAATCAAAAATTACATTATTATTAATTTTGAATGTACAACATTCAAAAATTGACAGGCAATACTAAATAAGTGATCAATATTTCACCTTTAAAATACATTTTAATCTTAGTAGAGCGGGTCATGAATTGGCAAAAAGAAAAAGTTGAGTTGTAAAATATGAATAGGGTATGCTTTAGACCGTTTAAACAAATAAAAAAGCCGGCACAAGAGATGTACCGGCTATATAATGGATGATTTAAATTTTATTTTTTCAGTTGTGGCGGATAATTTTTCATAATCTCAGCCATGATTTCAGGAATCTGTCTCTGTTTAGATTTTGGAGAATCTACAGAAATTCCGCTTCCTATACCCTGCCAAACCAATTTATTGGTTTTTGCATCAATCAGGTCTACGATTAGTGCTCCTTCATTGTAATTGCTGGTCCATGTCCTGTTCATACCAACCCCCCATCCGAATGGGCCGCCCCATCCCCACATACCGTAAGGAGAAGTCGTATTGATGTCAGTGATTTTTTTATGATTCGCTTTTACGTTGATAATAAGATCAGGATTCTCTCCGGACTGAAGTCCTTTGCTTTGAAGCTGTCTCGACAGTTCATTCAGAACTCTGTCTTTATCAATATCATTCAGTTTCAAATCGTCAATTCTTATTTTATATGTTTTGTAAGAATTGAAATTGGCGGTTTCAGCATAATCTGAGCGTATCTGAAAAGGGCTACAGGAAGTTAAACCTAATGTAGCTGATGCCAACAAAATAAAAATGTATTTTCTCATTTTATTTTATTTATTTTTTTTATCACTTTTAATGAATGTATCAGTCTTTTTGTCGTACCCGTAAGGACAGTGTCTGCAGCCGCTTTTACAGCAATGACCTCTTTTCAGATGGAACTTTTCTGTAAAAACTTTGTATCCCTGTTCGTTATAGTAAAAGTCTTCACCTTCTTTGATATCATAATGGGCCATAAGTTAAATGCAAGTCAAAAAACTTTTTATATTTGTTATATGATAATTGTGTGCCAAAAGCCATTAAAAAAATTAAAAATTAACGGCATAGCTCTTTTTCCCTTTATCTTCATAAGGAAACCCGAAGATAAGGAAAATAAAGTACTTCTCAATCACGAAAAAATCCATCTACGCCAGCAGCTGGAAATGCTCATTATTTTTTTCTACATTTTTTATGTCATTGAGTATTATTACTGGTTTTTCAAACTCAAAGACAGCTATCAGGCTTACAGAAGAATCTCATTTGAAAGAGAAGCCTACGCCAATGAAAATAACCTAAACTATCTCAAAAAAAGAAAATTCTGGAACTTCAGAAAATATTTATAGAATCATAAATGTTGAATTTCCCATTTCGGGATATGTATGTAGGCTCATGAATCCCAATATTCCATATATCCAATAAGATCGGCGGGTTCATCCCTCTCACCAAATAAGTCAAAACACATATAATTTTACTCAAACCCAAACCCCTCTCATCTCAAGTCCAATCATCTGTGAAAATCCGTGTCATCTGTGGTCAAAAAAAGAACCCTTACTCTATAAAAACATAAAACCTCCACAACACTAAATCTTTTCCTACTTTTGCAAAATAAATCTTGAATAGTCAAAACTGAAATGCTATTAAAACTTCCTACAGAACCTATTCCTATTCAGGAAATTCCAATCCATAAAAATATAAAGCTCTTCATTAAAAGGGAAGATCTGGTCCACCCTCAAATTTCGGGGAACAAATACTGGAAACTTTTTTATAATATTAATAACTATCTGGCAGGAGATCCTGATAAACCTTATATTATCACTTTTGGCGGAGCATTTTCCAACCATATTGCGGCCCTTTCTGCAGTAGGAAATCTCGCAGGCATTCCTACCTTGGGGATCATAAGAGGAGAAGAGCTGGAACATAAGTGGCGAGATAATCCTACTTTACTTTTTGCCAAAAGAAACGGAATGAACCTGAAATTTGTCAGCCGTGAAGAATATCGTCATAAAGAAAAACTCACAGAATTCCTTCAGCAAGAGTTTCCGGAGGCATTAGTGGTTCCTGAAGGAGGTACCAATGAAGATGCTGTGGCAGGGGTGAAAATGATGCTCAATGAGCAAACAAAAGATTTTGACTATCTTTGCACGGCAGTCGGAACCGGAGGAACCGTTGCCGGAATTTCAAAATTCTGTGAAGACAATCAGAAAGTTGTAGGATTTAAAGTAGTTAATGATGCTTCACTGGAAAATAAAATATCTGAATTAACTTTGAAAGAGAATTTTAATCTAATAGATTCAGGATTCGGAGGTTATGGCAGGATAAATGATGAGAATATCCGTTTTATCAATGATTTCAAAGAGAAATATGGTATTCCTTTAGAACCGATATATACAGGAAAAATGATGCATAAGATTTTTGAACTCATTGAAGAAGATTTTTTTCCTGAAAACAGCAGGATTTTATGCTTTCATACTGGAGGACTACAGGGAATTGAAGGCGCTAATCTGCTTTTAGAAAAACAGAATAGAAATTTAATTATATAAGTAAAATTGAAAAACATGAAAAGACTTTTTCTATCCATAAGCCTTTTAGTTTTATCAAAATTTTCAGCCCAGAGCTGGGCAACCGAAGATCAGTACATTCAGAAGTTTGCTAAATATGCAGTAGAAGAAATGGAAAAATATAAAATTCCAGCTTCTATTACACTAGCACAGGGACTTCTGGAAACCGGAGGCGGGCAAAGCAGATTAGCGTTGGAAGGTAAAAACCATTTCGGCATAAAATGTAAAGAAGACTGGGCCGGTAAAACGATGAAACATACTGACGACGCTCCCAATGAATGCTTCCGTGTATATGAAGACCCAAGGCAGTCTTATGAAGACCATTCCATATTCTTATCTACCAGAAAATATTACGCAAATCTTTTCAAACTGGATATGAAAGACTACAGAGCGTGGGCATATGGCTTAAAAAAGGCAGGTTATGCAACCAATCCCCGCTATGCTGCCATCCTGATCACTAAAATTGAAAAATATAAATTATATGAGTACGACAATACCAGTTCTAACGAAGTATTGTATGCCGTTCTTAAAATGTATCCGGACCTGAAAGACGACAGAACTTTCATGGCACAGCTGGAACCTGCAAAAGCAGGAAGAAAAGCCAAAGAGCCGGTTACCGTAGAAGTTCCTTACAAACAGACTTCTTACGCACAGCAGCAGAAAAGAGTAGAGAGAATCAAAACGAAAGCTGAAATTCTTAACTCAATTCTTATTAAAAGCCATCCTAATGACGGTCTTAAATATATTGTAATCCCTGAAGATACAGACGTAAAGTTCATTGCCAACAAATTCAAAGTCAGCGAAAGCAGATTGATGAAATGGAACGAGCTTGAAGGTGAAACTTTGAAGAAGAATGATATTGTTTTCCTTGAATCCAAAAACTCTACAGGAAATACAGCCACATACAAAGCAGAATCTGGAGAAGATATGCATGATATCGCTCAGAAATTCGGAATCAAATTAAATAAATTATATGCTAAAAACAGAATGGATGAAGGACAACAGCCATCTGCAGGACAATTGATTTATTTAATAGACAAAAAACCTAGAAACTAATTTTTGTTAATAGTCTGGTAGTTGACATTGGATTGCTGACTATCACCTATTAGCTATCAACTACTATATGAAGTATCAAAGAAGTTCGGCTTTATTTGATGAAGCCTACAAATACATTCCGGGAGGAGTAAACTCTCCGGTAAGAGCATTCAAATCCGTAGGAGGAGTGCCTGTTTTTATGAAATCTGCTAAAGGTGCTTACCTTACCGATGCAGACGATAATACCTATATCGATTATATCAATTCATGGGGTCCGGCAATTTTAGGACATACACATCCTGAAGTGCTTGAAGAGCTTAAAATCCAGGCAGAGAAAGGGTTCTCTTTTGGGGCTCCTACAGAACTTGAAACCGAAATTGCAAAATTCATTGTTGAAAATGTTCCGAATATTGACCAGATCAGAATGGTTTCTTCGGGAACAGAAGCATGTATGAGTGCTATCAGACTGGCAAGAGGATATACTGGAAGAGATAAGATTGTAAAATTTGAAGGCTGTTATCACGGACATTCAGATTCATTCCTTATCAAAGCAGGAAGTGGTGCTGCTACATTCGGAAATCCAAATTCTCCTGGAGTAACTGCAGGTACGGCAAAAGATACTTTATTGGCCCGTTATAATGATTTTGAGCAGGTTGAAGATCTGTTCCGTCATAACCAGGGAGAAATAGCAGCCGTTATTATTGAACCGGTTGCCGGAAATATGGGATGTGTATTACCCGAAAATAGTTTCCTTCAGAACTTAAGAAAAATCTGTGATGAAAACGGTGCTTTATTAATCTTTGATGAAGTAATGACCGGTTTCAGATTGGCTTTTGGTGGGGCACAGGAACTTTTTAATGTGAAAGCAGACCTCGTTACTTATGGAAAAGTAATCGGAGGAGGACTTCCGGTAGGAGCTTTTGCAGGGAAAAATGAAATTATGGATCATCTTGCTCCAAAAGGAGGAGTATACCAGGCCGGGACATTAAGTGGAAATCCATTGGCAATGAGAGCGGGATTAAAAACACTTCAGCTGATTAAAAATGATCCTGAATTTTTCAACAGATTAGAGAAGACAACTGAGATCTTAGATTTTGAAATAGGAAAAATTCTGAACGAAAAGGGAATTGCTCATAGAATTAACAGAAAAGGTTCTATGATGTCTGTATTCTTCGATACCAACAGAGTTTCCAACTTTGATGAGGCGCAGGAAGCTAATCATTCATTATTTAATAACTTCTTCCATCAAATGCTTCAGAATGGAGTATATCTTCCACCAAGTGGTTATGAAACATACTTTATCAGTGACGCAATCAAAGATAAAGAGCTTGATATAACGCTGGAAGCTGTAAGAAAATTTGAATATTCTAATAAGTAATATAAACAGACCGGATTTTATATCCGGTTTTTTTATCTGAAAAATAATCCGCATACATAATGAACACGCTTCTTTATAATTCCCAATGAGCATTGAATACTGCATAAATTTATTGATATGAAATAACTTATCAATAAATTATACAGATGTTGTTATAAACCATACACTTCGTTCATGACAGAACTTTTTAATTTTGTCATAAAATAGATTGGAAATGAAGGCTTCAGACAACAATATATCCCGTAAAGATTTTATCAGAAATTCAGCATTGGCAATGGCGGGACTTACTTTAATCCCTAACATCATGACAGCATCCCCGTTTTTTGATGAAAATAACATCTCAGTAAAAGGAAAACAGAGCCTTAAAAATGTCCGTCTTGAAACGGGTTTTGTATATGAAGAAGGAGAAGTCTCTTCTACCAAAACCGATCTGTTTTATGTAGAAATTGAAAATGGAAAGATAACAAAAATCGCTTCCAACCAACCTGATGCAAAAGCTATAGATGCAAAAGGGTTGCTGATGCTGCCTGCATTTAAAGATATGCATATCCATCTGGATAAAACTTTCTATGGAGATCAATGGCAAGCCGTCAGAAAAAGAACCGGAGGAGTAAAGGGAATGATTGAGCTGGAGAAGAAAATTCTACCTGAAATGTTGAAAAACTCAACATTTAAAGCTGAAAAAATGATTGAATTATTGCAGTCCAAAGGAACTTCATATGCCAGAAGCCATGTGAATATTGAACCCACTTCAAAACTTCAGTCTTTAAAGAATCTTCAGAAAGCTTTAGAAAATAAAAAGAAGGGCTTTGGAGCAGAGCTGGTGGCATTTCCGCAACATGGTGTGTTTTATACAGATTCAGCGCCTTACCTGAAGGAGGCCGCGAAAATGGATATTGATTTCATTGGAGGGGTAGATCCGTTCAACATTGATGGCAATATTGAAAAAGTAGTTGATTTCACGGTTCAGCTTGCTTTGGATAACAAAAAAGGAATAGATATTCACTTACATGAAACTGCTGATTCCGGTTTGAAAACAGTAGAATATCTGATTAAAAAAGTTAATGAAAATCCTTCCTTAAAAGGGAAAACCTATTTGAGCCATTGTTTTATACTGGCTAAGTTGGAAGGGGCCAAACAGGAAGAAATAGCGGAAAAATTAGGGGATGCAAAGATTGGAATTGTTTCTACTATACCTTTTGGAAGAATGATTATGCCGATTCCAACATTGTACAAGCATAATGTAACTGTTTTGACAGGTAACGACAGTATTATAGATCATTGGAACACCTTCGGAACAGGAAGTGTACTTCAGAAAGCTAATCTGATGGCACAATTGTATGGATATTCAACAGAATTTCTATTGTCAAGAAGCTTAAAACTGGCTACAGGAAACATTCTTCCATTGGATGATAAAGGAACCCGGCAATGGCCTAAATCCGGAGACCAGGCAGATTTTGTACTGATAGATGCAAGCTGTTCAGCGGAAGCGGTGTCAAGGATTTCAGAAGTGAAGTCGCTGGTACATCAGGGAAATGTTGTTTTTTAATTCAAAAAACGAATGACAATGAAAGTATTCGTATTTCTTTTGGCATTTGGAAGTCTGAGTGCCTGTGAAGAGAAGCCCATAGATTTTCCAAAACAAGAGATGATGCAGGAAAGTGATATCATAAATCAGGTAAATAAAAATAATAGAGCTGCTGTAAAATCGGCTTTGGATAAAGGTGCTGATGTCAATACCAAGGATAATAATGGACGTTCTTTACTTCTTATTGCCACTATAGGGAAGCAGACCGAAATAGCAAAGATGCTCATTTCTTATAAAGCAGATGTTAACCTTCAGGATGATCAGCTTGACAGTCCTTTTTTATATGCAGGAGCAAGCGGGCAGACCGAGTTGGTAAGACTATTCCTTGATCATGGTGCCCGTTTTGAGGTCTTTAACCGTTATAATGGTACAGCTCTGATTCCTGCATGTGAACGTGGTCATGTAGAAACAGTAAAAGTTTTGGCTGAAGCAAAGGGATTTCCAATTAATCATGTGAATAGATTAGGCTGGACTGCTTTAATGGAAGCTGTAATCCTTGGAAACGGAACTCAAAAATATCAGGAAATTGTACATATTTTGAAAGATAACGGAGCTGATCTCAATATTCCTGATCATTCAGGAAAAACACCTTTGCAGCATGCGGAATCATTAGAATTTAAAGAGATTGCCAGAATATTAAAGTGATAGAACATAGTTTTTAGTTTTAAAAAGCTATTTCTGAAAGAGTTTAATATTATGTAGACTTAGATATATATTTAGTTGTTGTGTTGAGCCACAAAAGGAGCATTGGCTTCTTTTGTGGCTATTTTATATTTGTTCTTGCATAAATTTTATTAATTTTAGGAGAAAATCGGGTAGAGTGGGGTATCATACGGATCATTTTCCTATTTTAGGAATTCAGGAGTTTAGTGAAAATCAGCTGAGGGGTTGCAATCTGCTGTTCAATGAACTCTATGGCGCACGTTCCATAGATGATCCACACAAACATGACTTCTTTATCATTAATCTTTTTGAGCATGGAGCAGGCTCACACACCATAGATTTTACCGAATATCCGGTTAAAGACCATCAGATTCATCTCGTTTTTCCGGATCAGGTGCATCAATGGGTGATTGAAAAAGAAACAATAGGGTATCAGCTGATGATCAGCAGGGATTGGTTTGAAACTTTTCTGCCATCCTTAAGGTTTTCTGCCTCTTATTATCAGAATCATCCGGTTATCAATCTTTCCTGGGATGTTTTTGATGCTTTTCTGTATGAGTTTCAGGCCATTCAAAAAGAGCTTAATGGCGAAAATGTTTTTTGGGAACTTATCAAAAAAAGAAGTGAACTGATTGGTTTGTTGGTGAGTAAAACCGTAGAAGGTGCTTTCAAAGATTTTGAAGTGTATAATTCCAATCCAATCATTTCAAAGTTTTTACACCTTATTGATGAACATTTCAAAACGGAAAGATCCGTCTCTTTTTATGCTGATAAACTTAATATCTCTGCCAATTACCTGAACATTGTGTGCAAGAAAAATCTTAATGCTTCAGCTTCTTCTCTTATTCAGGACCGAATTCTGCTGGAAGCAAAACGCCTCTTAAAAGTTTCCGAAATGTCAGTGAAAGACATTGTGTACGACCTCGGTTTTTATGATCATGCCAGTTTTTCAAAATTCTTTAAGGCACAAACCGGAATGACTCCTTCACAATTCAAAGAATAATTGATACAAAATAAGACATAATTGATACACCGGTTTTGAACAGCGTCTGGTGTAATTTTGTAGTTATTAAAATTTTAAAATCATGCAATTCCCTTATCAATTAACTGCAAAAGGAACATATTCACTGAAAAACGTCCGTTTGGAAACAGGTTTTGAATACGAAAATGAAGAGGTAACCGGAACAAAAACAGATCTTTTCAGTATTGAGATTGAATACGGAAAGATAAAAGCGGTAAAGACCAACGATCCTGCTTCCAATGCTGTAGATGCCCAGGGATACCTCATGCTTCCCGCGTTCAGGGATATGCATATCCATCTGGATAAAACATGGTACGGACTTCCATGGCAGGCACTTTCTCCGAAAAGAAGAACCGTAAAAGATATGATTGCGTATGAACAGGAAATCATTCCTGAGCTGTTGAAAACTTCCGTTGAGAGAGCGGAACAGCTGATCAGCCTCCAGCAGCATTACGGGACTCATTTTGCAAGAACTCATTTCAATATTGATGCTACATCAGGAATGAAATCATTGGAACACCTTGAACAGGCTCTTGAAAATAAAAAAGATTCCTTTAAGGCTGAACTGGTTGCCTTCCCGCAACATGGTGTATATTACACAGAAACTGCCCCGTTAATGAAAGAAGCAGCAAAGCTTAAAAATGTAAGTTTTATTGGAGGACTTGATCCTTTAAGTATTGACGGAAGTATTGAGAAGGTAATGGATTTCACAGTACAGCTTGCCCTGGATCACAATAAAGGAATTGATATTCACCTTCATGAAGTAGGAGATTCGGGGATGAAAACCATCAATTATCTAATTGATAAGGCAATTGAGAATCCCGCACTCCAGGGAAAAACATTTGTTAGCCATGCTTTTGCTCTGGCGCATCTTTCTTCAAAAGAAACAGAGCAGATTGCGGAAAGACTGGCTGCCGGAAAAGTAGGAATAGCATCTTCTGTACCCTTCAACAAAACAATAATGCCAATTCCAACGCTAAAAAAATATGGAGTAAACGTATTAATAGGAAATGATAATGTGCAGGATTACTGGAGTACTTTCGGGTCCGGAAGTATGCTTCAGAAAGCAAATCTAATTGCAGAGTTGTATGGCTATGCGACAGAATTTGCATTGTCGAGAGCATTGCAGTTTGCAACACAAAGCACGCTTCCTCTGGATGAAAAAGGAGTACAGCAATGGCCGAAAGCAGGTGATGAAGCGGCTATAGTTCTGGCGGATGCTTCATGCTCAGCGGAAGCCGTTTCCAGAATGTCTGATATAAAAGCGCTGATGCACAACGGGAATTTATTTTGGCGAAGTTAATTTAAAATTGAAAATTGAAAGTTGAGAATTGAAAATGGGGAATGGGGAATTGAGAATTAAAGGGTGTCTTAGTATCAATATTTATTTTTCAAATCAATTGTTTCATCAATAGGAGTGGGCTTTGTCGCGCTTTAAGAAATAAATGAATCCAATTGGCTTTAGCTGAAACTCATATAATATTAATAACCGGTACCTGATAATCAAACAGTATCATGTCTGCTTTAAAATTTAGTGAGAAAACTCATTCAATATAAACATCTGTTAACAATGAAAATTCGTGATTCTTGTGATATCGAATGATGAGCATCAAAAAGCCTTCGGAAAATACATCCGAAGGCTTTTTTTTGAAATTAAATCTAAGTACTATATTGTATGTAATCCTATAAATTAAAGTTGGTCCATCCTGCATACCAGGTATCGTTAGCATCAGCTACGGCACCTCTGTAGGTTACTTTCTTGAACCAAGTGCTTAATTTAGCATTTGTGAATGTTCCACCTGTCAATAATGGAGACCCGGCAGAAGGAGTAAAGTTTGGAGTAGTTCCTGCAGGAGCCCATGCACCGGCAAGTTTTAAATCTGCTGTAGAAGCAAGAATGGTGTTTCCTTTAGCATTAAACCAATTGGTAAGATCGGCTAATGTATAATTCGTTGGAGTAGAAGTAGAAGGTCCGAATTTTAAAGGAGTTGTATTTCCTGCTAAAATATTGTTTTCAAAGAATAGTCTGTTCCCTGTAATGTTGTTATCAGTTGGTGTACCCTTGGTAGCATCAATGAATAATCCGACAGGGAATCCTGTGAAAGCAGAGTTGAATACTGAAATTGTTGAATTTCTTCTGATCTGCAATGCATTTTGGAATAATGAGTTGATTGAGCCCGGAGCAGCAGAATTGATTGGCCCGATAATCGTCATGTTAGAGAATGTAGCTGATGTCTGCGGAGTTAAAGGAGAACCGTTAGCATCGTTGTCAGATTCAAATGCATTAGAACCCGAAACGTCTGCTACCTGAGCGTCTCTTACTGCAATACCAAACTGGATATTTCCTGAGAAACCGTTATCTGTATCGAAATCGTCATCAAGGCCTTTATAAGAAATAAGGTGAGAACAGTTTACCGTTCCTCCGAACCATTCAAAACTGTCATCATTAGCATAAGCAACTTCTACATAATCTACAGTAGTACCATTACCTACACCTCCGAACGTAAGTCCGTTGATCTCTTTATCCGGTAAGAAAGCATACCCTGCATATTCAATTCTTACATACTTTAAGATTCCACTGTTGTCAGCAGCATTCGTTCCTCCATAAAGACCAAGACCTTCAGAGTTATTGATACCACCTTCAATCTCTCCAACTCCGTTTACTCCTCCGAAAGAAGCATTGGTAGGGGCATTTCCTAAAATTACAACACCTGCCCAGTCTCCTTTTTTAGGACTTGGTTTCTCTGATGTGAAGATAATAGGGTTGGCAGCGGTTCCTTCTGCCATGATTTTACTTCCTCTGGTAATAATTAAAGCTCCGTTTTTATCAGCCTCACCTACAATTTTTGTACCTGGTTCGATTGTTAAAGTAGCTCCATTACTTACATATACTAATCCTCTTAGCTTATAGATTTTATTAGCTTTAAGGGTAAGATTCGATGTGATTTTTCCTGAAAGAATAAGGTTTTCAGTCTCTCCGTTTCCGTTACCACCTTGAACGATGGTTGGTCCATCTTCTTCTATATTTCTACAAGCGGTAGTTGATACTATAGCGCCAAGCATTAAAGAATATAAAACGAACTTTTTCATGTTATAAAGAATTAAATTATTTTTATTAGATTATTTGTTGAGTATATTAAAAACTGTATCCCAGTGTTAAGCTGATATTGGTTCCTGTAAGTCTTTCAATGGCAAGTGCATCGCTTTTGTCATATTTACCATTGTCATTCAGGTCATGATAGAATTTGGCACGACGGTTCAGAATATCTGAAACATTCAGCTTGATCTCTCCTTTTTTGTTCCATATTTTTTTGGCAACCTGAAAATCAAGCAAAGGTCTTGGAGCTTCCCAGATTGGCGGAACCTGATCGTTTCCTACATAAAGAATTCTTCTTCCAATCATGTTGAAAAGTACCGTAGAAGACCATCCGCTTTTCTCAGCATCATACTGAAGGCTTAGGTTGATCGTATAAGGAGACTGTCCCTGCATTGGTCTGTCAATCTTAGTTGCTTCATCCGTTACTCTGTTCTTGATCAAAGCGAAGTTTCCACCCAATGTAAAGTTTTTTAGAGCGCTTGCGAAATCCAGTTTTTTTCTGAATTCGAGTTCTACCCCATATGCATCAGCCTTATCTACGTTAAGATAATTGAAGGTATTACTGGTTCCTACTCCAGATTGGTTGAAGTATAATTCAATTGGTTTTTTAAAGTTTTTATAGAATCCTGCTACGGATATGATTTCCCCGTTTCTTGGATAATATTCCCAACGAAGGTCTACGTTTGTAATTTTTGTTCTTTCAATAGACTTATTACCAATCACAGTAGCTCCCAAATCGAAATCATAATATGCCAAAGGAGAAACCTCTCTGAATTCCGGTCTTACAACAGTTTGTGAACCTGCAAGACGTACATTCATTTTAGGATTTACTTTGAATGTCAGGTTAACCGCAGGTAAAAAGTCAGTCACACGTGTATTTACAAAACGGTCATCGCTTCTTTTTGTACTGCCTACCAACTGGTCAAAATTTTCAACTCTTAATCCCCAGATTGCTCTTAACCATGGTGTGAAATTATTATCAAACTGTAAATATCCGGCATTAAGGATTGTATTGGCAATATATCGGTATTGGTCTCCGGCAATTTCATCAAATGTGAATCTTCCGTCGTTTCCAAAATTACCCGGATTGAAGATGGTTTCAAAAGGTTGAGAAAGTAACCCTTCATTATATCTTTCAAGCCTTACAGAGAAAGGTCTTGAGTTATATATTCTGTCTTTTACCTGGAATAAATATCCTCCTTTGATTGTTTGTTTCTGTCCAAACAGGGTAAATGTTTTGGAAATATCTCCACCCGCATTATATAGATAGTCACTCAAAGTAGAGTAAAAAACACTTCCTGATTTTTGAGAAAGACCATTGGAAATCAATGCCAGATAAGGACTTCCGTCCATATTTGTATACTGATTATACTGTAAACGCTGCAGCAAAGGAATATACTGATCCAGAATTCCGAAACTTCCATACCAGTTTACGTTAAATCCTCCAAGAGCCTCTATTTTGTGAGTACCTGTAAGGGTGGAATTGTAGAACGTTGTCTGTTTAAAACCTATTTCTCTGGCTATAATATTGGTTCCGTTGATCGGATCAAATTCAAAATCCTTTCCAGTTCTGAAAGACATATGATTCACCGTATTATTGGTGATAATATTCTTTAAGGAGATTTTATTATTGTTATTGAGCTTTAAAGAAAGGTTCAACATCCCTCCTAAAATAACATCATTACTGTATTTTTCAGTAAAATAATCAAAGTTGGTGTCTGCAAGCTGATTGTTGATGGTAAAGAAACGGTTGGTAGACTCAGTTCTTCTTTTGTTGTTGCTGTAATTCAAAACAGCAATTACTCCCAAATCTTTTCCAAAAAGTTTGGTATTGAAACCTCCGTCCAGCTGTAAGCTTATATTTTCAGGATATCCAACACTGTTATATCCGAAGTTTTTTGTGTAGCCCTTACCAATTTCTGTTTTCTGAGCTTCAGTCAGAATGCTGAATGCATTTTTCGCAGGCATATTGGTCGGGAGCTTTCTGGTACCGTCATCAATTCCTAAAAAGTCCCACTTTCCGCCTTTCTGCATAAAGAACTCCTGGCCCATTGTAGCCGTGTTTCCTCCTACACCTACCTGTACATTGAAGAAATTTTTATTAGGAATATCCTTAGTATTTACCTGGATCAATCCTCCTGCCCATTCCCCGGTATATTCAGGGATAAAAGTTTTGTTGATGACAAGGGTTTCGATAACGTTGGCAGGAAAAAGGTCAAAAGAGAATGTTTTTCTATCAGGCTCCGTACTGGAAAGCTGGATACCATTTAACATCGCCTGGTTGTAACGGTCAGAAAGACCTCTTACTACGATATATTTTCCGTCAAACAAACTCACTCCCGAAACTCTTTTCAGAACTTCACCTGTGTTTCTGTCCGGGCTTCTTTTAATAGCTTCTACTCCTATAACCTGGGAAACTACTCCGGCATTTTTTTGTAATCCGATAGTAGAGGCTATCGTTTCCTTTCTTGCATTAGATTTTATAACAACTCCCTCAATTTCCTTTTCTTTGGCAGATGGCTTGTCCAACACGATATCAAGGTGCGTGTTACCGTCATTTTTTACAATAACTTCACTGATTTCTTTTCTGTTGTATCCATTGGAGCTTACTGTTACAATATAGGAGGCACCGGGTGATAGATTGATAGAGTAGTAGCCGGAAATGTCAGTCGTTACCTCCTTATCATTTACTTTTACCTTTACTCCTTCTATAGGAGTGTTGTCTTTCTCATCCAATACCCTACCTTCCAAAACCTGACTTTGTGCAAAAGCATAGCCAGCAGAAAACAAGGCAAGTAGCACAATGCTCTTGTGGAGTTGTTTTTTCATTTTACTTCTTTTACTTCTTTTTCAAGGGCAAAATAAGGGCTAAGTTTTTAAGAAAACTTTAGGAGAATCTTAATTAATTGTGAAGTTTATGTTAATAGATAATATCTATTAATAAGCAGTAGAGTTCACTTTTTATGATTGTGTTTTTTGTTTTTATTTTAATTAATCTTTCGTATATTTGTTTTATCTGTATTTTTATATTGATATTTTTATTGATTTTTTAATTTAAAATTGATAAATTGTTTTTTAATAATTAGTTAACATAACATAAATGAGAAGACCGGTGAAAATACCTATTTTTGTGGGAATTCTTAAACTAGAAGATGAGCAAAAAAATTCTTTTAATAGACGATGAACTGGACATTTTAGAGATTCTGTCTTACAATTTAGAAAAAGAAGGTTATGATATCTATACGGCCACCAATGGTAATGAAGGTATAGAAAAAGCAAAGGAAATTATTCCGGACCTTATCCTTCTGGATGTAATGATGCCTGAAAAAGATGGCATTGAGACTTGTCAGGAACTTCGTAAAGTGAAAGAACTTCAAAAAACACTTATTGTTTTCCTTTCTGCAAGAAGCGAAGAATTTTCCCAGTTGGCAGGCTTTCAGGCCGGTGCTAATGATTATGTCGTAAAATTGATCAAACCGAAAATCCTTATTTCCAAAGTCAATGCATTATTACAGCTAACCTCTCAGGTTTCCGAGAATGCTAAACTTATAGAGATAGGTGATCTTGTTATCGATAAAGATAATTTTAGAGTTTCCAAAAGCGGACAGCAATTTCTTTTGCCTAAAAAAGAATTTGATCTGCTTTACCTCTTGGCTTCCAATACTGAAAAAGTTTTCAAAAGAGAAGAAATTCTTGAAAAAGTATGGGGTAATGATGTGATTGTAGGGGAAAGAACCATCGATGTTCACATCAGAAGATTAAGAGAAAAATTAGGAATCAACACCATTCAGACACTAAAAGGTATTGGTTATAAACTAATCGTTTAATCATAAAAAAAATCTAACTTTACGTTCAATCCTTAAAACGTTGTAAAATTGAAATTTTACAGACTTACCCTCGTTGCCTCCTGTCTGCTGACATTGGTGATGCTTTTTTTAGTAATCATTTTTGATTCACTAAAGGATATTTATTACGAAACCCCTTTATTCAAGACGGGTCTCTGGATCTCTGTGGTTCTGATATTTATTATCAACTATGTTGTGCTTGAACTTCTTTTCAATTATTACGGAAAGAAACAGGTACGAGGTCTTTCCGGAATTCTTCCCCAGGAAATGGTTAATGATAATGATGAAAATATTACCATTAAAGAATTGGGTGAAAGATTCTCAGATCTCAATCAGCAAAGAGCAACGGAGATTGATATGATGAAGGAAATGGAAAGCTACCGTAAAGAATATATCGGCAATGTTTCCCATGAACTGAAGACTCCTTTGTTTTCTATCCAGGGGTACGTAGAGACCTTAATGGACGGCGGCGTAGATAATCTTACCATTCGCGATAAGTATCTGGATAGGATTGATAAATCTGTGGAAAGACTTATCGCCATTGTGACAGATCTTGATATGATCAACAGGCTGGAAGCAGGTGAGATCAATCTTAACGTTTCAAAATTTGATGTAAACCTTCTGATTAAAGAGATTTTTGATCTTCTTGATCTTGAAGCCGAAAAACGAAATACTACATTACAGATTCAAACCCTTCATCCACAGATCTTTGTGGAGGCAGATAAACAGAAAATTTCTCAGGTTTTTATTAACCTTATTTCCAATGCGATCCATTATGCCAACAGGCAGGAAGCTAAAGTGATTGTAAAAACAAGCGTCTTAAAAAATAAAGTGCTGATAGAAGTCATAGACAACGGAATGGGAATCAAATCTGAAATACTTCCCAGAATATTTGAAAGATTCTACCGTGTAGAAACCAGCAGAAGCAGGAGAGAAGGCGGTTCCGGATTGGGATTAGCCATTGTAAAACACATTCTTGAAGCTCATAACGAAAACATTACCGTAGAAAGCGTTTACCTTGAAGGAACCAAATTTAGTTTTATGCTTGAAAAAAGTAAATAATTTTGGCAAAATGTAAGAAAAAAAAATATTTTAAAAAATCCTGAAATATTTTTTTGTCACCTTTCATTTATTATATATTTGCAACAGAGATTTATCATAATTATAAAGGCAAAAAGTAATTTAAGAAACTGATATGGTTTACAAAATCCGCGTAATATTAGATGCGAAAGAGGATATTTTCCGTGATATTGAAGTTAAGGGAAAACAAACATTATGGAACTTACATTTAGGAATTAAAAGTGCATTCAGTCTTCAGGGCGATGAACTTTCTACTTTTAATCTGTTAGAAGATGACGGAACAATAGTAAAGAATGTCCCATTGGAAGATATGAGTGATGATGGTGATGGTGAGATTATGTCAGACGTGTACATTGACGAGGCTTTTGCGAATGCAGGAGACAAAGCACAATTCCAGTATGGACTTCTTGATCTGTGGGAGTTTTTCTGTGAGCTTGTAGAAGTAATAGAAGAAACAAAAGGAGTAAACTATCCAATTACGGTATACAGATTTGGAAATGTTCCTCTGAAGGCACCTAGCAAGAATGGAAGTGCAGGAGGGAGCAAAAAGAAATCAGCAATGCCTTTGGCAGAAGAAGAGTTCGGATTTGATGATGATTTTGGATCAGGAGGAAACTTTTCTGATGAAGATGACAGCTATGATGATGAGGAAGAAGAAGACTACAACGACGATGTCTTTGATGATGAGGATGACAATGATGAGGAAAGATAAGATATAGATATAAGAGCCCCGGATTTTTGGTCTGGGGCTTTTTTATGAAGATAAAACGGCTACGCAGGGAAACCTACAAGGGTGAACTTGTGAAAACAATACTTTATATTCATGCTTCTGTAAGAAAATTTGCTGATCTGGGCCTTTATAAATTTGCCTTTCAGTCTTTTCATCCACAAAACAATCCTTACTTTTGTTAAAAACGGACTCATGAATAAATTAATTTTATTAAGCATAATTGGTCTGGGAATTGTTTCCTGTACCACTCAAAAAAATACAAGGAAGATGACAGAACTGCCAAAAGAATGGAAACATACTACCAATATCTATGAAGTAAATATCAGACAATATACTCAGGAAGGAACTTTCAAAGCATTTGCAAAAGAAATGCCCCGCCTGAAATCTATGGGGATAAAGACCCTTTGGTTGATGCCTGTCACCCCAATTGCCCAGCAAAATAAAAAAGGAAGTTTAGGAAGTCCTTATGCTGCGGCAGACTATACCTCTATTAATCCGGAATTCGGAACACTGCAGGATTTTAAAGATATGGTAAATGAAGCTCACAGGTTGGGTTTTAAAGTCATTATCGACTGGGTGGCCAATCATACCGGATGGGATCATGTATGGACCAAAACACATCCTGAGTTTTATTTGAAAGATCCGGATGGGAAATTTCATATTGCATCAGGAATGGATGATATTATTGAGCTGGATTATAAAAATCAGGAAATGCGCCAGGCCATGATTGATGCAATGAAATTCTGGGTGCAGGATACTGATATTGACGGTTTCAGATGCGACCTTGCTTCATGGGTGGAGGTTGATTTCTGGCAGCAGGCACGCCCTGAAGTGGAAAAAGTAAAGCCTCTTTTCTGGCTGGGAGAATTTGATGAACTGGAAAGCCCCGAGTATGGAAAAGTTTTTGACGCCAGCTATTCCTGGAAATGGATGCATAAATCTGCCGATTATTACAAGAAAAATGAACCCCTTCAGGAGCTGAAGGATTTATTGATACAATATTCCAATATAGGTGATGCTTCTATGAGAGCCTGGTTTACATCAAATCATGATGAAAACTCATGGAACGGAACAGAGTATGAAAAATATGGAGTAATCACAAAACCTATGGCCGTATTTTCTGCAACATGGAATGGTGTGCCGTTACTGTATTCCGGTCAGGAACTTCCTAATATGAAAAGGCTGGAGTTTTTCGAGAAAGATGTTATTAAATGGACCAATACCTATCAGGTAGCAGACTTTTATAAAATATTATTAGAGTTAAAAGCCTCCAATCCCGCTTTAAGAGGCGGAGATCCCAATGTTACAACCTATTTTCTGAATACAACAGCCAATGACAAAATTTTGGCGTATATAAGAAAAAATGGAAAAAATGAAGTGCTGGTTGTCTTAAATATGTCCAAAGAACCTGTGAATTTTTCAGTTCAGGATGAGCATTTAGAGGGGGCATTCAGAAATGTTTTTGATAAAACTAAAAGAGATTTCAATAATGGAAAAGATTTTACTTTCAAGGTTTCAGATTATGCTGTATTTGAAAAGTAAAAGTGGATACCATTGAAACATTGCCCGAAATTTTAAAATCTTAACCATTAGTTTTAAACAGTCCTGAATTCCCTTCTTCTTTAGAGGGGATTTCTTCCCGCCGCTAACAATAAAAATAATTCTACTCATAACAATGAACAAACAGGAAATATTAGACCAGATCAACACAAAAATTACCGATAAGATTCAATATTTTGAAAATCTGATTGCTGAAACCAGAGCTTCCAATAATGATACAAAAAGCTCAATGGGTGATAAATATGAAACAGGACGGGAAATGTTGCAGCAGCAAATCAATAACTTACAGAGACAGCTTAATGAAACATTAAACCAACAGGCTGTTTTGCAGAAAATTACCGCTGAACCTTCTGAAAAAGTTCAAAATGGAGCATTGGTTAAAACCAATAAGGGAATGTTTTATGTTTCCGCTTCTATGGGAGAATTTATTCTTGACAATCAGAAAATAATGACTGTTTCAGCAGAATCTCCCTTGGTGAAAGCAATGTTTGGCAAGAAAATAGCAGAGACATTTACCGTAAACAATATTGTTCAGAATATTGAAAACATCTGGTAAATAAAACTTAGCTTAATTATGAAATTGAAAAATTTACTTCTCATTGTCTTTTTAATAGGAAGTTTATTCATGAATGCGCAAACCCGAGCCAACATTTCAGGGAGATCATACGATTTGGTATCGGTAAGCCTTAAGGTGGATGGTTTTATAATTACACTTGATTCCCAGGGATTGATCAGTGATTTCCATTCCCCGGATTTGAACGGTTCTGTTGAATATTATGACGATCAGTATTTTGATGAGTATAAATATGGAAAGCTTAAAAGTATAGGCGGCATCAAAGTAGATTATTGGGATGATTTTAACCGTGAGGGAGCCAAATACGGCAAACTTAAAAGTATTGGAAATAGTAAGATAGATTATTGGGACGATTCCATTTTTAATACAGAAAAATTTGGGAAAGTAAAGAAGATCGGAAACCTGGCGGTTGATTACTGGACGAATGATATGATGGATAACAGCAGAATCGGAAAACTTAAATCTATAGGGGATATTTCCATTAATTATGGAACCAAAGATATTATTGATGATAGTAAATTCAAGAAAATTATTAAATTCGGTCCGATAAGCCTTGATTATTGGAATGATAAATTTATTGATAAAAATAAATATGGTCAGTTGAAATCAATCAATGGAAACAGTGAGAAAATAAGTGTTTTTGTACAGTAACTTTCATAAGATTCTCTTAGTAGAAACAGAATAGATACAAAACCAATAAAAAAAAGCAGATTAGACTTACTTTTTCCGTCAGAAAAACATATAGCTGAAACCTGTTTTAAGCAAAATAGTATTCTTTGTGAGTCATACTCTCTAGATGGCAGATATACAAACGTTTAATAAAACAATCAAAAGCATTCATGGAAATGAAGGTTTTTTTTATTACTTTTTTGCTAAATTTGGGGCATTAAATTTATTTCAAAATGCAAAATTACCTGGACCTTTTACAACATATCCTAGACAACGGAACTGATAAGACCGATAGAACAGGTACCGGAACAAGAAGTGTATTCGGGTATCAGCTGCGATATGACCTGTCAAAAGGTTTTCCTTTAGTAACTACTAAAAAGGTGCATTTGAAATCAATTATCTATGAGCTGCTTTGGTTTCTGAAAGGAGATACGAATGTAAAATACCTTAATGATAACGGGGTAAGTATCTGGGACGAATGGGCTAATGAAAATGGCGATCTGGGACCTGTTTACGGGGCACAGTGGAGAAGCTGGAATGGAGCTGACGGTAAAGTGGTGGACCAGATCACAGAAGTCATCGATCAGATCAAAAAAAATCCGGATTCCAGAAGGCTGATTGTATCTGCATGGAATGTAGCAGAAATTCCAAATATGGCATTGGCGCCTTGCCACGCACTATTCCAGTTTTATGTAGCAGATGGGAAACTTTCACTTCAGCTTTATCAGAGAAGTGCAGACGTTTTCCTTGGTGTACCGTTCAATATCGCAAGCTATGCATTGCTGCTAATGATGGTGGCTCAGGTTTGTGATCTGGAAGTAGGAGATTATGTTCACAGCTTTGGGGATGTTCATATTTATAATAATCACTTTGAGCAGGTAAACAGACAGCTGTCAAGAGATCCGAGGCCACTTCCTGCTATGAAACTGAATCCTGAGGTTAAAGATATTTTTGATTTTGATTTTGAAGATTTTACTCTGGAAAATTACGATCCGCATCCGGGAATTAAAGCGCCTGTAGCGATTTAAGCTTCTGTTATTCTGAACCCACTACACCAATTTTAAAAAACAAGATGAAAGAAAAACGGAACAATAATTACCTGATATTTTTGAATATCTTAATCATTGTTTACAATCTGTATATCTTTCTTTCTGTTTTTCAAAAGAAGGCAATTCTCACAGATGATTTAGCCAGTATCTATCAATCAGAATTTATTTCGGGTTCTTATTTCAGTTATATCTTCTCTTTTCTGGATTCTACCACAATGGCTGCGAGGCCGGTATCAGGATTGGTAATGGGAACATTATCCTTTTTGTCACATAATAATGAATCTGTATATTTTATCGGGCTTCTATTTTTTCCACTTTCATTAATGGTGATATACTGGGTGGCTCAGAAAATGCTGTCAAAAGAACTTGCCCTTCTTATTACTTTGCTGTATTCCTGCTCTTTAATAGGTACCAGTATCCAGTTTTCAAGTATTATGCTCAATTCAAATCTGGCAACCATCCTTTTTGTATTAAGCATCTACTATATATATGTACGAAAAAATGTTGTAGTAAGTTCATTATTTTTTATAGCATCAGTACTGAGCTATGAGATTTTTTTACCTTTAATTCTTCTTCATCTCTTTCTGATCAAAGGCAATAAAAAAAGGATTTTATTTGCAGCTCTTACATTAGGTATAATCGTAATTTTCAGAAAAATTATTCAGCCTAATGTATTTGTCAATTCTTATCAAAGAGATGAAGTAAGTAGAATATTTGAACTGAAAAGAGTAATGCAGGTGGTTGTTTTTTCTTTGAAGCTGTTTTTTAAAGACCTTTTTGCCGGTATTTACAGAGGGCTTCTGAACATAAGACAAATGAATGTTTTAGATGTAATATTGTCAGCAATCATTCCTTGGATTGTCTTTAAATTGTTCAGTGATTATGATTTTAAAAATAAATTACAGGATTATAAAAAACTGAGTATTCTTTCTTTGGTTTCCATACTGTTTGGACTAAGCATTTTTCTTTTCTCATCTTATATCCCGACACTCTTTGGATTTAATAACCGAAACCTTGGAGCAATAAGGCTTTTCTATACCCTGTTTATTATTTCAGGAGTTATTTTCTTGTCTGTTAAATTAAAAATGCACAATAAAACGATCAGCATTTTTCTTGCTGGTCTTGCTTTTGTTTTTATAATCACTAATATCAGTGTAAAAAACTCATGGATTTACGCAAGCAGGTTTAATAACAAGCTATTTGGAACATTGAAAACAGCTCTCAAAGATAATCATATTGAGAACGGAGAGATCTGCCTTGAATATGATGTATTTAACGAGCTTAAGAATAATCCTAAACTTACCCTCAGAGAACCTCTTTTCTATGACGACTGGGAAGGGCCTATGCTTTGTAAAATGAATGGTATTAACCCTCAGAGAATTCATGTTTATAATATGGTTCGCAAAGCAGACTGTGAGTTTAAATTTCTTTATAAAAACGGCAGAATGATCCGTATCAAATAACCGGTTATTCAAATTATTCTGACATAAAAGTCCCAAACAGGCTTTCCTTTAGCAATTGTTTCTGAAATAAGTTTTAAATTTGAAAGGAGAACAGCCTTGATTTTTGTTTCCTGAAAAGGAAGTGTGATAATAGGGGATGAAAAAATCAAATACTTATCAAAGAATATATTATGAAATATTTAAAAATAAATATTGAAGACCGTGCAGATATCGAAGTCTTAAAAAATGCCATCCTTCAGCTAAAAGGAGTTGCTTCTGCAGAAATTATTGATGATGAAAATCCGGAAAGCGAACTCAAGAAAGCTTTTGCCAAAACTAAGGAGCAGCTTAAAACGGGTGACTATGAGACTTTAGTCAATGACATTTTTGAGATAATAATTAAGAAATAATTCTAAAAAATAATAAAGTAAACAGATGAAAAAGGCCATTTTATCAATTGCTATACTGGGAATCCTTTTTTCCGCAAACGTATCAGCTCAAACCGAGACTTCAGGCAGAGAAAAAGTGTACAGAGCTACTCATACCAAAGTAACGGAACTTAAACATACCAAGCTGAAAGTAAATTTCGATTATCAGAAAGAGCAGATGAATGGGGAAGAATGGCTGACCGCTTCACCTTATTTCTATCCTGTGAATGAGCTTACACTAGATGCAAAGGGAATGCTGATCCATGAGGTAGCGCTTGATAACAATGGGAAAAAATCTCCTTTAAAGTATGAATACAAAGACGATGTTCTGAAAATTACTCTTGATAAAACTTACCAGAAAAATCAGGATTACACTGTTTACATCAAGTATACTTCCCGTCCTAATGAAGTGAAGCAGGAAGGAAGTATGGCCATCAATGATGCAAAAGGACTTTATTTTATTAATGCACAGGGAACAGACCCGGATCTTCCGACTCAGATCTGGACACAGGGGGAAACGGAATCTTCCTCAGCATGGTTTCCTACTATTGATAAACCCAATCAAAAGTCAACTCAGGAAATTTATATGACCGTTCCCGATAAGTATGTTACCCTTTCAAACGGTGTTTTAAAAGACTCACAGAAAGAATCCAATAATCTTAGAACTGATCATTGGGTGATGGATAAAAGGCATTCTACTTATCTTTTCTTTATGGGAGTGGGTGAATATGCTATTGTAAAAGACAAATGGAAAAATATTCCTGTTGATTATTATATAGAGAAAGAATATGAGCCTTATGCAAAACAGATCTATGGGAATACTCCGGAAATGATCGATTTTTTCTCTAAAAAAATGAATTATGATTATCCGTGGGCAAAATATGCACAGATTTCCGGCAGGAATTATGTGAGTGGAGCAATGGAAAACACCACGGCAACACTTCATGGAAGTGATATTCTTCAAAAACCTGGACAGCTTATTGATGAAAATAAATGGGAAGATACCATTGCTCATGAACTCTTCCACCATTGGTTTGGAGACCTTGTGACCGCAGAAAGCTGGAGCAATCTTACGGTAAATGAATCTTTTGCCAACTATTCCGAATATCTTTGGAATGAATATAAATATGGAAAAGATCAGGCAGATTATCATCTGATGAGTGATGTGAATATGTATCTTCATAATCCGGGTGATTTTAAGAAAAACTTAGTAAGATTCAACTATGCATCCCGTGAAGATGTTTTTGATCTGGTTACTTATCAGAAAGGAGGCGGAATTTTGAATATGCTCAGAAATTATCTTGGTGATGATGCATTCTTTGCCGGAATGAATGATTATCTGAGAACAAGTGAATATCAGAATGCAGAAGCACATCAGCTGAGATTATCCTTTGAAAAAGTTTCAGGAAAAGACCTGAACTGGTTCTTTAATCAATGGTATTTTGGAAGCGGAAACCCGAAAATAAACTATACATCTACGTTTGAACCGGTGAAAAAACAGGTTGCAGTAACCGTTACCCAAACGCAGGACCAGCCATTTGAATTTCCTCTGGCCATTGATGTTTATGATAACGGAAAACCAAAGAGATACCATGTTTGGGTAAATGCTGAAGCAAAGAATACATTCAATTTTGATGTTTCAAAAACTCCGGATTTATTGAATATTAATGCAGACGGAGTTTTATTAGCCGAAATTACCGATACTAAAACTCCTGAGCAGAATCTGATGCAGTTTACCAATTCTAAGGAATTCAAAAGCAGATATCAGGCCTTAACAGGAATAAAAGATCAGACCGGGAAAAGCCCTGCTGTAGTAAAACTGTTAGCTGCTGCATTGAAAGATCCGTTTTTCAGAGTAAGAATAAAAGCTTTAGAATTAATAGACCTTACCAATCCTGAACAGATGAAGGCTTTGGGGGCAGAGGTTGAGAGAATAGCGGTTAATGACCCGAAAACCTTAACTCAGGCTGCGGCAATTGCTTCTTTGGCAAAAACAAAAGACAAGAAATATTTTCCGATTTTTGAAAAAGGAGTGAATGCCGTTTCTAACGCTGTTAAAGCCAATTCTTTGAGTGCTCTTCTTACGATTGACCCGTCAAAAGCAAGTACACTGGCTGATAAGATAGATTTAGATGGAGCTTCAGATGAACTGCGCGGACAAATGCTTCCGATTATTGTGAAGAATAAAGTAACCTCCCAGATGACGAATATTACTCCACTAGCAGCTTTTTATCCGTTTATCAAATTTCAGAATCCGGAATTGGGAAAAGCAGCAGAAGAAGGTTTCAACTGGATTATGAGCTCAGACAATTTGAAGGCGACAGAAAGTATTACGAAAATAGCGGGTTATGCAAAAAATCAGATGGCAGACAATCCACAGGCTAAAATGATGATGGCTCAAATACTAAAAGACGGTTTAAGTAAAAAAATGGAACTGCTGAGACAGAATCCTCAGAATGCAGCAAGTATCAACAAGCAGATTGATGTATTGAATAAAGCCATTGAAAACTATAAATAGAATCGAAATTTTTGGCAATCAGAAATGATTGAAGATAAGTGAAAATTAAAGCCGGCAGATTTTGCCGGCTTTATTTATATCTCTGAGGTACACTTATTTTTAATAATATTACAAAAATCAGCATTTTTTAACACTGCTTTTTACATTATCTTTCATAAATTCGTTTAAAATTTAGAAAATTATGAGTTTTGGAATTGAGGCGGCAAGCTATTATGTGCCTTCTTTGTATTTGGAGATTAAGGATTTAGCTGAAAAAAGAGGAATAGAGCCGGCGAAGCTGGAGAAAGGATTGGGACTACATAAAATGGGACTTTCGGACGTTCATGAAGATGCAGCTACATTCGCAGCAGAAGCATTGCTGAAACTTATAAAAGACTATACTGTCAGTCCAAAAGAAATAGCAAGAGTATATCTGGGAACAGAAAGTGCTGTGGACGCAGCAAAACCTACAGCTTCTTATGCCGTACAGATGGTAGAAAAAGTGCTGGAAGGAGAATTTGGAGAAAGAAGTTTTAAAAACTGTGATATTCTGGATATGACTTTTGCCTGTGTAGGAGGGGTAGATGCATTGCATAATGCGCTGGATTTTGTAAGGGTGAATCCGGATAAAAAGGCAGTAGTGATTGCCAGTGATTATGCAAAATATGAATTAGCTTCTTCAGGTGAATATACACAGGGAGGAGGAGCTGTTGCTATTCTGATCTCTTCAAAACCTGATCTTCTTGAAATAGAAAATAACTGGGGAGTGGCTTCGGAAAGTGTTTTTGATTTTTTCAAACCCAGAAGAACGCACAAAAAAGACGAATTGAAAGGAGCTCCTGAGACTTATCCTGAAAAAATAGAAATCTTTACAGACGAGCCTGTTTTTGACGGACAATATTCCAACCAATGTTATCAGGACAGAATCCGGGAAGCCTATCATCATTATAAGGAAATCTCAGGAAAGGAGAAACCTTATGAAAGCTGGAAATACATTATCTTTCATCTTCCATATGCCTTTCATGGAAAAAGAGTTTTTACTGAGATCTACAGCCTTGAGAATGGCCTTTCTTATGAAACTGCGGATGAGCAGAAAGCAGTTGCAAAGTCTGAAAATTATCTGAAATTAATTAATGATAAAATAGAAAAGACACAGAGAGCCTCTTCTGAAATAGGGAATATGTATACAGCATCTATTTTTATGGCCCTTCTTTCTGCTTTACAGACCTCTTTTAACGAAAATGAGGAACTTCATGGGAAAGAAATAGGGTTCGTGGGATATGGAAGTGGTTCAAAATCAAAAGTTTTTGCAGGAAAGGTCTCTGAAAACTGGAAAAAAGTGGTTGAAAAATGGAATTTATTTGAAAGTTTAAATAATAGAATCCCTGTTGACTTTGAAACTTATGAAAAACTTCATAGAAAACAGCTTGAGCGATCCGTTAATGAAAAGTACAGGGGTTTTGGTCTTCATTCTGTAGAAGCTGATAACCCTGTTAGGATTGGAGCCAGGTATTACAGGCATCAATAGTGATATTATTTATTCTAAAAATAGTAAAAAGCATCTCAATTGTTGGGGTGCTTTGTTTTTTTTGTGATTTTATTGGGTATTTTATATTTTTTTATCGTGTTTTTTATCGGATTTATATTTTTTGTTTTTTATATTATTTACTCAAAGCCAATTATTGATGTAATTTTTTAATGAATTTCTTACAATTAGCATAGGGTGGTAAAATATTTATGACTTATTAAAATTTTGTTAATGATCAGTTGTGTTTTAATATTTTTTTGTTTTGAAACTTTCTGACTATTTGTTTTGTTTTAATAGTGATTAATTCGATATTTTTTTCTCTTTACTCCCTTTTTATTAGTGATTTATTACTTGAATCTGTGTTTTCTAATTAACATATTTGCCTTTAAAATATCTTAAAATTTGTTAATATGAATGTAAAACTAGGTGTATTAAGTGCCGGAGTACTGTTTTTTCTCGGACAGAGCCTCATGGCACAAAAGGCAAAAAAAGATACGTCTTCTGTAAAAGAAATTGATGAGGTAGTTGTCGTTGCTTTTGGATCGCAAAAAAAACAGTCCATAGCTGGATCTATTGGTAAAATTGATGCAAAAGAACTTGCTAATGCCCAGTCGAGTAATGTTATGTCTTCATTATCAGGCAAAGTTGGAGGGGTTCAGATCACTACAAATTCAGGTCAACCGGGAGATCCTCCACAGGTTAGATTTAGAGGGTTAGGATCGCTATCCTCTTCTAATAATCCTTTATATGTTGTGGATGGAATGCCTTTTGGTGGTAATATTAACTCTTTGAATAATAACGATATCGAGAGTATTACATTCCTTAAAGATGCATCTGCTAATGCACTATATGGAAGTAGGGGCGCAAATGGAGTTGTTATTATTACAACTAAGAAAGGAACAAAAGGTAAAATGAATATTACTTTTGATACAAAATTCGGAGTTAATACCAGAGCAGTAAAGGAGTATGATATAATTAAGAGCCCAGGTGAATACTATGAGGTTTATTTCGAAAGATTAAGACAAAGTAATATTTTTGCTGGTCAAAACTATGCTACAGCGACTAATAACGCAATTAATGATCTGATTACCGGAGGTGATGGACTTTCTTATAATAACTACAATGTACCTAATATTAATCTTATTGATCCTTCAACAGGTAAGATAAATCCTACCTCAAAACTTTTATACTATGATGATTGGCAAA
Source organism: Chryseobacterium sp. 14P4.3.2 (assembly GCF_057799275.1). Lineage (NCBI taxonomy): Bacteria > Pseudomonadati > Bacteroidota > Flavobacteriia > Flavobacteriales > Weeksellaceae > Chryseobacterium > Chryseobacterium sp. 14P4.3.2. The sequence goes on from NZ_JBYOKO010000010.1 coordinate 66,879, forward strand.
AAGAGTTGTTTAAGCCAAATGTTAGACAAGAGTATAATATAGGTATCCAGTCTGGATCTGAAAAATTAAATACTTATTTCTCATTAGGGTATTTAAATGATGAAGGATATTTATTAAATTCTGGATTTAAAAGGTTTTCCGGGCGTTCAAAAGTTGATTACCAAATAACAAATAAATTAAAATTAAATACAAGTTTAAATTATTCCAGAACGGATCAGGGCGCTCCTAACTCTTTATCTGGAAGTAGCCAATATTCTAATTTAGTAAGGTGGTCAAGAAATATTGCTCCTATTTTTCCTATTTGGGCAAGAAATACTGACGGTAGTTTTAAGTATACTTCTACAGGAGATAGGATGTTTGACTTTGGTAGTTTAACGAACCCAAATGGAATGGGGTTAGCTAGAAATTATGGAGGTGGGTTAAATGCATATGCTAAGGCTCTATTAGATCAAGTTAGAAATATTGAAGATAATATCAATGGTAGAGCAAGTTTATCATGGGATTTTTATGATGGGTTTAATTTTACTTATAATTTCGGTGCTGATATAGTCAGTGGAAATTATAGCTTCTACGGAAATAACTTAGGGGGAGACTATCTTTCTCAAAATGGTTCGGTAAGGACAGCTACCTCAAATGAACAAACTTTTAACAATCAGCAATTACTATCTTGGAAGAAAGCATTTGGAAGACATACGATTGATGTGATGGTTGGCCATGAAAGTAATGATTATACAGCTAAAATGTTATCTGGTACAAGGTCAAATCTAGTAATTCCGGGTTTAACTAATGTGAGTAACGGATCACGTTATAGTGATCTTAATGGTTATAATGATAATTATAATGTAGAAGGGTTATTGTCTAGACTAAACTATGGTTATGCAAATAAGTATTTCATAAATGCGAGTTTTAGAAGGGATGGATCTTCTGTTTTCAGTCCTGAAAATAGATGGGGTAACTTCTTTGGTTTAGGAGCCGCATGGATGCTATCAAATGAAAATTTCTTGAAAGGAAATAAAGTCATTACAAGTTTGAAACTTAAGGGAAGTTATGGTGAGCAAGGAAATGATGCACTGTTCTATCCTTCTACTACCAATATAAATCATAGAAGTTATTTTGGTTTTAGAAGAAACTTCAGGGCATATGAGTCTCAATACGAGAATATCCCTGATGCTTCTGGAAATGTTTCTATCGTCCAGGTTTATGAAGGAAATAAGGACTTAAAATGGGAAACTTCTAAAAACTTAAATACAGGTTTTGAATTAGAATTACTCAACAGAATTACTATCGATGTAGAATATTTCCAAAGAAAGGTAAGTGATTTATTATTTAACTTTCCACTTCCTCCTTCTACAGGAACTTCTTTTATCACAAGAAATATTGCTGATATGAAGAATGAAGGTTTTGAAATTAATATATCTGGTGATATATTTAAAGGGCAAGACTTTAATTGGACGTTGTATGGAAATACTACCTACTATAAAAATACAGTTACATCTTTACCTAATCCATTTACTTCTGGAACATTTAGATTTGAAGAAGGAATTTCTGCATATACTTTCAATATTAGAAAATTTGCGGGAGTAAATGGTACAAATGGTAATGCAGTTTGGTATAAAGACGTGAAAGATATTAACGGAAATATCATATCACAGACTACAACAGAGGTTTATTCTGATGCTACCTTATACAGGTTAGATAAAAATGCAAATCCTAAATTCTATGGTGGCTTTGGAACAAAGATCGGATATAAAGGGATCAATGTTTCAGCGAATTTTGGATACCAATTTGGCGGATATATGTATGATGGAATTTATGCAGGTTTAATGCAGTCTGGAACAGGAGATGTTAAAAATTATCATAAAGATATTTATAATACTTGGACATCTACTAATACATCAGCTTCTCTTCCCGCAATTGATAGATTAAGAGATAATAATATGGCTGCTTCGGATTTATTCCTGATTAAATCCGACTACATAAGTCTTGAAGATGCATCAATTACTTACGATCTAAAAAATGATTGGTTGCCAGATGGACTTTCAGGTGTAACATTTGGGGTATTTGGCTCTAATTTAGCTCTGTGGTCAAAAAGAAAAGGAATGGACCCTCGTTTAATCACATTAGGGAATTCACTAAGTACAAATGGGCAGACTCAGAACAGATATGGAGCACAGAGAACAATATCTTTTGGTTTAACAGTTAAATTTTAGAAAAATGAAAAAAGTATTTGGTATATTATTATGTTCAGTATTAGTCCTTACAGGATGTGGGCAAAATTATTTAGATACAGATTTAGAATCAACAATTAATAATGAACAGTTAGCTACTTCGCCTGCGGCTTTACAGGGTTTGGTAGATGGTATCTATACAAGTCTTCACACTTATGGTTTGGCTTCACCAGGAAACCATGAGGATTTTGGTCATAAAGGAATTCTTTCAGGAATGGATATGATGTCTAACGATATGCTGCAGACTGCCAGTCATTTTTTTGTTGCTTTTTATAGTTATACTGGAAGAGTGCAAACCTCAACAAGAACTTTATTTGCATGGAAAGTATATTATCAACAAATTAAAGCTGCCAATAATGTGATTAACGCCATAGAAGAAAATGGACTTACTGAAGAGAATAAATCAATGTATGGCCAGGCTCTGGCGGTAAGAGGATATTGTTATTTTATGCTAGCTAGAATCTTTGGTCCTACTTATGTTGGAAATACCTCTGCAGCATGTGTACCTCTCTATATAAAAGCATCTCTTGAAGGGAAGCCTAGAGCAACTGTTGGTGAGGTATATGCACAAATTACGGCAGATTTATCTAAGGCTATCGTAAACTTAGAAGGGTTTTCTAGAATAAATAAAGAAAAAATTGATAAAAGCATTGCTCAAGCATTTTTAGCCGAAGTTTCTTTAGAAATGGGTAATTATACTCAGGCTGCTTCAATGGCAAACCTTGCTAGAGAGCTATATACTCAGCCTACAGAGGCTCAATGGAAGGATGGATTTTATGATTTAAATTCCAATCCTGATATAATGTGGGGAGGAATTATCACATCTGAAACTTCATCTTTTGTCGCAAGTTTCTTTTCTCACTTTGATAATACTAACCCAGCAGGCTATGCAGGAGGTTTAGGTATTTATAAGTCTATTGATAAAAGATTATATGATGCTATTTCTGTTACAGATTATAGAAAGACTGTATATCAGCCAGCCAATAATGCGGTACCTTACAAGTTGCCAAAATATGCTAATCTGAAATTTAGAGATCAATCTGTTGGTAATGGTGGCGATTATGTTTATATGAGAGCATCTGAAATGTATTATATTGAAGCAGAAGCTTTGGCGAAATTAGGAGACGAAACTCAGGCCAGAACATTATTAAGTGAAATTACGGTTTTGAGAGATCCAAGTTATATTGTAACTGCCTCTGGTAATGCTCTTATCAACGAAATTATTCTTCAGAAAAGAATTGAATTATGGGGAGAAGGCTGTGCTTGGTTTGATATGAAGAGGTTAGGTGTGGCTCTAACAAGAGACTATCCAGGAACTAATCATAATCTATTAGTTGGTAAACTAAATATACCCGCTGGAGATCCAAGGTTTACTTTCCAAATTCCACAGTCTGAAATATTAGCAAACCCAGACGTGACGCAAAATCCTTAATTTTCATTTATATAGGCTGTTATAAAAATGTAGAAAAAAATTATGGATAATCCTTTAGATGTTCCGAGATAAGAAGATGACAATTATTAAATCCAGGATATTAAAGGTTAGCTAAAAATCAGTTAAAAGCAATTTTCTACTTTGGACTGATTTGTACTAAACTTTTGATATATTATTAACAAATTTTTAATTTTTAGCTTTAGGAAGGTTATCTTTTAAGATAGTCTTCCTGTTTTTTATAAGATCATTTTTAATATAATTACAATACAAATTCCCTTTATTATACACCATTTTACTGAAAAACGGATGCTGCTTTGTTTTATATTTTTCATCCATTATCATATTTTATGTTTATTTTTTTTACTATATATTGTGTAATGGTTGATTTTAATTTTAATTTTAATATTTATTAAAATTCTCATAATATTTGAAATAGTTTATTTTTCGCTAAAATTTCAAATACAATTAAAAAAAATCTTTATCGTTTTGGGGGTATTACTTAGGATATTCCTTTTCTGACAGCGGTTTTTCACCTTTTAACAAATTGATGTTGTTAATATTTATTAACATATTTGTCACTTCAATATATTAAAATTTGTTAATATGAATGTGAAACTGCGTGTTTTAACAGCTGGTGTCTTGTTTTTTACAGGACAGGCTGTATTTGCTCAAGAAAAAGAATCTAAGAACGGTAAGGACAAAGAGACTAAAATTGAGGAAGTAGTTGTTTTAGGGTATAGTAAAACAGCTACAAAAGCTAAGACTACAACATCTTCGGTAACAGTAGGTTCTGAAACCCTAGAAAACAGACCGAATATTTCGGTACTAAACTCAATTCAGGGTACAGCGCCGGGTATTGTAGTAAATTCCGCTTCAGGTTCTCCGGGGTCAGGAAAGTTTAATATCCTAATTAGAGGAACAAGTTCTCTTAATGGATCTACAGATCCTCTATATGTAATAGATGGGGTAATTACTTCAGGATCTCAATTCAGAAACCTGAACTCCTATGATATTGATACGTTCAGTATTTTGAAAGATGCTCAGGCTACGGCAATCTATGGTAACAGAGCGGCGAATGGAGTTGTGGTAATTACAACAAAAGGAGGGAAGTTTAATTCAGGATTAAAGGTTTCTTATGATGCATTAACGTCCTTCAGTAAGCTTCCTGGAAATGATTACAATGCAGCAAGTGGCCAGCAATTATTACAGATTCAAAAGAATTTGAAAACAGGATTTGGCGGTAGTTTATCACAAGACCAGATTAATAACTGGGGCACCAATACAGACTGGAATAAACAGTTTACACGTATCGGTATCTCTCAGCAGCATAACTTATCAATCACCGGAGGTGGAGAAAATGTCAACAACTTCCTATCTTTAGGATATTTAGACAGTGAGGGTACTGTAAAATCTACAGATTTCAAAAGATTTACACTAAGAAATAACCTTAATGGTAAGTCTAAAGACGGAAAATTAACTTTCGGTGCTATCATCGGTCTGGGATATTCCAAAAGAAATCAATTAGATGATGAAACGAACACAGGAATTTCCAATAATACTCTTCAGAATCCATTATTCGGAGGAATACTGTCAAGACCGTACATAGGCCCATCGCCTTATGCAAACGGAAGAGAGCTTTTCAATGCTATCGGAACAGATGCAACCAATAATAGACAATGGATTCTTCAGGATAACATCAATGGTGGAATCAGAAACAGATTTACAGAATTAAGTATTTCTGCCAATGCCAATGTAAATTATAAAATTACTGATTACTTAAGTGTTGGAAACAGAACAGGTATTGAATACAAGCAGTATAACAGAACCTTTGCAAGATCCCCGCTAGGCTACCTTTCTATTAGCGTTGCCAATAGTGACGGATCCACTTATGGAGGAAGTGAAGACTTCACCACAACAGATGATTTGACATTCAACACGATTACGAACATTACGTTCAATAAGTCTTTTGGAGATCATACAATTAGTGCATCTGCGTACATGGATTATATCAAAGCCCATGTAAGTTCAACGTTTCAAAGACAAAATGGTCTGAACCCATTACAATGGGAATTTGGAGCAGGAACAGGTTATATTCCTTTTAACCCGGATACTCCCAACTATTACAGACCTTCAGTAAGTGCTTCTAAAGTAACAGCCGGAACTCTTGCTTATTTTGGGACACTAGACTATGACTACAAAGATAAATATGGAGTAAGTGGGGTGGTAAGAAGAGACGGTTCTTATCGTTTCCTTCCTACTAACAGATGGGAAACTTTCTGGTCTGTGGCAGCAAGATGGAATATTGACAAAGAAGATTTCATGGCTAATTCAGGATTCAGATTACTTAAGCTAAGAGCTTCAATTGGTACTACAGGTAACCAGAACTTAGGAATTGCTACTGATAATTCTAATCCATTAGCTCTACTTCCAAATAATTTCCTTGATCTTTATTCTGGTATATCAGGATATCAGAATATGTTAGGATACAACTTTACTAACTTATCAAACCCTTACCTAAAGTGGGAACAGGTAAAGCAGAGCAACATCGGGTTAGATTTTAACTACAAAGGCTTGATTGAAGGTAGTGTTGATTACTATCAGAAGAGAACAACAAGAATGTTCAACGATCTTCAGAAGTCATCTGTTACAGGTTACTATTCAATCAGAGGAAATGACGGGATTCTTGATAACAAAGGTATTGAAGGGTTGATCAGATATAATGCGATCAAAACTGCAAATACAAAATTATCAATCTTCGCTAACGCAGCTTATAACTCCAACAAAATCGTATCAATGGGTAGTGAAAACCTGGCTGGTGATGTCGTAAATGCAATTGGAGGGCCGGCTGGTCAGTATCAGTTATACCCATATTTAGGAGTAAATCCTAACAATGGAAACCTACAGTTCCTTGATAAAAACGGAAACGTAACTGAAGCTCCTACATCTTCTGACAGAAGATTGACTGGAAAATCACGTTATGCCAAATTTACAGGAGGTTTTGGATTTAACTTCCAGCATAAAGGTTGGTTCCTTGACACGCTATTCTCTTATCAGCAGGGAGGATGGATTTATGATAACCTAAACTCTTGGTTAATGGATCCGAATGCAGCAGCTACCAGAAACCTTTCTGCAGATCTGTTGAATGCATGGACGCCTCAGAATACAAATACTGATGTACCTGCATTAGGAGCAAGAAACTTAAGCTTAGGTTCTTCAGACAGATTCTTACGCAGATCAGACTTTATCAGACTTAAGAATGTTTCCGTAGGATATAACTTTAGCAAAGAACAGCTGGGTAAGCTGCCTGTAAAAGGAATTAAAGTATTTGTTCAGGCAGAAAACCTTTATACATGGACAAAATGGAAAGGATTTGATCCGGAACCAATTACTTCGTATTCACTAAATGTCTATCCTAACCCAAAAACCGTATCGGTAGGTTTAAATGTTGATTTTTAATAGAGAAGAATTATGAAAAGAATAATAAATACAGTTTTAATTGTAGTAACTTTATCATCTGCAGCATTTACTTTGAACAGCTGTCAGGATGCACTTGATATTAAACAGGCGGGAGAGTTACAGGAGAAGGATTTGTATACAAGTGTTGCCAATTTAGGAGAAGTTCTGAATGGATCTGTGTATGCTCAGCTTGATCCAATGGATGAGATTTATTTTACAGCCGTATTTACAGACGAAGTAAAACCTGGTTCTGCAAGTGGTGGACAGGAATATTCTCTACACAGATTTTTCCTTGATCCTGCTAGTCCTGTTGTAACAGGAGGTACTGTAGGAACAGCTTCCAGTGACGGGATCTGGTTAAATAATTACAAAGTTATTAACAGAATCAACAGACTATTGGAAGGTGCACAGAAAATTACCCCTGCTACTGATAAAGAGAAGGATCAATATAATAAGATCCTGGCGCAGGCCAGAGCTATAAGAGCATATTGCTATGTACAGTTAGAGGCTTATTTTTCAAGTGATATGAAAAATCCTAATGCTTTAGGAGTAATTCTTCTGAAAGATGTTCCTTCTACAGATGCACAATTGCCAAGAGCTAAAAATCAGGATATCTATGATTTTATTAATGCTGACTTAGATTATGCAAGAGGAATATTAACGTATTCTGCTGCTGGTGACCAAGGAGCAAGATATTTTGCTGATAAAGGATTTGTAAACTCTGTAACAGCTCGTTTTAATCTGTATAGAGGAAATATGCCTTTAGCAAAACAATATGCAAACGAAGTAATTACAGGATCAAAATTAAGTCTGACTATCGCTAATCCTGCGGTAACTGCAACTGCTCCTGTTATTGATGCAAGTTCTGCTACAACTACCTGGGCTAAAGAGTTTTACAATGTTGCTACTTCTTTCAACCCATATAGAAACCTTTGGAATGATTCTGCAAAAGGCGAGATTATATTCTCTCTGAACAGACTCCCGTTAGGAGCAGGAGGAAGTATCGGCTCAAAATGGAATACCAACCAGTCTCAGCTAAGTGGTTCACCAATGTGGTTCTGGGGAAGAAATTTATATAATATATTCAACAATACGCCTGGGGATATCAGAAGATATGCTTATGTAGATCCTAGCTCAAAGGCAAATAATAACTATGCTACTGCGGTAGACGGAAATACAAGAAATGATGGGTTGGTAATTGATAAATATCCTGGTAAAACAGGTATCGCTACCAGAAATGATGTGAAAGTTTTCAGATTATCAGAAATGTATTTCATTTTAGCTGAAGCTGAAGTGGCAGCAGGAAACCTTTCAACGGCTCATGACCTGATTCAGAAAGTAAGAGAAGCTAGAAACTTCCAGAATGCTGCAGTAACGCCTGCTTATTCTAGTACTCAGGTAGCCTACGCAGATATTTTGAAAGAGCGTAGAGTTGAATTAGCACTTGAAGGACACCGTTATGTTGACTTGAAGAGACTTGCAGTAGCTGCAAATGTGGCTATGGACAGAAACGCTACAGATGACGTCGTTGCAGTTGAAAATCTTCCAAACGGGGACTATAGATATACTTTACCTATTCCTATTAAAGAAGTTTCGGCAAACCCGAATGTTAAACAAAACGACGGATACTAATCCTTGTTATTTTAATTAAAATACCCCTGAAGTTTTACTTCAGGGGATTTTTTTTATCAATAGAATGGCTGATCACTTATTCAGAATATACGATACCATTCTGATAGCTTTTGGGAGTAACCCCTACCAGCTGTTTGAATACACGTGTAAAATAATTGGTATCCGAAAATCCGGTTTGGTAAGCCGTCTCCTTGATACTGTTTTGACCCGCTAGTAATTCTTTAGCCCTGTTAATTCTTTCCTGTAGAATAAAATCATTCGGAGAAGTTCCGAACTCATCTTTAAACATTTTAAAGAAATTAGACTTGCTCACATAAGCAAGCTTTGCAATACTCTCAATAGAAAGTTTCTGATGTAGATTTCTTTTGATATAATCCACTACAAAACCTATTTTGGATCTGTTTTTTACAATATTTTTCTCTACCATACTCCTTGCCTGTGTTTGCATCAGTCTGATCAGGAGTTCCTTTAAGGCAAAATCGGCCATGATATCCTTCTGAGAATTGTCATCCATAGCAATTCTCATAATATTGTTGGTGGCAGAAGCCAAGGCTTTATTATTAAAAAGAAAGTATTCTTCCAGTTGGATATTCCATTGTGAATCTTCATCTGCTTTAGGAAGATGGTAGTTTAAATAATTGAGTGAATCCTCTATAAAATCAGGATTTAAACTTAAAGAAATACATTGTGTAGGGGTTTCATCAGCTTCAGGAAAATCGATCACCATCGTTTCCCCGGGAGCAACCAAAATACTTTCGCCCGGAAAATAATCAAAATAGGTTGTCTTTTTATCCAGTTTCATGTGTTTTTTACCCTGGAGCATAGCAGTAAATGCTATATTTTCAAAATGAAGCTTTACCCCAAAAGCAGCTTTATGTGTCTCATAAATACTGAACTCACAATTATTTAGATTGAATTTGGTCTGGTTCTCAACAAGACTCAATAGTTGGTTTTCTTTCCTTAATTCAGGAGTATTCAATAAAATAGGACTATTGTTATTCATTTCTAAATATTTTTAAGAAGCAGGTAACTCAAATATAGAAAATTTGACGGTATATTGTTGTTAAGAAAATTATAAAATTGGTTGTCTGCATTATTCTGCACTTTTTTTGTACGATTGTGCTATTGTTTTTTTTTGTGTACCTGTAATTTGGCATTATTGAAAAATTAAAACAATACTAATATGAGCACTCTTACAGAACCAAGACCAGCAACCCTTTTGCAACGCCCCGAGTTCAAAAGCAGATATGATAATTATATTGACGGAAAATTCACACCACCCGTTAAAGGGCAGTATTTTGATGTAATATCTCCCGTTGACGGAAAAACTTTTACTCAGGTAGCCCATTCATCCAAAGAAGATTTGGAACTCGCTGTAGATGCTGCTGAAAAAGCATTTCAAAGCTGGAAAAATACCTCATCCACAGAAAGAAGTATTATTCTGAACAAAATTGCAGACAGAATAGAACAAAATCTGGAATATCTTGCTACAGTAGAAACGATAGACAATGGTAAAGCAGTGAGAGAAACCCTTGCAGCAGATATGCCGTTGGCTATCGATCACTTCAGATACTTTGCTTCCGTGATTCGTGCAGATGAAGGCTCTCATAACGAACTGGATAAAGATACCGTTTCTCTTATTGTACACGAACCTCTTGGAGTAATTGCGCAGATCATCCCTTGGAATTTTCCGATCCTGATGGCAGTATGGAAGCTGGCACCGGCATTGGCAGCAGGTAACTGTGTCGTTTTAAAACCCGCAGAAAGTACACCTGTTTCCATTATGGTGATGATGGAATTAATAGGAGATCTTTTACCGGCAGGAGTAGTGAATATCGTTAACGGATTTGGAGCAGAACTGGGACGTCATTTGGTGACCAATCCTAAAGTGGCAAAAGCAGCTTTTACCGGTTCCACAGCTACAGGACGCCTCGTAATGCAGTATGCAACAGAAAATATTATTCCGGTAACACTGGAATTGGGAGGGAAATCACCGAATGTTTTCTTTACCTCAGTGATGGATGCCGATGATGAATTTCTAGACAAAGCTATTGAAGGAGCCGTTCTTTTTGCGCTTAATCAGGGAGAAATCTGTACCTGCCCTTCCAGATTGCTGGTTCAGGAAGATATCGCTGATGCTTTTATTGAAAAAGTAATTGAAAGAGTAAAAGCAATCAAAGTCGGAAATCCATTGGATAAAACCGTGATGATGGGAGCGCAGGCTTCAAAGATTCAGAAAGATAAAATACTTTCTTACATTCAGTTAGGGAAAGATGAAGGAGCAGAAGTATTGGTTGGGGGAGAAGTTAATCATCTGGGAGAAGACCTTGATGAAGGTTTCTATATTCAGCCTACCATTTTCAAAGGACATAATAAGATGAGAATCTTCCAGGAGGAAATTTTTGGTCCGGTACTCGCTTTTACGACATTTAAAGATGAAGAGGAAGCCGTAAAAATTGCGAATGACACCATTTATGGCCTTGGAGCCGGAGTATGGACTAGGGATGCACACCAGTTGTACAATATTCCGCGCCAGATTGAGGCGGGAAGAGTATGGGTAAACCAATATCACTCTTATCCGGCAGGAGCGCCTTTTGGAGGGTATAAGCAGTCGGGGATAGGAAGGGAAAATCATAAGATGATGCTTGACCATTACCGTCAGACTAAAAATATGTTGATATCCTACAACAAAAACAAATTAGGATTCTTTTAATATTAATTTTAGGACGTGCCCGACTGCCCTGGCTTTTCCGGGGAAGTCGGTCGGGCTATCCAGGGCTGCACTTCGTTTCGGTGCTCCATTACATTGCGCACCGGCTCGTTCCTCGCCGCCCTTCCTATCCCTCACGCAGAATAATATCAGTCTTATGGATTGATTATTAATTGAAAATAGTAAATCTGATTACCAACTTTTACAGACATCATTACAGATTTGCCTGTAAAAACCTAACTCAAAAAATAAAATATGATTCCAAAAACAATGAAAGCCGCGGTAGTTCAAGGCTACGGCCAACCCCTGAAAATAGAAGAAGTTCCTGTAAGAGCACCTGGAAGATATGAAGTATTGGTAAAAGTAATTGCCTGTGGAGTTTGCCATACCGACTTACATGCGGTAGATGGTGACTGGCCTGCAAAACCTAAAATGCCTCTTATCCCGGGACATGAAGGAGTAGGAATTGTAGTGGCCTGTGGACCTGAAGCTTTCGTAAAAGAAGGAGATGCGGTAGGAGTTCCATGGCTGTACAGTGCCTGTGGATGCTGTGATTACTGTATCACGGGATGGGAAACCCTTTGCGAGGCTCAGAAAAATGGAGGTTATAGTGTAGACGGAGGTTTTGCAGAATATGTGATTGCAGATTCCAGATACGTAGGACATTTAAAATCTGATGTTAACTTTTTGGAAATAGCACCTATCTTATGTGCCGGTGTTACGGTTTATAAAGGATTAAAAGAAACAGAGACAAAACCGGGAGAATGGGTAGCCATCTCAGGAATCGGAGGATTAGGACACGTAGCAGTTCAGTATGCGAAAGCAATGGGAATGCACGTGGCAGCTATTGACGTATCAGACGATAAGCTTGATCTCGCCAAAAAATTAGGAGCAGATCTTGTAGTCAATGCTAAAAATACTGATCCAGGAGAATATTTACATAAAGAAGTAGGCGGAATGCACGGTGCATTGATCACTGCGGTCTCTCCAATAGCTTTCAAGCAGGGAATAGATGTGCTGAGAAGAAAAGGAACCATTGCCCTTAACGGGCTTCCTCCCGGATCATTTGAACTTCCTATTTTTGAGACTGTTTTAAAAAGAATTACAGTAAGAGGATCTATTGTAGGAACCAGAAAAGATATGCAGGAAGCTTTAGATTTTGCTAATGAAGGGCTTGTGAAAGCTACTGTGACTGCTGCGAAATTAGAAGATATTAATGATGTTTTTGACAAAATGAAAAAAGGACAGATTGATGGCAGAATCGTTTTAGATATTGCCGGCTCAAATTAGATAATGTTGTGTTTCTGATCCCGGTAATCATTTATTTTACCGGGATCTTTTTTTAAACAAGAAAGAATATCTTTCTTTATAAGGTTAAAATAGTAAAAATGGAAGCAAAGATACAAAGACTGTCCGCAACAGAAGAAGCTCTTGAAGTCATACGCGAGCTGGAAGATAAATATGGAGCATTGATGTTTTATCAGGCAGGAGGATGCTGCGAAGGGACACAGCCGCAGTGTTTCGAAAAAGGAGGATTTTTTCCCAGAATGAATGATGCAATGATTGGAACGATCAATGGATATGAATTCTGGATAGACCGCGATCTTTTTGAGTACTGGAAATATTCACACTTCACACTGGATGTTACAGATGGGGTCGGTCCCGGAGGCTTTTCTCTTGAAACCCCTTTAGGCAAAACCTTTAAAGTTCATTATAGACTTTTTACACCTGAAGAATATGAAAATTTAGAACCTGTACAACGAAGCGAATAAAACTTCAATAGATAGAAATGTATTGCTTTTAGTGTGTTACAGAAAAATCCTTTTGAGTAATATTACCAATCACTTTTTCAAAATCATATTTACCTCTTGTAATCTCTCTTTTCAAAACGAAATAGTGACTTACTGCCATTATAGATGAGATTCCAATAAAAACAGAATCTTCACCGCTATTTTTTATATTAACGGCTACCGCGAATAAAAAAAAGCACAATAAAAGTATGAAGGTGAAAATTTGAAATAAGGTAGGGATATATTCTATAGAAACGATTGTTATATTATTCTGATCATGCAGGCTTCCTTTTATCACCGGATAATTCATATTGATATCAAAGAAACGCCTTCTTGTCTTAATTGTAAAGCTGTTTTCTTCAATTTTCCCCCGGTATTCAAACCTTGTGGGGATAGCAGGGTCTCTTATCAGCGATATGAAGGTTGTATTGGTTTTATACGTTATTTTCCATAAGTTCTGAACCAGCTCAGTTCTGGCTGTATTGACCTCAATGTAAGACTGGTCATATAAACCGATATTTTTTAACAATGAATTCATTGTGCAGAAAGAGTTTTATAAATAAATTCAGACCTTGACAAACCGGTTGACAAACATGGCCGCGACAATATCTCCCACCGCATTCAGTACAGTTGCTAGAGGATCTACTAATGTTCCGATAATCATGACAGCCGGTATCGCTTCCTGTGGCAGCTTATAAACAGAGATCATCAGCATCTCACCAATATACCCGCCATTGGGAATGCCACCCGCTACTATACTTACAAATACTGTGATTCCTAATGCCAGAAGTAAATTAGCCGGATCAAAGAAATCTTTTCCAATAATTAAAAAAGCGACATAGATTTTGATAATGGATGACATGGACGATCCATTTTTATGCAAAGTTGTCCCAATAGGAATTACCAGATTAGCAATTGAATTGGGGATCCCGATCTTGGATGCTGCCTGTAAATTTGCAGGCATCGTAGCAAAACTGCTGCAGGTACTTATTGCTGTAAGAGTGGGGTAGATTGCATTTTTCCAGAAACTTTTAACTCCTTTCTGACCACTCGCCATAAAGGCATATATTGAAAAGAAAACAAGGAAATAAACTATTCCTGCAATATAGTAAAGACCTAAAGGCTTAGCATAAAACCCGAAAAGCTGCGGCCCCAAAGTAGCCACCTGATAAGCAAAATAAGCCCCTAGACCAATCGGAGCAAGCTTCATTACCAGTAAAAGCAGCTCTTTCATTACTTCATATCCTGAAGCGATAAAAACTCTGAACGGCTGACCTTTCTCTCCGGTTTTTCTCGCAGCAAAGCCTGTAAGGAAAGCGAATACCAAAAGCGCGAGCATATTTCTTCGTGAGAAAAGCTCTGTAAATTCTCCTACAGTAAAGAAGCTTACAATTCTGTTGCCCCAGCTTTCCTGATCAGCGGCTTCATTCATTATTTCAGAACTTCCCGAAATTCCGGAAACAGGAAAAAGATAAACAGCACAAATGGTGAAAATAGCTGCTGTCAGAATAAAAAATAAGAAAGTAAGGGACATGGTAAGAATGATTTTCCCAAACTTGGACTGCTGTTCCAGAGAGGCAATGGAGTTGGATACCGCAAAAAATACAAGAGGTACCACACTTACAAAAAGAAGATTAAGGAAAATATCTCCCAATGGTTTAATATATTCTACAAAATTCGGAGCTACAATTCCTATGATGCTTCCAACAGTAATTCCTAAAAGTAAAAATATAATTCCGGAATAGTTTTTCAATACCTCTTTCATGGGGGCACTTTTTATCAAAGATAAGTTTATTTTTAACACTTCGTTATACAATTTTCAGGCCTAAATTTCATAAATTTGAGTAAACAACGTTTCTATGGCTTATATAGATTACTATAAAATTTTAGGCGTAGATAAAAGCGCAACCCAGGATGACATTAAAAAGGCGTATCGAAAACTGGCCAGAAAACTGCATCCGGACCTTAATCCTGATGATAAGGAGTCAGAAAGAAAATTCAAAGAGCTGAATGAAGCCAATGAAGTTCTCAGCAATCCCGAAAATCGTTCCAAATACGATAAGTACGGTGAAAACTGGAAGCATGGCGAAGAATATGAGAAAGCTCAGCAGCAACAAAGACAATATCAGCAGCAACAGAACTATGGAGGAGATTTCTCCGGAACCGATTTTGGTGAAGGGGAAGATTTTTCAGATTTCTTCCAGAGTATGTTCGGTGGAGCGGGAGGAGGATTTGGGAAAAGTTCAAAAGGAAGGGCTTCAGGAAAGTTCAAAGGCCAGGATATACAGGCTGAGTTGAACCTAAATTTAAGAGATGCTGCCAAAACACATCCCCAAACCTTTGAAATCAATGGAAAGAAAGTAAGAATTACTATTCCTGCAGGAGTCTATGACGGACAGCAGATCAAATTAAAAGGACATGGAAATCCGGGCGTAAACGGAGGTCCTAACGGGGATTTATATATTACTTTTAATATTCCCGTGGATCCGGATTTTGAAAGAGTTGGTAATGATCTGAAAACTAAAGTGACGATAGATCTTTATACCGCTGTTTTAGGAGGTGATATAAAAGTGAATACTTTAGACGGAAGCGTAAATCTTAAAGTAAAACCGGAAACTCAAACCGGAATTACCGTAAGATTGAAAGGAAAAGGATTCCCTGTCTACAGAAAAGAAGGAGAATATGGAGACCTTTTTGTGACCTACGAAGTGAAACTGCCTACCAATCTTACAGAAAAGCAGAAAGAACTTTTTGAACAACTAAAAAATTCCTAAGCTATGAGTGAAAGAATATCACGGGAAGAGCTCGTAAAAATTTATAACATAGAAATTACTTTTTTTGATGAACTGGTAGATTATGGTCTGCTTCATATTCAGATAGAAAATGATATTCAGTATCTGACGTATGAAGATTTGCCGGATCTTGAAAAATTCGCCAACTGGCATTATGATCTTGAGATCAATCTGCCCGGCTTGGAAGTAGTTCATAATATGCTGAAAAAGCTGGATGCTTTAAACAGAAGAAATAGAGAATTAATGAATAAACTTTCTGCAATAAGTGATCAATATGAAGATATTTAGTTTAGTTTTGTAGCTTTTTAAAGCAAATTCTATAATATGAGTGAGGAGAAGGTGATTACCTTAAAACCGGAGAGAAAAATTTTTGAAGATATTTATTTTAGTGGTAACCAGGGAAGTCTGCTTTTTTCTCCAACCACTAAAAGTAAAACGATCATGACTATTGTATCAGTGATTATTTTACTGATCGTATTTCTTTTTAAAGATAGTCTGAGCAAGGATAGTGTAGGAGTTTTATATTTCCTTAGCTTTATATTTTTGCTTTGTGCCATTTTCTTATCTGTAAGTATTAATAAAGTCTCAAGATGGAAAAAACAGGTAAGCAATTATTTAAAAGTACTTGAAAAATGTAAGACATATGAGATCAGATTTGATCAGAATTTTTTTACAGTGAACATTGACGGAGAAAAAGAGACCAGTGAGTGGAAAGATTTTGAATATGTTGACAGCAATAATGATTTCATTTCTCTCGAAGGAAAGTACAGCTATATGTTTCCTAAAAAGTCTATGAGTGAAAAAGAATATAGTTTTCTCAAGAAAACGTGTAAAGAAAATATCAAACTATAAAAAACCGGAGCAAAATAACTTTGCTCCGGTTTTTTTATCTATCAGCGGGTTTATAAATCATTTGATTTGTTTTATCCGCTTTTCAGTACTATTTAGCCTTCTTTGTTTTCTTCCAGCCAGCCCATTTCCTTCATCCACTCGTCATTGTAGATTTTTCCTACATATCTGGAGCCATGGTCGTGAAGTAAAACAACTATAACATCATCTTTCGTGAACTGATCTTTCATCTGGATCAATGACGCAATTGCACTCCCTGCAGAATATCCACAGAAAATACCTTCTTCTTTAGCCAGTTTTCTGGCATACACAGCACCATCTTTATCTGTAACTTTTTCAAAATGGTCGATGACAGCCATATCATAGTTCTCAGGAATAATATCTTCCCCAATTCCTTCTGTAATATAAGTATAGGCATGATCATAATGAAGTTCTCCAGTTTCATGGAATTCCTTCAGGATAGAACCATAGGTATCAACTCCGATTACTTTGATGTTTGGATTCTTTTCTTTAAAGAAAGTTCCACATCCTGTAACTGTACCTCCTGTTCCTGCTCCCGCTACAAAGTGAGTCAGCTTTCCTTCTGTCTGTTCCCATATTTCAGGAGCTGTTGATTCGTAATGGGCTGTTCTGTTGGATAAGTTGTCATATTGGTTTACATACCATCCGTTTTCTGTTTCTTTTGCCAGTCTTTTGGAAACTGAATAATAAGAACGCGGATCTGTAGGTTTCACATCTGTAGGGCATACAATTACTTCAGCTCCTACAGCACGAAGAATATCACATTTCTCTTTTGACTGCTTGGAATTGGTTACAAAAATACATTTGTAGCCTTTGATGATCGCAGCAAGTGCCAATCCCATTCCTGTATTTCCGGAAGTTCCCTCAATGATGGTGCCTCCAGGTTTTAATCTGCCGTCTTTTTCAGCATCTTCTATCATTTTAAGAGCCATTCTGTCCTTCACGGAATTTCCGGGATTGAATGTTTCTACTTTTGCCAAAACTAATGCCGGGAAATCTTCTCCAAGTACCTTGTTAAGTTTTACCAGTGGTGTATTACCTATAGTTTCAAGAATATTTTTTGCGTATTTCATAAATGTTTTATAAGCAGTGCAAAGATAATGCTTTTAAATTATTTGCGCTGTGGGAAGATCATGATAATAGATAACCAAGACTGAAACAATTCAAAAGAGATCCATAACTTTCAATTATCAATTATCAATTATCAATTATCAATTATCAATTATCAATTATCAATTATCCGGTTAGTTGTATTTTATAGCCTTCACCGGAGAAATCTTACTGATCAGATAACTAGGAATAATCAATGCTAATCCTGAAATAATCAGAATTCCTACAGAGATAGAGATAATAGCAATAGGATTAAGGTCTACCGGAACAGTACTTACATAATAATTTTCCGGGTTAAGTTTTATAATTCCAAAGAATTTTTGAATCAAAATAAGGCCTAGTCCTATAGCATTTCCGTACAACAATCCTGGTATCATAATAATCAGGGTATAATTGATGAAGGTTGCTCTGATCTGTGAATTGCTGGCTCCTAATGTTTTTAGCAAACCGATAGAATTTGTTCTTTCAATAATAAGGATCAGAAGAACCATAATAATATTAATGACGACTACAATCAGCATTATGATAATAATCAGAGCAATATTGGTATCAAAAATACTAATCCAGTCGGTGATCTGAGGGAATTTTTCTGTCGCTTTTTCAGCATAGTTCTTGTAACCGATCAGCTTTTCTATTTCAGGAAAATCTTTGTCGATATCATTTACGTTTTTGAAGAAAATATCTATTCCACCAATCTCATCAGACTTCATATCCTGAATTTTTCTCACATGATTGATTCCGCCGATAACAAATTGATCATCAATCATTTTTATGTCCGTTCTGTAGATTCCAAGAACTCTGAATTTACGATAGATAGGCTTTTGGTCAGCTTTTGAAAATACAGTAACAATGCTGTCGTTTACTTTTAGGTGAAGATCGTTGGCAACTTTTTGAGAAATGGTAACATCATTATTGAATCCCTTTTCCGTTACTTTTGGAGTCGTTCCGGCAATAAGAAATTTCTTGAACCGTAAACTATCAAAATCCTTTCCGATTCCTTTAAAGATAATTCCTGCAAAATTATGCTCATTACGCATAATTCCCGTAACTGTTGCATACTTTTGGATACTTTCCACATCAGGAAGTTCTTTTATCTTTGCAATATTCAGTCCCTGATTATCCAGAACAGAAGTATTGTAAGATGAATTCGACCGTGTGGATCTTATAGTGATATGTCCGCTGAAATCTGCAAGTCTCTCTTTAATAGCTTTTTTGGAACCAAAACCTGTGGCTACGGTAATTAAGGAGACAATGATCCCCAAAGCTACAGAAAGCCTGCCAATGAAGATGATAACCCTTGAAAGGTTATTTTTGTTATCTTTGGAAAATGCTATTTTTCTAGAGAAATATAAAGGAAATTTCAAGCTTATGAATTTAGATTTCAAAATTAAAAATTTACTTCTGATTTGCCTAATTTTTTTAGGAGTATTCAACCAATATTATTCTCAAACTCAAGTTCAACCGGATTTTAAAACCGGAGCTGATCAACCTGATGTATATTTACCATTATTAAAAGGTAAAACAATTGGGGTAGTAACCAATCAGACCGGTTTAATGAATGACAGAACACATCTGGTGGATTTTCTGGTGAAAAAGGGAGTGAAGATAAAAGCTATTTTTGCACCGGAACATGGTTTCAGAGGAGATGCTGATGCAGGAGCAAAAGTTAAGAATGGAGTAGATGTGAAAACGGGAATTCCCATTATTTCTTTATATGCCAGTAATAAAAAACCAAAGCCAGAACAATTGGAAGGAATTGACCTTGTAGTTTTTGATATTCAGGATGTAGGTGTAAGATTTTATACGTATATCTCTACACTGACTTATCTAATGGAAGCAGGTGCCGAAAATAACGTTGAGGTAATGGTACTGGACCGCCCAAATCCGCACGATGGGTATACTGATGGGCCGGTATTACGAAAAAAATGGACAAGCTTTGTCGGGATGCATGAAGTACCTGTGGTATATGGGCTTACCATAGGCGAGTATGGAAAAATGGTGAATGGTGAAAGATGGCTTAAAAATGGTGTTCAGGCTAAGTACACTCTTATTCCTATGAAGAATTATCACAAGAAACAGCGGTATCCGATATTGGACAAACCTTCTCCTAATTTACCCAATGATAAAGCAATCAATTTATATCCAAGTCTGTGCTTTTTTGAGGGAACGCAGGTTTCTGTAGGGAGAGGAACAGATTTACCCTTCCAGATTTATGGATCCCCATGGACGGAAAGTCTGCCTTATCAGTTTACACCTAAGCCAAGCTATGGGGCAAAAGATCCTTTCCTGAACGGGAAATTGTGTTATGGGGAAAATCTTGCCAATTATCCTAAAAATTTAAGAGAGCTAAACCTTGAATGGGTAATCAAAGCCTATAAGAATTATAAAAACCCTCAATTGGATTTCTTCCTGAAAAACCTTTGGTTCGATACCTTATCCGGAACTGATGAGTTGAGAAAACAGATCATTGCCGGAAAATCAATTCCGGAAATTAAAGCTTCATGGAAAAAAGATCTTGAAAGTTTCGAAAAGATCAGAACTCAATATATTGTTTATGAAGATTAATTCATCTGAGTTCTGAAATAAAAATTATGGTTTTAATGAAGCCGGTAAAATGGATAAAATAAAAATAAAGTACAGTGTTGAACTGTACTTTATTTTTTTATTCTTTTTTAGGCAATTCTATTTTGTAATAGTTGACAGGAGTGTCCGGCTTGTGTTTTCCAGTTTTCAACCCTTAAAATCTAATCCTCCAGCAACGATTGATTAATCAAAGTTCTGCGGTGGACTTTTATCATTTTTTCCTTTGTTGATAATAAACAAACCTACAGTAAGTCCTATAACCCCTGCAAAAGCAGTTAATAAAGCTCTTTGCAGTTTATCCGGAAGATCATTCCCGATGTAGTTCATTAAAAAAAGAATCACAAATGTGATCACTGAAATAATAATATGGTTTTTTCCGAATGGTTTCATTATGCTATTTAAGTTTATAGGATATCATTACACCTCCTCTGTATGGGATTATTTCGCCGCTTTTATTAAATTTATCAGCAGAATCATAACGTCTTCCAGTTGTTCTGTCATACCCTTTATAAAAATCTTGAGAGGTTCCTACTGTAGCATAGATATCAAGATTTAGACGGTCAGACAACTGAAATTGATATCCTCCGGTGATTCCCAGTGTTACAGAATATCCTTTTTGATATAGATTGGAGTTTATAAGAATTTCTCCATTCCAATTTTCGCCGGCTCTATCATTCCAATAACTCCATTTTTGAAGCTTATAAGCTGAAGCTCCTATATTGGCTCCTATATACCAATGTTTAAACGCTTCTTTAAAATAATATCTTCCCTCCACAGAAATAGAATAAATTTGCATTTCATGCCCTGCAAAAGATTTCCATGGTGAGATGAGAATGTCTCCCTGAAGAGTATATTTCGAGCTTAGTTGTTTTTCTAAACCAGCATTTAAAACTCCCAGAGGAATAAATAAAGCATTTCCTTTTATATATAAACTTTTATCCTGCGCTTGTTCCTGTTCCTGGGCGCTCAGTGTTCC
The DNA here is from genome assembly GCF_057799275.1 of Chryseobacterium sp. 14P4.3.2. Classification (NCBI taxonomy): domain Bacteria; kingdom Pseudomonadati; phylum Bacteroidota; class Flavobacteriia; order Flavobacteriales; family Weeksellaceae; genus Chryseobacterium; species Chryseobacterium sp. 14P4.3.2. The sequence goes on from NZ_JBYOKO010000010.1 coordinate 88,458, forward strand.
TGCTGACAGGAATGCTAAAATGCCCGCTATTAATTTATATTTCATTCGGTATGTTATGTTTATTTTATCTGACTTAATAAATCTTCTGCTAATTTAGAATCTTTATTGGCCTGAGCAGCCATATTCTTAGACATCTCAGCATAGCTTTTTGCCGGTTCATTATTACCTGTTAGATAATAAAGCTTGGCAAGTATGTAGGTGTTTTCTGAAGTTTCCCCTGTCATGACAGACTTTTCTGCCCATTCTGTTGCCTTTTTCAGTGAAGATACAGTTTTCACATGATCTGCAAATACCCAGGCAGCTCTTAAGAGTTCATTCGGATCGAATCCTTCAGCATTTTTGTAATAATCTACTGCCGCTTTTTCGTACTCAGGGAAATTGGCATTCTGTTCATAATAGCTGAGTTTAGTCTGATTAAGTTTTGTAATTGCAGCTTGTTTACCTACCAATGGTTCAGCTATTTTTAGGAAGTAATCATCATTGATTCTTTTGTTTTTATCATCAATAGATTGTTCCACCACTTTAGCTAATTTTAATTGAGCATCAAATTCATTATAAGTTTCTTCAGGCAGATATTTTACAATTTCTGCTTTTCTGGAGGTGAAGACGCTGTAATTGTTATCTTCAGATGATTTTATAAAGTAAAGTAGAAATCCGATGTCATCTTTTGAAAGCTCTTCAGTTTTCTTTTTGTTTTGAAAATATCTTTCAGAAGCTTTTTTGGCAAAGTCATAGTCTGAATTGGCGTTGAGCTTTATGATGTTAATCAGAAACTCCGGATTTTTTTCTCCATTGGCAAAACGTTCTTTCAGAGAGCCTTTTTGATTTCCTGGTGAATTGATATCCTGAGCCATTGCTACAAACATACTTTCTTCCATGTAACCTGTATTTCTGGAAACAAGTTCTCCTTCGCCATTCAGGAAAAGGTAAGTAGGATAAGAACGTACGCCAAATTTAGCAGCGATCTCACGGCCTTCCCCTTTTTCCATATCAAATCTTGCATTGATGAAGTTGGTATTATAATAATTGCTGACAGCTTTCTGATTGAAAACATTTTTCTCCATCATTTTACAAGGGCCACACCATGAAGTATAGGCGTCGATAAAGACCAATTTCTTTTCCTTTTTGGCTTTTGCGATAATATCCTTGAATGGCAGTTCCTGAAACTGAATATTCTCTTGAGCAGAGATGATGATGGCACAAAAAATAGATATCCCGGAGATGATCTTCTTCATTTTCAAATAAGATTTGAAGCGAAGATAATTAATTTTCAAAATATAAAGAGCTGAATCTGCCGATTGAATAATTATATTAACTAATTTTAAGATTTAGCATTTGTTTTGCTCCTTATATTTTCTACGAAATATATATAGAAAATTATTCTTTTTGTATTCTGTACTTCAGATTTCAAACACTAATCATTTTCATCTATTAATCAATGTTTTAGCAAATTTTACTGGAATATTTCTGATTTTCCAAAGATGATTTATATCAATGATACTAATTATAAAATAATTCACTTTATGGTCCTGAAACCTTTGTTATAATTTTGCAAACGAACAGATTACCTGTAAGAAAATATTATTTTAGAAAGAATTGAGTATTAATTTTAAACACACCTTATCTCAAAAATCCATTTATATTGCCGCCTTGTCTGCCTGCTTAATTGCTGTGGTAGCATTTGCTGTATTAAGTTTTTTAATAACCCGGGACAGCAGGAAAAATACAGAAGATTTTGCAAAAAGAACCTTCTACCGTAAATATGAATCCATAGAAAATGAGTTCAGAAATATTGAGGATTATCAATATCTTCTACGTGCTCTGATTCAGAAAGACGGGCTGAAAAATTATAAGGATTATTCTTCCGTTTTAAATGACCTTAATAAAAAAAGAAACCTTTTACCTTACAGTTGGTATTATTATGATAACAGTGCTACGGGGAGATCTGTGAGTAACAGTCCTTTGTCCGATATTTTCAAAAAAACGGATAGCACAGAAAAATCTATTCCATTGAAAAATAATGGATCCGGACACTTCAAAGATCTTTTGATCACTCGTAAAGACAGTATGTACTGGATGAGCTATGACTCCCTGTCCATGCCAGATAAGAATCTTCTGTATTATGGTTCTACGGTAAGTCTTGATGACCTCCATCAGTATTTTATCAATGTAGATAAGACTTCCAATACCTATGCTTATGTTTTTACCAAAGAAGGTATTTGTATTACCCATCCTGAGAAGAAATATCTGGGAAAAAATATCTTTCAGTTTACAGACATTAAGCCTAAAGATACCCTGTGCAGTAAAGTTAAATCCGGATATACCCAAAATATTGCCATTTCGGAATATCTGGGGGTAGAGGTTACCCGCTTTATAAAACCATTGCGGACAGACAACTTTGAAGGATATACCGTCGTCAATCATGTTAATTTCATTATTGATGAAAATGTATATAAAGTAAAAGCCTATACCACTTTTATATTTCTGGCGGCCTTGCTTCTTATAGTAGCTGTTTTTATCCTGTTTCAAAGAGCTGCCAATATTGCCTATCGGGAAAAAGAAAAAATACAGTCTGAAAAGAACTTACTATTGATAGAGAACGAGAAAATGCATAAAGCGGAAGTGATCAATCAGCTTCAGCAGCTTAAGAATAATATCAATCCGCATTTTCTTTTCAATTCTCTTAATTCTCTTTATATGCTTATCGGTATCAATAAAGAGAATGCACAGAAATTTACCATGAATCTCTCTAAGATTTATAGGTATCTTATTGTACCTCCAAAAGAGAATATTGTTCAGGTTTCACAGGAAATCAGTTTTATTCAGAAATATATGGAGCTGCTGAAAAGCAGATTTGACGAAGAATTGAATTTTGAATTAATTATTAATGATGAGAAAAGTTTAGAAAAAAGAATTCCTTATTTGTCGCTTCAGATTGTGACAGAAAATGCGATAAAACACAATATAGCAACCATAGATCAACCTTTGGAGATTGTTATTATAGTGAATGAAGACGGGATTGTAGTAAAGAATACATGGCAGCCAAAGACCGAGCGGGTAGAAGGAGAAAAGTTTGGGATTGATTATTTGAATCAAATTTATGAATATTTTAGGATTAATTCTCTTAATATATCTGTAGATGGTGAATATTTTATATGTTTTTTACCATTATTAAAGTGAAAATAAAAATCCATTCACTCCCGAAAATCAACCTCTCACTCCCTAATATTATATAATAATTCACTATACCTATAGCTTTGCTGGCTGAAACTAAGATATTTACTATTTGGAATGAATCGGACTATTTTAATGAAGAATTACAGACTTGCACTGTATTTAGGACTGGCTATAGCTTCACCTGCAGTAATGGCTCAGAAAAAAGATACAGTAAAAGTTAATAAAGACAAAGCTGATAAGACTGAAGCATCATCATCATCATCAAAGAAAACAAAAAAAATTGAAGACCTGATCAAAAAAGGAACTTATAAAAAAGGACTTTTTAATACGATTCAGGTGAAAACAGATGTTTATTTTGAAATTCCGGACAGCTTGATGGGACGCCAGTTTTTGGTGGTTAATAAACTTTCTCAGGTACCGATGCAGGTAAATGAGGCTGGTTTGAACAAAGGGATGAACTATGAGAATAAGATCATTTCTTTTCACCGTGATAACGTAGCCAAAAAAGTTTGGGTGAAAACTTCGGATGTAAAAGTATCATCTCCTAAAAATGATGCCATTACAAAATCTGTAAAAGATAACTTTTCAGAATCTGTAATTGAGGTTTTTGATATTGAAGCGCAGAACAGTGACTCTACAGCAGTCGCAATTAAAGTAAACAAAGTATTTGATGGAAATCAGAAAAGCTTTAATGATGTTCTTGCAAATGTAGGTTTGGGTGGATCTGTGAAGTCAAGTCTTTCCTATGTTGAAGGAGTGAAGACCTTTCCTAAAAATATCGTTGTCAAATCTCAACTGACTACTTCTGTGAATGAAGGAGGAGTAGATCTTCCTGTAACTCTTGGAGTAACTACCAATCTTGTACTGCTTTCCAAAGTACCTATGAAGCCAAGAATCTCTGATCAGAGAGTAGGGTTTTTCAGTGAAAAGCACTGGGCGTTCAATGACCGTCAGCAGAAGATGGATGAGAAATTCTTCATTACCAGATGGAATCTGGAGCCGAAAGACGAAGACAAAGAAAAATATCTGAGAGGTGAGCTGGTAGAGCCGAAGAAACAGATCGTTTATTATATAGATCCTGCTACTCCAAAACAATGGCGTGAAAAGATCATCGCAGGAGTATATGACTGGCAGGCTGCTTTCGAACAGGCAGGTTTTAAAAATGCGGTTATCGCAAAAATGCCGGATGAGAAAGATGAGGATTTTGATATTGATGACGTAAGATATTCTGTGATCACCTATGCTGCTTCTCCTAAATCAAATGCAATGGGCCCCTCTGTAGTAGATCCCAGAAGCGGTGAGATTATTGAAGCTGATATTATCTGGTGGCACAATGTAATGACTTCTCTTCAGGAATGGATGAGAATTCAGATAGGACCTATTGATCCTAGAGCCAGAGGAAATAAATTCAGCGATGAATATATGGGGGAGGCTATCCGGTTCGTATCATCTCATGAGGTAGGGCACACTTTCGGGTTGAAGCATAATATGGGATCTTCTTTTGCATTTCCTGTAGAATCACTTCGTTCAAAAGAATTTACCGATAAAATGGGGGGAACAGCTCCTTCTATTATGGACTATGCACGTTACAATTACGTAGCTCAGCCGGAAGATGGAGTTACCGCCATCACTCCGAAGATCGGAATTTATGATAAATATGCTATAGAATGGGGGTACAGATGGTATCCGGATGAATTCTCTGAGAAAAAAGCACTTAGAAATTTAATAGAAAAACATCAGGATGATCCTTTATATTTCTATGGTGAGCAGCAAAGTTATTTAGAAACTATTGATCCGCGTTCACAATCTGAAGATCTGGGTGATGATGCAATGAAAGCCAGCGAATACGGACTGAAAAATCTGAAAATTGTCATCAATAATCTTTTACAATGGACCTATGAAGATGGTAAAGATTATACAGATGCAGGGAAGCTCTATTTAGGAGTGATCGGTCAATGGGACTTATATACAGGTCATGTGATGGCTAATGTAGGAGGGATTTATCTGAACAATACTAATTTCGGAAATAAGAAAAAAGCGTATGAAGCAGTTCCTGCTGAAACTCAGAAGAGAGCAGTTGATTACCTGATTAAAAATTCTATCAACCTTCCGGAATGGTTGTTCTTTAACCCGATTTCAGAAAAGACCTATCCTGTGAAAAATTCACCGATGGGACCTTTTGAACAGACTCCGTATACTTTAGCAAGAGGAATGCAGTATGGGAACATCTACTCCCTGCTTATGGATGACAGACTGCTTAGGTTGCTTGAAAATGAATTGAAAAATGAGGTTTCAGGTTCAAAGGAAGAAATCTATACGGTAGAGAACCTTTTTGATCAGCTAAGAGGGGCTATTTTCAATAAGAAAGGAACCCTTACTATTCTTGAAAGAATGACGCAAAAGAACTATGTGGATGCTCTTATCGTTTCTGTGAACAAATTGTTTGAAAAAACAGCAGTGAAAGGATTAAAGGTAGATAATACCCTGAATATGCCGCTCATCTGTAATTTCCACGGAGATGATAAAGAACTTAGGAATATTAACTATTCATCCATGAAAAGGGTATCTGAAGTGACTACTTACAAAAGAGCAGAGCTACAGAAGGTACTGGATCTTCTGAACAGGACCAGATATAAAGGAGATGATGCTTCCAGAGCTCATTACACAGACTTAATTATTCGCATTGAAGAGGCTTTAAATAAATAATCGGCTATGAAAAAAACTCTAATACTTTTACCTCTTTTGGCTGCCAATATAGCGCTAGCCCAGCAAAAGAAAACAATCACCGGAAAAATAGAAGATGGAAATACTTCTCATACTATTTCTGGTGCATCTATAAAAATAGAAACACAGTCTGTTTCTACAAAAACCGATTTGGAAGGAGTTATTGAAAGCGTATCAGTAGGTACAGTGACCGATAAGGACGGAAAATTTACTCTGGAGCTTCCTGCAGATATTAAGTCTGTATCAGTAAGCTATCCGGGATATGAATCAAGAACCATTCAGATCAATGATGGGCAGACCAATTATACAATAAGACTGATTCCTGAAGTTTCTGACAAGAATAAAATACAGGAAGTAATCATTACCGGATATCAGAAAATTGAAAAACGCAAGCAAACCTCAGCTGTTTCTACAGTGAAGATGGATAATATCAACCAGGCAGGGGTAGCAAGTATAGACCAGATGTTATCCGGACAGATTGCCGGGGTAGCCGTTACTCCGGAAACAGGAGCTCCGGGAAGTCCTGCGAAGATCAGAATCAGGGGAACAGCTTCTCTTTCCGGTCCGCAGGATCCGCTATGGGTAATTGACGGTCTTCCGTTGGAAGGAAATGATGTGCCTAACTTTACCGATAAAGATAATATTGACCAGCTTCAGAACTTCTCTATTGCAGGACTGAACCCCAATGATATTGAAGATATCACCATTTTAAAAGATGCTGCTGCTACCGCAATTTATGGAGCCAGAGCTGCCAATGGGGTAATTTCCATTACCACTAAAAAAGGGAAAAAAGGAACCATGAAAGTGAACTTTTCAGCGGATACCTTTATTACATCCCGTCCGGATTTCAATAAACTGAATCTTTTGAATGCTTCTGAAAAAGTAGATCTGGAATTAATGCTTGCAAAACGTGCCGATCTTACCTATCGTGATGATAAAGGAGAGGTGATGAGAATTTTGACTAAAAATAATCAGCTTGATGCCTTTAGAACCGGAGGATTGGACGCATTGAATCCTTTCACACGCCAGCAGATTAATGGCTTAAGAAACAATAATACCGACTGGGGTAAACTGTTGTACAGAAATGCAATCAACAAACAGTATGGAGTAAGCATTTCCGGAGGTAGTGACCGTTCAGACTATTATTTCTCATTAGGATATTATGATGAAGAAGGAACAACCATAGGTACAGGTTTTAAACGTTATAATCTTACCTTAAAAAACAATTATAAATTAAGCGATAAGCTAAATGCAGGAATCTCTGTTTTCGGTACACAAAGTGAGCGTGAATCATTCATTACAGATGCTGATGCCAATATCAGCCCTGTAAACTATTCAAGAAACGCAAACCCATATCTTACGCCTTACAATCCGGACGGAAGTTATAGGTATGACCGAGATATTGATGGTTTTGATGACCGATATATTCCCTTCAATTTCCTTGAAGAAAGAGAAAATACAAGTTATAATCTGAAGAACCATTCCTTAAAAGCAATCCTGGATTTAGAATATAAAGCATCCAAAAGCCTGAGATTTACTTCGCAGTTGGGAATTCAGTATGATACCAACGAAACCGAAAAATACGCGGCTCAGAATACTTACTTTACCAGAAAAATGAGAGAAGGAACCCGTTATTATAAAGATGGGGCATACCGTTATTTCTTACCTGATGGAGCTGTAAAGCAAAACTGGAATAACGACTTTTTCCAATATAACTGGAAATTACAGGGATCATACAGTACAAAAATTAATTCCGTACACGAAATTGATTTAATGGCTGGAACAGAGCTTCGTAAAACAGAAGATAATACGACCATTACAAGAGCATTCGGTTATGATCCTACCACGAGAAGAGCAACGGGAATTGTATTTCCAACTTCCAGCTTTGCCGCAGATAGAAAGTATGAGACCTACCGTGAGATGCCGCCTGTAGAGAATGCTTATGCTTCCATGTTTGCAACGGCTTCTTATACTTATGATCAGAAATATACATTCTTCGGAAGTGTAAGATATGACGGGACAAACTTATTCGGCGTTAACAAAAAATACAAGTATCTGCCAATATGGGCTGTTTCAGGATCATGGCTGGTATCGAAGGAAAACTTTATGAAGAATGTGAATGCTGTTTCTAACTTTAGATTGAGAGCTTCATATGGTCTGCAGGGGAATATTGACCGTAACACGTCACCATTCTTTATCGGAGAATACAGTGATGCAACCATTCTTCCCGGAAACAAAGAGAATATCATCAACGTGATCAGTCCTCCGAATGATAAACTTCGTTGGGAGAAAACAACCAATGTTAACCTTGGTCTTGATTTAGGCTTGTTCAAAAATCGTATCAACCTTACTGCAGATGTTTACAGCAGAAAAGGAACGGATATGATCAGTATGAAAGAAACACCGCTTGAAACCGGGTTCGAATATACGATGATGAACTGGGGAAGCTTAACCAACAAAGGTTTTGAACTGGCATTATCCACAAGAAATATCGATAAAGAAAATTTCAAATGGAGTACCACAATTAACTTTGCCCACAATAAAAGTAGAGTACTGAGTGAGCAGCCTCGTGACAATGCTTTGCTTCCTTCAAGAGAAGGCCTTCCGGTAAACGCTGTTTTTGCTTTGAAAACAGCAGGTATGGATGAACATGGAAATCCACTGTTCTGGAAAGGAGATGAAAAAATATCAGCGGCAGACTTCTTTAAGCTATATGATGTATACGCAGATTTCCTTCCGGGGCAGCTTGTAGATACAAAACTTTCCAATGCAGAACTAAGAAGTATGTTCACGTATATTGGTGATAGAGATCCGAAGTTCACAGGAGGGATCATCAATACCTTTAAGGTACGTAATTTTGATTTTACAATCTCTGCAACTTTCAACCTGAAGCAGACCGTAATGAGAACTCCTTCTTACCGTGGATCAGAGTTTGACAGAGGAAGAAATTACACAAGAGATATCTATGAGGCCGGGACTTCACTTCCGGGAATCACAAGTCCTGATATGGATGCTAATCCGGACGGATGGATGGCCAATAAATGGTTTACCGGTAACCGTTCCAATGCTTACAGTTTATTGGATGTCTGGGCAAAAGAAATCAGTTATGTAAGAATCAGCAGTATCCGTTTAGGATATACACTTCCTAAAGAATTTACAGCACCAATGGGAATCAGCGCATTGAGACTAAGTGTTGAAGGACGTAACCTATTTGTATTCAGCAACGGTTACAAGGGATATTTTGATCCTGAAACCTATGGTAACATTTATGCACAGCCTATTACAAAGTCTATTACAGTAGGATTTAATGTTTCTTTTTAAAACTTGAAAAAAATGAGAAAAATAACAACATTTATAGCACTTGCAGTGATCAGTTTTACCAGCATTGGGTGTGATAGATTTTTAGATATACAGCCGGAAGGGAAGGTAATCCCAACTACTGTTGATGATTACAGAAAAGTGCTTACATCAGCCTATTCCAAATATCCATCTCACAAATCTCTTACGGTGCTTCGTACCGATGAGGTAAACATTGATGAGAACACAAGTGATTTCATCTCTTACCGTGAAATTGCCATGTGGAAAGATTCCAATACAGACCAGGCAACTACTGAGTTTCCTTGGGTGAGTTTTTATTCAGTAGTATTCTATCTGAATCAGATCATCAATGAAGGAACCAAAACAATGGCAGAATCTCCTGAAAAACAGCAGATTTTAGCAGAAGCTTATGCATTGCGTGCTTATACCTATTTTGATATGGTTAATTTGTACGGAAAACCCTATAACAGTGCTACAGCTTCCACAGACAGAGGGGTTCCGATCACTCTTGATATCGATCTTGAGCAGGTATTAAAGCCTTCTACTGTGCAGGAAGTTTATAACCAGGTTCATGCAGACATGACAAAAGCTGAAGGGCTTATGGTAGAGCAAAAGCAGGAAGCAGGGCTCAATTACAGATTTTCAAAGGTGGGATTACTGGCGCTAGAAGCAAGAACAGCTCTTTATGAAGGTGACTGGAATAAAGCAGTAAGTTATTCGGATCAGGCTTTAGCTATTAAAGGAGACCTTAGCAATCTGAATACGGCTGCTACAGCACCTAATCACTATGCTTCAGTAGAATCTATTCTAGCTTTGGATAATGCATTCAACAGCTCTGTGCAGAATTTATCTTTTGCTTCAGCAGAACTGCTTTCAAAGTACAACAGTACAACAGACAAAAGATTCGGACTTTCTTTTGAAAAGAGCGGAAGTAAATATAAAATTATCAAGGGAGGAAGTTCAGACTTCAGGGTGTCTTTCAGAACCTCAGAACTATACTTTATAAAAGCTGAGGCTTTGTTGAAACTGAATAAGCTTGATGAAGCTAAACAGGCACTTCTTACCGTATTGAAAAACAGATACACTCCGGATGGATATACATCAGTTCAGAATCAGGTAGCTCCAATGAACAATGCAGACTTTATGAACTTTATCTTAGATGAAAGAGTCAGAGAATTTGCTTCGGAAGGACAGCGCTGGTTCGATTTAAGAAGAGCAGATCAGAGAAAAATAACCCACAAGGTTAATGGTCAGGACTATATTCTTCAGCAGAATGACGTGAGATATACAATAGAATATCCAATGAGTGCGAAGAGAAATAATCCTAATTTATAAGACATTCATATTAACAAACCCCGAAACCGCCAGAGCTTAATCGTTCTGGCGGTTTTTTTGTACTTTTGTACCGCTATGAAAATTGCCATTATAGAAGATGAACTGCTGGCTGTTAATTATCTGAAGGATCTTTTAGATAAACAGACCATCGTTCCTGTCACTGAGATTGTGATTCTTCGTTCCAAAAAACAGGCAATAGAATTTTTCGAAACGCAGTCTGCTGATCTTGTCTTTATGGATATTCACCTTGGTGACGGGATGAGTCTTGAGATTTTTGAACAGGTGGAACTTTTTACCCCTATTATTTTTATAACGGCATTTGATGAATATGCGATGAGGGTTTTTAGACATTTCACCATAGACTATCTTTTGAAGCCCTTTGAAGAAGAGGATCTGCACAAGGCATTACAGAAATTTATCTCCATCAGAAATAATTTTGATCCTGAACCTACTCTCCAATCCATCTCTACGCTGCAGCAGGGAAATTCTGACATCATGAAGCGGTTCATGGTAAGGGAAGGAAATAAGCTGAAATCAATAGACGAAAATAATACCGCCTATTTTTTTGCATCAGGAAAGTATCTTTTCCTTACGACAAAAGATCATCAGACCTATATTTATGATGATACCATTAAAGATATTATTCAGAAATTAAATCCAGAGGTCTTTTTTAAAATAAACCGAAAGTTTATCATCAATAAAGAAGCCGTCACTGAAATTATCAAACATTCCAGTCAGAAAGTAGAGCTCAGACTTTCGCCTGAACCTGAGGTGAATACTGAAATATTTATCAGTAAAATACAAATTTCTGAATGCTTAAACTGGCTGAACAGCTGAAGCCTATAAATTCAGTTAGGAAATATATGACCGCTAATTCCCACTGCTGATCAAATAATACTGAAATGGAATTAAAAGAATCCTCCAGGCAAAAGATTGAAGATGTACAGTTTGGGCATTATGACTATGATGGAAGCAGCCTCGTCTTGTATAAAGGAGTGCTCTATACAGGATATGTGATTTTTTCACAAGTGCCCGAATGGAATTGTTCAGGCAGAAATAGAATATAAAGATGGTAGTCATATCGGAGGAGAGAATGAGTACAATGAAAAAGGAATTCTTATCTATTCGTGTTTTTCAGTGGTGCCAACCACTCAGGAAGTATATGGGTATAATGATCAGGGAAACCTTCAGGACTATTATACACTTTAATTACGGAAGAGAGGATTAGAAAAGTTTTTTAGTAAAAAGTTCACAGACCAGGGTTTTTCGTGCATTCATGATAAAATAAAAAGTCTTTTTTCCAGTATCAAATAAAAAGATCAGAGAAGTGCTAAAAAAACTTAAATTTGTTACAAAGAACACTCTTTAATAAGGTACAGATTGAAATGCTTTTTTGGTAATATTTTTGATGTAATTGGTTGCCTTATATATTTACTTTTAAACTAAAACTTGTTGAAAAAAAATTATGGTTATTAAATCTCTATACTTATTTATTTTTATTTTACTGTTCAGTCTACCAGTAAAATCTCAGACTAAGGAAGATCAAAAATTTAACGCGGCCTATTTTAAGTCTTTCAGAGAAGAACAGGTGGATCGTATGCTTAAAACTGGTGACTCCCTGTATAAAAAATCAGAGACCGAGACTCAAAAGATTAAATCACTTGTTGTCATTGCCTCTGCCTACTCGCGAAAGCTGAGTGCCAGTAAGTCTATTCTGTATTGGAAAAAAGTAGATTCCATGGGAAAAAAGGCAGACCTTCCGGATTGGGAAACACTTGCCAACGAGCGTCTTGCTGCAGAATATTTAAAACTGAACCTTAAAGATGCGAGCAGACAGTTTATAGACAGGGCTATAGCTGCCAGTAAATCCTTATCAGGCTCACCGGAGAGTAAATATATCTATGCAATGATGCTTGAAACAGAAGCATTACAGAAAATTGCAGATAAGGATACAATAGGTTTTATAAAAAGTATTAAGAATAATCAGAAGTATCTGACAACCATCCCTGAGAATGATATAAGAAATTATCTTTTGGGAAGATCCCAGCTTAAGCTGGGTGAAGTATATGTTCAGAAAAACAACCTGGACTCTGCCCATTATACCTTCCATAAAGCTGAAGAAAACTTAAAAAAATCGACTATTAAATCTTATTACAATGAAAGTGCTACACTGTACAGGGGATTGGGAAATCTGGCATTAAAACAGAAACGTTATGATGAAGCAAAAATCTATTTGCTAAAAGCAAAAGAAATAGCACTAGCCAATAGTAACAAAGAAATAACAGATCTGACTATCAATGATCTTAGAAAATATTATAGGATAGTACATGACTATGAAGGATTACTTGAAATAAATCAGATCAAAGATTCTATTGATCTTATCAAAAGAGATGAACTTGTGACGCTTGCCGATCAGGATTTTAAAGAAGAATTTGCAAAGAAAAATAAGTTCGAAGGATACATGAATATCCTGATTTTTGTATCCGTATTGCTGGCTCTTTTTGTGATAGGCTTGTTTTTTTATTATAAACAGCAGAGAAAAAAAATCAGACTTCAGTTCGAAAAGATTATTACCAAATTAAATAACCAGGAAGAAGAACATGCGGATCCTGTGATCATTTCATCCGAGCAAAACTTTATTGCCATGAATATGGAAGAAGATGATTCTTCTCTGAATATAAGCACAGAAAAAGAAGAAGAACTCGTACAGCGGATGAAGAATTTTGAGCAGCAGCAATTATATCTGGATCAGAATATTTCAAGGCCTACGATGGCCTCTCATCTCAATACCAATACAAAATACCTGTCCTATATTATAAGAAAATACAGAGGCGTTGATTTCAGTGATTATATCAATCAGAACAGGATCAGTTATATCATAAAGCAGCTTTACACAGAACCTGCTTACCGGAATTATAAGATAAGCCATCTGGCAGAATTATGCGGCTATTCTTCCCATAGTAGATTTGCCAATATATTTAAAAAACAAATGAATATCTCACCATCTGACTTTATTGCACAGCTAAAAAAAAGAGGTAATAAAGATTAAGCTTTATAACAACTATTTTGTATAATAACTTTCGGAGGATAGCTATGTATACGCAACAGAAATATAATAAAATTAAAAAAAATAAACGGAGGTCTGATCAAGACCTCCGTTTACATTAGTCAATAACTGCAAAATTGTAAAATAAAGATCGTAGGATACAATCAGTCTTATACATTCTCTATTTTTTAATAAATGTAATACTCAATCCTTCATTGTTGGAGAAAAAATAGAGGCCGCTTTTCAGACCGGATATATTAATACTGAATGCAGGATTAGAATTTTTTTCTGATCTTAAGACATTACCAAGAGCATCTGTTATTTTCCATTCCTTTGAGGTATTGTTTTTCACATTCAATATTTCCTCTGCAGGATTCGGATATATTTGGGTATATTTTGTTTTTATATCATATTTTTTACCTGATAAAGAAGAAAGTGTATTCATTTTAAAAGAAACTTCAATGGGGAGTCCCTGATAGGTTTTAAAATCATAAATACTGTTATTTTCATCTGATGAAATAAAGGTGACCGATGAATTGGGTGCTGTCAGCTTCCAGTTGCCTTTTAGTGTTATACGTATTGTTTTTACCTGAAATGGTTCAAAACTCCGGTCACTGGGTAAGCCGAGATCAGGATTTGATAAACTCAGTTTCATTTGTGTATTCGCAGCATTGGGCTGATACATGATTAAACAGGGGAAATCATTAGCTTTGATAGTGGTATTTCCCGGAACAGCAGAATCCGGCTGAAATAAAACCAATCCGTAGATTCCTGTAGCTTTGTGTTTAATAATATGAGAATTTCCGGTCTTATTCAAAATCTGATAAGGTTTTGTACCGCTGGCTTGAAAAGATGTGGCCAATGACTGCATATCTTCTGCTGTAGTATTGGGAACCACAGCATATTCATATCCGGAGCCCGACGGAGCCTTTCCATGGTCAATATATCCAATGGCTGCCTGAACTGCAGGATTCAGGATCGTGGGATCCGTCTGATTATGAGAAGGGGTCTGCTGATCTTTTCGCTGAACTTTCAGATCTCCGCTTCCTGCATGTATATAATATCCTGTCCCAAAATTATCCAGTACCCAATGGTCCTGGGCTGCAGAATAGCCGGAGGTTGTCCCTGTTAAAGTATAAGGGCTGCTGTCCACAATAACCTGGCCAGGGGTCGTAGAGTTTTGATACAATGTAGTCACTGTGGAATGTTCACTGTCTGTATTATTGATATCGGAAGCCAGGCAGATAATAACATCATCAAAAAAGAAAGATGATTTTTTGAAAGTAAAACTAGGGTCATGAGTATCAGGTGCTGTAACTCCGCTCCATCCCAAATTTTTCCTTTCCTGAAAATCCATTGCAAAAATACCGTAGGTTCCGTATACCTTGTTCAGAATTCCATTATTTTTTAAATTGAATTCCAAAGAACCTGCAAAACGCTTGCTTGTCACCTCATCAATTCTTTTCCATCCGGCGATAAGCTTTGTCCAGGGCAGTACTTTTGTGGTGGCTCCCGGATTATAATTCCAATCCCATTTGGTATTATTAAAGCCATTAGCATTTCTGTCACCCGGATATACAATAGGCATAGCCCCGTAGCTTTGATATCTTCCATATCGGTTTACAGTAGGGTAAATTTCAGAACCCCAAAGCTGATTATTAAATCCCTTATTGATCACCACCGTATTCTTGGTTCTGAAAACGGAAGCATTCGCGTGATTCATTTGATAAAATCCAGTTTCAAAAGGAGCTGCTGCTGAGTAGTTGAAAGAAGGCTCTGTACCATATTTCCTGTTGTATATTCCTGCCAAAACAGGATCAGCTGTTGTCAGTCCTAAAATCTGACCTCCCAGTATAGCTAAATCTTTTACCGAGTTTTTAGAAATATTGATTTCATCCCAATTGCCGCTCCTGCCTGTCATCGCTAGAGGAACCATATCACTGTCGCTTGCAATCAGTAATTTATGCCATACCGCATCTCTGAAACCGAGATAAGCTGGAGCATCAATCTGAAAACTTGTGGTACCGAGAATTTTCATAGCAGCGACTACTGTATTGTAAGAATACATATAGGCTTCATAATTATTCCAGTGGTGATATCCGCAGCCATCCGGTTTTACACCGTCCTTGGTTCCGTCTGTATATTCAGAAACGTAGCGGGCAATGTATCTTTTTAAAGTCAGTAAATACCGGTATTGTTCATCCTGAGTGGGAAAACTTTTTAAAGTAGGAATCAGTAAATCCAGATAGGTGTAGATTACATCACTGTCAAAAGTACCGTCTGCCAGCTGAGGTTTCCACAATACGTTCCAGTTTCCCGTATTTTTTTCTAAAATATATAAAAATCTTTGCTTGTCTGCATCATCAAGGTATTCCAGACAAAAGGCGGCCTTCCTCCCAAAATGCCTGAAAGTGTATCCCCCTAGGTCAGGAGGAAGAGTATTGTTACATACATTTTGATAAACCCACCAGATGGTGTTTTTTACCTTTTCTCTGATAGCGGTGTCATTGGGATTAAATTTCAGATAGTCGGAAAAAGTGTTGATAAAAGTTACCTGATTGAAACTTGTGACCGGGTTTCCGGTTATGGCGGTTCCTGAAATATTGATGTTTAAGTTATTATAGCTGGCAATGGCACTATTGACTGCATTGGCTGATGGGGCACTGCCTGACAGCATAGTATCCTTAGCACGGTTATAAATCTGATCTATTTCGGACTGAACGGCAGGTGGGCTTTGCACCAGAGGAAGATCTGGAACAAATGCAGGTAAGCAGGTTTGTGCTTTTGTGATCACAGAGATCAGGGTCATGGCATAGATCATTGGAATGAATTTTTTTTTCATAATGTTTGTGTTTTATATATATATTAAACTTTGTTTCGTGTCCTGGGAATTTGAAAACTTTTTATTATGGACGGGTTGATTTATCTTATTTTTTCGATCTTCAATTTCTTTAAAGAAATGAAAACAATAATGTCCATGCTGGAATAAAAGTTTATGATGTTAAAAACTTCCTTAAGTCTTTTTATAGATAGGGGGGTGCAAAAATAGGAGGAACCCTTTTAAATTCCAATCAAAAGCCTGTCACTATTCTGGAATACTGACAGATAAATATGAACTGAGAAATGGTCATTTCCGGAATTTTAAATAATATAGAAATGATCATAGTAAAATAGTCCTCCTCATTAGATGAAACTAGTAAGTCTGATTTTTCTGAAACAAATAAAGCAATTCCTGAAGTTAAAATATATTGTTGTGGAGGGTGTTGGGACGAAAATTCTATTTTGCTATTGCTGTTAATTAATAAATAATATTTATTTAAAACAATAGTGAAGGCTAACAGTTTTTTTTGTAGCACATAGAGTCTTTATATTCAGATCCAGGACTTCTTTCTTTAATATCAAAACATTTTAGACACATACATTATTTTGTTGTAGCTGTCTGCCTGTGTTCCCTCCGTTGAAGGCTTTTTATTTGAAGTACGAGCATATCAACTGAAAACTTTTTTTGACTCTGTCTAAAAGTTAAGACTGAGGGTAATATTAATTTATATCCATAAAGTTTTTCAGTACATCTATTTAATTTTTATAAAGTGGCACAGGCTGGTAAAAGATTCAAAAGTGACATGAAAAATATGAAGCTGCTGAACAACAGGCGCTTTTTTAAACTTATGCAGCCCTATTAGTTTTTTGCCTTTCGTTTTTTTAATCTGTTATTTTTCGTGAATATTAACAGCTTTTTTTGATTATATCAACAATGATTGTAATAGAAAAAGTAATAAGAATAAAATTTTAAATAAGTATGTTACTGTGTTTGTTTTTAGTGTGTTACAGGCGTGTTGATGACGTACTTTGTCTGTCATTATTCGCGAATACTTACAGACTATTGGTTGCTTTTTGAAAAACTTAAGTATAATTTTGCTCTACACAAATGATGAGAAACTTTTGATTTTTTCAAATATTTTTTACTTCGTTAAATTCTTTGGGGAATTATTTTCCCCAGAGAATTTTAACTAAAAAATGATTAAGAAGTAAGAAAGGTACATCGACACTTTAGTAGGAATTCTGGATTTATAATATGCTCAGAACTTCCATTATAAATTGTCATCTTTTTTCAATGATCAGTTTTAAACTTTTTTCATATTAATATTATGTTGGGTAACTTTTCCGGAAGTATTATACTTTCCGGAAAGTTTTTATATTCTAAAGATATTTTTAATATTAGGCCAGTTTAAATTCTTACAGGTTTCGAATTCTTCAGACACAATGAAATTCATACAATCTTTAAACACTTTAGCTGACTTAAGAAGGGGACTATCTTCCCGCTTAGTAAGTAAAATTGAGAAGAAAATCAAAGATTTAAAAAAAATGAGGTGTTCCTGTTATCACAAAACATGAAACTTAAAAATAACTAAAGTGTTAAAAATCTTTTGTGATTAAATAAAACCCTGTAAAAGAGTAAGAACAGATATAATCCATTATCCCCACACTTTGTCATTCAGCAGAAATCTAACATTATAATTTTAAAACAATTAAGTGTCTGATATTTGCTGTTTTTAACGCTGTTGCATTCACAACTTGTGGTGGACATAAGATAGTTTAAACCGCTTTATAATTAAAAAGAGAAATCATAGTGGAAATAAATAGCAGACTGAAAAACCTGAGGATTTTCCAAAATGATTGGCAGAGACTGCTGATTAATGCTATAATATTCTCGTTTTAGTGGATTTGACAGGCTTGCGATGTAGAGGCTTTAACTATTAATATTCGCGAAAAGTAACAGCCTATATTTTGGAATTGTATTGGATACGAAATAATTTTACACCCACAAATCCAAATCAATTATATACATGATTCAATAAACATTATGAAGTACTTTTAGGCCGCTTAGCTTGTCTTTATCTATCATCAGCTTATTGAGAATCTAATGCTGAATAGAGATTAATACTATTTCATATTTGTGTTTTTGTGTTGTGAGTCTGTCCTTATAGGGACAGACTTTTTTTTATGTTCCGGATTTCAAAGTGCATCTCCCACAGCAAATACCCATGGATTTGTTACGGTTGCTAATAAATATCATTCATGGCTGTTACAAGGTTATTCTTAATTAAGTATAAGACCTGTTTTATAAAGTGCTTTATACCAGTATCCTTTAATGGATTTTCCTGTTCTCATTTCTGTCAGGGCTGTTACTATTCGCGAATAGTAACAACCTTATTCTTGTGAAAATCAAGGTATGAAGCTACTTTTGTACCACTGATTTTTGGGATTCTTTAAGTATTAAGTATTATTTGGTTTAGCTCTTTGGGATTTTCTCAGTCAGTATAATTCATGTCTCAAAGAGCTTTTCTTGAATCCCGTCGGGATAATATGATACCATTCAAATTCTGAAAAGCAGAAGATCCTGACAGTATAGATTTTGGCTTTCTTCTACTGAAAATACTGATCATCAAAAAGGTCCTGTCAGCCTATAGAATACCTGCTGTAACGGCAGGGTCATTTCCTGCTGAAAAATAATTCAAAAAGATAGATAACATAAATTCAAAAAGATGAAAAAAATTGTATTTTTCAGCTCCATGCTGATATTTTCAGAAAACATATCCGCGCAGGATAATAGTGACAGCCGGTCGCAGTTTGTCAAATGGAATCTCGGCCTTAACTATACGGGAGGCTCACTTTCCAATAAAGAAGAAGGTACCAGCAGATGGATCAATAAATATACAGCAAGTCTGTCTGTGGATGTGGCCCTTTCAGAAATATTTTACTTTGACTCGGGGGAACTCTATCTACAGCCTTTTTTCGAAACTTCATTACCTGTTAGAAATCCATATAATAAAGATTTGAAATTCATAACGTACGCTGGTGGAGTTAATCTGAAAAAGTACTTAAACCATAATTTTGAGAAAAGCAGATTTTTTCTGCTTGCAGGAGTAAAACTTGAATATATAGTCTGGACATTGGATTATGCAGGTAAGGACGGGGCAAGACAGTATAAGTCAACACATCTTGACTACGTTTTGAATGCAGGAGGAGGATATGTGATTTCAGACCGGATGGAAATTTTTGCCCTGTACTCCAGAGGGTTTGGGAAAGCATATGCGATAACTGATCTTAGCCATATGACTAATTTCGGTTCTTTTTCAGTAGGGATAAAGGTGATGTTAGTGAAAAACTGGTGGTTCAGCAAATAGCCGGAGATGAACCAGATTAAAAGCTGTATGCCGAATTTATATGGAGCAAAGAATCTTAATGATTTGATTTTTAAAGATTCCTGACAATTCATAATGATAGATATTCTTTTTTTTGATTTTTGATGTGGAAAATTTCAGTTTTTTCACTGTATAGACAGGTAAAGTTTGAAATAATCACCAGGATGTGATCATTTTAACAGGCAGCGGTCATGAAAATACGATCAATAATACCTTCAAAGGGGTCTGAAACCAGTGTTTCTGTTATTATTCGCGAATACAGACAGCCTTTTTCTTGTGACTCTGTTGATTTAGATCTAGTTTTGTTCTGATCAACAACTGATGTTTTAGAGGTTTGGTGAACTGTTCTAATAGCAAGGAATTTCCCACGCTCATTATTATTTAATAACCATACGAAAACTTAAAAATATGGGATTTGATATAACTTACCACCCGATTAAAGAGCAGGAAATACAAAAATGGTATTTCGATGTGTTGAATGATATTTCACTTATTGAAAAATTAGCGGTAGAGTATAATATCGATGATTATTGTAAGGAAAAATATGAAGATATTATTTTAACGGCTAAAGAAGTGAAATCGAATGAGTTTTTTGACAGCTGCCATGGACGGTACATTTCTTTGATCCATGGATTCTTCAGAACCTATTATTATACAAGAGATTCTGCTTTTTCATTTTTGATTGATCAGAATTCCTTTTTTAAAAGATACACCAAAAGCTGGAAAGAAATAGTGGGTGAGGAAATTGAAAACCCGGTGAAAAATAAGATTACAGAAAATTATAGCTCTGGTGTTTTTATTCCTGCGGATCAGGTATATCAATTACTTGATGATTATCAGACAGACGACAATATCAGGGAAGAATTGAATGAATTCTATTCAGATGAGCGGATTCTGGTCTTTATCAAAGCGTTGGAATTTTCAAAACAAAATAAAATGGGATTGTTGGAGGCTGCGGATGTTGTAGAGCCTAATCCTATGGAATTCAATACTTCCCTTTATTATTCCAATATGTATAACTGTGATCAGGAGGGTGTATTTCTCTATGTAGAGGCAGCCATGAAAAGGACCCGGCGGGCTGAAGAGCTTAAAAGCTTAAATCAAAAGAATATTAATATTTATGATGAAGGAAATATCATGACAAAACAGGATGAACTTAAAGAGAAAAAAGGCTTCTGGAAGAAGCTTTTCGGGTAATCCAGAATGAATTCTGACAAATGCATTTTTGTGAGCCGGCAAATTCCTTTTTCATTTTGAAGTTGCTGCTGTGATCCCCGGAATTATGTTAGCGGCTTTTGTTCGTGTTGGAATTCTGATGTTGTATGTACTGAATATAATGGATAAGACAGCACTATTAAATCCGGCAACCCAACTTGCGGAACAGGCCTGCATTCTTTACCTTTTTTACTTATTCATTTTATTGAGTACTTAACAGGTTATTTTGCTGTCATTATTCGCGAATTATAGCAGGTCTTCTATTGTTCTACAGTTTATGCACTATGTGTTTAGTATATTGAAAATATAGATTTTTCATCTTGTTATTTTATTTGGTAACTTCTTTAGGAATATAATGCTCCTAAAGAAGTTTTTTATTTGTTAAATAATCATTAAAAAAGTGATTGTTTAAAGATGAGCCTGTTTAAACTTTTACAGGTTTTCTATACTTTAAAGACCATAAATTTCATGAAGATTGCTATTTTAAACACTTTAACTTATTTATAGGGTAACCTGAGGGAAAAAGATCATAGATTTTTTAAAAGCTTATTATTCCTATATCCCTTTCTCTTCAGTTAATAGTCAGATCTTTTTTCCTTTTAAGTTGATTCATTACAGTTTTCATTATTCTTTAATCTGAACTTCTGATAAGAATCTTCTGTTTTGAAATTTATTTCCCGATGATTGATAAAACGGGGATTTTAGAACTTTAAAAATAATAAAACAGGTAGGTTAATAGATATTGTACTGATTTTGAATATAATTGCAGGGGATGTTTTTTTAAAATATTCTGATAATGAGATTTTTGTATTTTATTTTCTGTTAATATTCGCGAATAGTGACAGAGGTTGGGTTGTTTATCAGAAAGTATCCTTGTAATATTGTCTCAATTAAGTTATCAGTGATGAGACGGGCAGACTTTTAATTTTTAGGAGTGATGAAGCGGATCGTAATGGTGATCTCCTTATTTTATGAAGCATCTGAGTTTGCTGTTTTTTTGAAGGATATGAAATATTAAACCCATTGAGCTTCTGTCTGACCATAATCATTATTGTTTTCATAGTACTTGTTTGTGCCTGTTCAATTGTTTTGGACAGGTTTTTTTTCTATGTAGATATAGCGGTAAGGAGGAGCTTAAAAATCCGAAATGAAAAATCCTTTTTTTTCTGTATACCCAATCTGGTCATCGGCTTTTTAATAGTATCAGGGATATTATGAGAAAATTAATTGTGCTAAAAGATTATTTTGCTGTCATTATTCGCGAATAATGACAGACATTGTCTTTTATATATCCGGTCTTAATGATAGATTTAGTACTGAAATAATTTTTTTTATTTCATAAGTTTTTTTCTTCTTTGGAGAGGTTCCGAATGATTTCGCTCTCCAAAGATTATTGAGTATAGAGCTTCAATCTTAGAAGTAAAAACTTTAAGGGTGAAAGACAGGACAAAAATTTTAAGAAGGTCCATAATAATAATTTACGAGTATTGGTTGAGCATATTCTAATTTCGTTTTTTTTCATTTGTGTTCTGGCTGCTATGAATGACGGATCATAGCAGCCTTTCTTTTTAAGGTGGAAATTCTTCAAAAAGAAGCACTGAGATATTGAAAGCTGAAGCTTTTTTAATGATGTTTTTAATTGAAAAATGAAATTTAACTCCAATTTTCAGGTTATAATTTTGTTGAATTTTATTTTTATTTATTTGTTTGATTTTCAATATTTTATATTGTTATTTATGCTGTCATTATTCGCGAATTGTAACAGCCTTTTTCTTGTGAGGTAACAAATTCCCCTATACATTTGCACCAGTAATACAATCACAAACACAGTGATGATTTCATAGAGTTTATTTTTTTTCTCTTGGAGGGTTCCTCAGTCTATCTGCCTCCAGAGAATTTTTAAAGTAAAGGGAATAAGCCGGTAAGCGATTTTATTTCAGGTGTGTAATAGGAATGTTAGCATTAATCCTGCTGGGGTTCATCATCTTTTTAAAAATTACAGATTTTTTATCAGTAAGTATATACACAGGAAGTGCTGCTAAATTTAATAAAGAGATAAGCAATGAATATAGATTTAAAGACGATCAATATTGGAAACTTAATTGAGGAGAGAGTAAAAGAATGCGAGATTGATATTGTACGGATCTGTAATTTCTTTAAATGCCAGGAAGAAGATATCAAAAAAATGTATGAAGAAGAGCATATACGGACTGATCTTCTTCTCAAATGGAGCAAACTGTTGAGCTATGACTTCTTCAGGTTATATACACAGCATCTTGTATTATATGCACCTCCCGAAGGAGGTGAGACGAGCTCAAGATCAAAACCTACGGCTTTGCCTTCATTCAGAAAAAATATCTATACAAAGGAACTTATCGCATTCGTGATAGAACAGTTGAATACAGGAGCAATGAAACGGAGCCAGATTATCAGTGAATATAGAATTCCGAAGACCACATTATATAAATGGCTGAGTAAATATAATCATAGTGGGCAGTAATCATTAAAAAAACAAACGATGGATTGGAAGATGATGTTTCACCTGAAAAACAAAAGAAAGAGCTTAAATAGTGCAGCGCTTGAGGAAATAAGATTCTTTGGAAAAGCAAAGCAGGAAGTAATGAGTCTATTAAGCAGTTATAAGTACGAATATAAGGATGAGTGGTTCTGTTTTATTCTTAGTAAAACCTGGTATGGTAAAAAAAGAATAATCAGCCTGTTTTTCGAAAATAATAAAGTAGAAGAGAAATATATCAAAACAGAATATGGAAAATTATCAATCACCAAATTATACAAGAATTTATCATGATATTATTGAAAAAAAATATCCCGAAAAGAAAGAAAGGTGCCTTTACTTCTTTGAAAAGGAAAAACTTAGTACAAGGGATATTATTACAATAAACACGGTTATATTTGGTCCGGAAATAGGATCAGAAATTTCAGAAAGTAATCAGAAATTCAAGTCTTATGATCAGGAAACGATCCGTTACATTTTGGAATATCAGGTGAAAAATAGCCTCAATAATACAGAAACTGCCAGTCATTTTAAAATAAGCAGGAACACATTGGCAAAATGGAAGAAAGACGTGAAAATATTTGATTTATAAACCACTCATTTACAATTAAAATATACACTTTCTTTATAGATAAAGCAGAATTATAAGATCAGTCTAAGGTCTGGTATTATTTAAAAATTAGTAAAAGCCCCCAATTATTTTTGATCCCTACACAAATGATGAGAAAAACGGGGGCTTTTATTTTATAAAAGGAACAAGCTTTTTCACTAAGAATAGCTTTACAAGACTTATTTTCGATAATTATCCGAGAACTTTTCAGGGAGCTTAAATTCTCTGTTTAGTTCTTTTTTTAGCTGGAAATTAAAATTAAGCACTAAAGGATGAATGCTTATATAGAGCAGGCGAAAAGCTGGATGTAGATTCGGTCACTTCAGATCCTTTAAAATATATATACTTTTGAAATCTAAAATCTAAGCAATTTTCAAAATTCTGCCGCAGCTCAGAGGGGGAGGACAGAACATTTTTCTTATTCACATTAACCAAACTTTTTGCTTAACCCCCAACTTTTGCACCTGATCCAAAATTTCGTGCATTTGTGGCCATCTATAAAAATAAAAAAACCTCTAAATAAATTAGAGGTTTTAAAGTGGTTTCTCCAGGAATCGAACCAGGGACACATGGATTTTCAATCCATTGCTCTACCAACTGAGCTAAGAAACCATTATGTTTTTGTTTGTTACTTCGTTGTTTTAAAGTGATGCAAAAGTATAATATTTTATAATACCACGCAAGCTTTTCCTGTTATTTTTTTGATAAAATATATCTGTAATACTTGTTTTTTAATTCAATTATTTGCTTTTCAGTGGTTTGTATTGTGATGTTTTTTTGTTTTTTTTTACCTGGAAATTTTATCATCCAGGAATTTCTTACTTATGCTGCCTTTTAAGGGTATGTTCCGGTATTATGAAGTGTGATGATGAAGTTAACAACAGCTATATATGCGGTCCTGAAATAATGATGTTTATACGCTATAATAGTCGCTTTACTATTTATTGTTGTAATAATAAGTTTAGAGGTAGAAGACAGGGATTTGCAAAAAATAATACGATGCAAAAACAGGAGTAATAAACATCTTGGAAGAACAATTGAAAAGAAGTTCCGGATTAACGGTTTTTTGCCATTAACAATAGAAGGGGAGCCCATAAGTAAAAATAAGCTTTAAATGGAGGCTTATGGCTTCAGAAATGCCTACTATTCTTAGTTGCCTGACCTTTTGCGTCTCATGACAGAGATTTTACTTCTTTTTCTAACTTAAGAAGGGGTATAATGAAACATTACAGAGATATTCTAAATTATTTTGATAAAAGAAGCACTAACGCAGCGGCTGAATCTTTCAATGCTAAAATCAAAAACTTCAGGATGCAGCTCAGAGGGGGGAAGGACAGATCGTTTTTTCTATTCAGATTAACCAAACTTTTTGCTTAGTCCCCAACTTTTGTACCTGATTCAAAAATTCGTGAACGTGTAGCCCTATATAAAAACAAAAAAACCTCTAAATAAATTAGAGGTTTTAAAGTGGTTTCTCCAGGAATCGAACCAGGGACACATGGATTTTCAATCCATTGCTCTACCAACTGAGCTAAGAAACCATTATATTTTTGTTTGACTTACTTCGTTGTTTTAAAGTGATGCAAAAGTAGTAAGTTTTAGTATACAAAGCAAGTATTCATCGTAGTTTTTTTTAATAAATTTAAAAACTTACTGATTATCAGCCGGATTATTTTCCTGTTCTTTTCT
The DNA here is from genome assembly GCF_057799275.1 of Chryseobacterium sp. 14P4.3.2. NCBI lineage: Bacteria > Pseudomonadati > Bacteroidota > Flavobacteriia > Flavobacteriales > Weeksellaceae > Chryseobacterium > Chryseobacterium sp. 14P4.3.2. Next base: position 114,293 of record NZ_JBYOKO010000010.1, read on the forward strand.
GATCTGCTCGCTCATCTCTTCCAATACCGGTTTTATCGTGTTTTCCGGAAGATCACTGATTCGGATATACATCAATCCATCAATGGCATCATTGAAGTTAGGATCAACGTTGAAAGCAATCACTTTAGCGTTTTGTTTAATATATTTTTTAATCAAAACGGGAAGTCTTAATTCAGGTTCAAGATCATCAATAATCTTATCCAGTTTATTAAGGTCAGATTCCATTTCTTCAAAGAAAATATTTTTATCCCTGTCACGAAGCTTTACCTTGTACTCATTTCTTGGAGTGATGTACTGAGCCACTGCAGAGTCAAAATAATTGGAACGCATGAACTCAATCATCAGGGATTTCGAGAACTCAGAGAACTTGTTAGAGATACTTACACCTCCCATCAGAAATTTATGGTCAGGATTTCTCAGACACACATGTACAATCCCTCTCCATAAAAGGAAGAGCGGAAGGGGCTTTTGCTGATATTCCTGGCAGATATACGCACGGCCCATCTCAATTACCTTTTTAAAGAAAGGATGAATGTCCTGCTCAAATTCGAATAAAGAACTTGTATAAAAGCCTTTAATGCCATATTTCTTCATCACCTCTCTACCCAATGCCATTCTGTAGGCACCTGCCAGTTTCTTCACTCCATTATCCCAAAGGAAAAGGTGATGGTAATGTTTATCATATTCATCAAGGTCAAACGGAAGATTGCTTCCTTCACCTACCGCGCGGAAAGTAAGCTCTCTCTGACGCCCGATTTCCCTCATTATTGAAGGTATTTCCTCATACGTGGTAAAGTAGAGTTCATAGTTCCCGTTACTGAACAGCATTTTATCGGTTCCTCTAAGTTTGTCAACATCTTTTATGATGTCCTCAACAGGAGTTTCATCAATAATATTCTGAACAATATTTTCTTCTTTCAGCAAAGGAAACTTTACAGATAAATTCTGAAGATTGATACTTTGAGCAAGAGATTTTCTTTTTTCATAGTAAGATTTCATCATATATACCTTGCGTTTCAGAAACTCTCCCAGTTCTTCAATGGTTTCCATATCATCCATTGCCTTCACACTGATTGGCCGCCCGATTCTGATCCGGATAGGTTTTTCCCTGTCGTTCATCATTTCAGCAGGAAGCATCAGGGTTTGTAAATTCGGGTGAAGTTTAGCCACCTGATAAAAAAGACGGCTGTTCTTTGCATGGAAATACATAGGAACTACCGGCACTTTAGCTATTCTGATAAGCTTAAGTGCCGTTTTTTCCCATTCTTTATCTAAAATTTCTCCATAAGGATTGTTTTTATTGGAAACTTCTCCCGCCGGAAAAATACCTACGCAGCCTCCGTTTTGTAAATGCTTGAGTGTTTCACGCATTCCGGACGAGCTGCTGTAAGCTTCTTTTCTGTTTTCAAAAGGGTTTACAGAGATTACAAACGGCTCCATAGGTTTGATCTTTTCCAAAAGGAAATTTCCCATTACCTTAAAATCCGGACGAACCTCCGATAAGATCTTGCACATCAGAATTCCGTCAATAGCACCCAGCGGGTGATTGGAAACCAGAATAAAAGGTCCCGTTTTCGGAATTTTTGCCAGATCTTCCTCAAAAGCTATGTAGCTTAGGTTTCTTTCTCTTACAAATGAGTCGAAAAAGTCTTTGCCTTCCTTATCTTTTAGTTTGTCGTATAATTTATTTACTTCGTTTATTTTAGCAATGCTCATCACAGCAGATGCTACTGGATTCTTGAGGAACCCAATTTTACTTAAGCCGGAAGCTTTGATCAGATCGTTTTTCGAAATTAAACTCATGTGTGTTTAGTCGCAATTAAATATTATTGTGTTACCATTTGAAGCGTATTATTAGAAATTTGTTCCAATAATACATTTTTTTCATGGTAAAATTTATCAATGTGATCCATCTTCGCATTTCTTACTGTGAATAAAGATACATTTTTAATTGCTTCGGTTTTAAAAATTTTTTGAAGCTCTTCGTTAAGTTCTTCAAGATGATTAAATTTATCCTCAAGGCATAAAGCCAGTGAGATTGCAGAATTCTGCATCAGGGATACTTTGATTTTATATTTGGATAAATATCCGAAAATTAAGCTCATATGATCCTCTGCAATGAAAGAGAAATCTCTTGTGGAGATTTTTAAAAGTTCCTGGTCTTCTTTTAAAATATAAGACTCTTCCTGTTGGTTTTTTTCTGAAGCACCTATTTTTGTTCCTTCCTTGGTCGGATCAATGAAAGATTTTACATAAAAAGGAATGTTTTTTTGCTGTAATGGCTGCAATGTCTTCGGGTGAATGACACTGGCACCGTAATAAGCCATCTCAATAGCTTCTTCATATGAGATATTGGAAAGAAGAGATACGTCACTGAACTTTCTGGGATCTCCGGTCATTACTCCCGGTACATCTTTCCAGATGGTCATGGCATCAGCATTTAAGCAATAAGCAAAAATAGCACCCGAATAGTCAGATCCTTCTCTTCCTAAGGTTACCGTGAAATTGTTGTCGTCAGAACCTATGAAACCCTGAGTCACATAACAGATTTCCGGATTAAGATGAGAAATGAATTCCTCAGTTCTTACCCAGTCTACAGACCCTTCTCTGTATGAGTTGTCTGTTTTTATATAATCTCTGGCATCCAGCCATTGATTGGCAAACTGTATTTCATTCAGGTACTCGCTTACGATTTTAGTAGAAATCATTTCTCCGCAGCTTACCACCTGATCATACACAAAGTTGTAGTTAGGAGATTTATTTCTTCTTAAAAAAGAATCGATATCATCGAAAAAGAGATTGATCTCAGCGAAAACTGCATGATTTCCAGGAAACAGACCTTCCGCAATCTCAATGTGTTTTCGTTTTATCTTTTCAATCTCAGTTTGATAGTTATCTTTCTGGAAATAAAGTTCTACAACTTTTTCCAACTCATTTGTCGTCTTGCCCATTGCTGAAATGACCAGCAAACATTTGGCAAATCCCTGGCTTTTTAGAACCATGGACACGTTTTTCACACTGTCGGCATCTTTTACTGATGCTCCACCAAACTTGAAAATTTTCATTAAATTGTTAAAAAATAAATTGTTAGATAAAAAATTACATGAGTTTTTTACGGACGTCAAAATTATAAATTTACAACGAGATATGAAATAGGCAGACGGTAGGATAGAATTAAGATTTCCTTAAAATGAAAAATTCATGAAATAATCTGAATTTTTCGGAGGTTTGGGATAACGATTTTGGAAAGATAATTCTCATCATCTCTATCATATTATGTTTTGTTTTTAATGTATCGTTCTGAAATACAGGTGGTAGTGGGTTTGGTAATTAAATTTCATTAATGCAATAAATTTTCCGAAATTTGGGGAAAACGTAAAAAGAAAAATATGTCAAATCAACCATTACAGACTTTAGGAGAATTTCTTATCGATAAACAGGACGATTTTCAATATTCCACAGGTGAATTCTCTCGTCTTCTGAGTGCAATAAGATTGGCTTCGAAAGTAGTAAACAGAGAAGTAAATAAAGCCGGAATTGTAGATATAACAGGAGCTGCCGGAAACCAGAATATTCAGGGTGAGGAACAGCAGAAACTTGATGTGATCGCTAATGAGATTTTTATTACGGCTTTGTCTCAAAGAGAGGTTGTTTGTGGTATTGCTTCTGAGGAAAATGATGATTTTATTGACATCAAATGCGGAGAAAATGGTCATTTAAGTAAATATGTAGTCCTTATCGATCCCTTGGATGGATCTTCCAATATTGATGTGAATGTTTCTGTAGGAACTATTTTCTCTATTTACAGAAGAGTTTCTGAACCGGGAACTCCAGTGCAGCTGGAAGACTTTTTACAGAAAGGGATCAATCAGATTGCAGCAGGATATGTAATCTATGGTTCTTCTACCATGATTGTTTATACAACAGGAAATGGTGTGAACGGGTTTACATTGGATCCGTCTCTGGGAACTTATTATCTGTCTCATCCAAACATGACCTTCCCAAGAACCGGTAAAATCTATTCTATCAATGAAGGGAATTATATTAAATTTCCTCAGGGAGTAAAAAATTACCTGAAATATTGCCAGATGGAAGAAGGTGACCGTCCTTATACTTCAAGGTACATCGGTTCCCTGGTAGCTGATTTTCATAGAAATATGCTGAAAGGAGGTATTTATATCTACCCGTCTTATTCACAGGCTCCAAACGGTAAATTAAGATTGCTGTACGAATGTAATCCAATGGCATTTCTTGCAGAACAGGCCGGAGGAAAAGCTACAGACGGATTCAGAAGAATTCTTGAAATAGAACCTACTGAGCTTCATCAGAGAATTCCTTTTTTCTGCGGAAGTGTTGAAATGGTAGAGAAAGCAGAAGAGTTTATGCGTATTGACAGCGTGAAATAAATGAAAGCAAATTATTTTAAATATTTATTACAGTTTAAACGCCCGAGTGGAACATCTCGCGGCGTTTTGCTTGATAAGGAAACCTTCATTCTGGAAGTTTCAGAAAATGGCAGAAAGGGGATAGGAGAATGTGCCGTGTTCAGAGGTCTTAGCTTCGATGACAGACCTGATTATGAAGAAAAGCTGAAATGGCTTTGTGAAAATATAGAGAAGAGCCCTCTTGATCTGAAAGAAGAACTGAAAGAATTCCCGTCTATTTGGTTTGGCTATGAACAGGCTGTTCTCAATCTGAAATATGGCCGCAATATTTATTTCCCAGGTGAATTTACTGACGGAAAATCTGCCATTACCATCAATGGACTGATATGGATGGGAGATGTAGGATATATGGAAGAACAGATTCAGGATAAACTGGATAAAGGATTCCACTGCATTAAGCTGAAAATAGGGGTCAATTGGAACTCTGAGCATATAATTCTGCAGAAATTAAGAGAAAAATTTTCCAAAGATCAATTGGAATTGCGTGTGGACGCCAATGGAGGATTCAGTAAAGAACAGGCTGTTATCGTTTTGCAGCAGCTGGCAGATCTTAATATTCATTCCATAGAGCAACCCATTAAAGCTGGGCATTGGGCTGATATGGCAGAACTGTGTGCCCATACACCTACTCCCATTGCATTGGATGAAGAGTTGATAGGGATTATTGATTCTGAAAAAAAACAAAAACTGTTAGAAGTAATAAAACCACAATATATTATCCTGAAGCCAGCTTTAGTAGGAGGGTTTTCAGGTTCTGATGAATGGATTTCCATTGCCGAAGAACAGCAAATCGGCTGGTGGATTACCTCTGCACTGGAAAGCAATATAGGATTGAATGCCATTGCTCAGTATACCTTCACGAAAAAAAATCCGATGCCTCAAGGTTTAGGCACCGGATCTTTATTTGTAAATAATTTTGAATCAGATTTAGATCTCAGAAATGAGTTGCTATGGTTCAAAATATAACGGGGAAAAGTTAATTAGCAAAATGGTGGAGGTGAATCCGGACAGGTAGTCTCGCCACAGTAATCTGGAGCCCATGATCTGCAGCACATAGCACTTGGGTTCCAGTTGTTACATCCAAGAGGAGGTCTTCCTCCTTTGATTGTCTTTAACTCTCCTCTGTTGATTTTTTTTAGATTTTTCATGATTACTATTTTAATTTGTTGGCTAGTAAATATCTAAAACTTTTTTTAATTACACAACGTTTGGTGAATTGTTTTAGTAATATTTAACAGTTTAATATGTTTAATTATGAATACGTTATCATGAGATTGTGCCTTGATACAGCTTTTGACGCTGAATATAAATAACAGGCGTTAATGAGCGATCTTAAATAATAATTTAGATTTTTAGACACGAAAAATAAATCCCCTCAAGGCTTTGCAGGAATTCAATTGTATTTTGATCGATATAATTAAAGGATGAAGTAATTTTAAGGTCGGATAGTATATTGTTTTATAAGGTTGGTATTCAGCTAAATCACATCTTTTACGAAAATTGCTTTCTTTATATAGTTTAGTATATAGGAAAACTTCTTTTTGATCTTTTCCATAATGAAAAATTATAATTCTCTGTCATATGAATTGGCAATCTCTATGCCATTGCGCAGGTCATAATTAGTTTTAACACAGAATTCATTTTATTGGTTATATTTTAAGCAAGTGTTAAGAAATAATTGTGAAAATGTTTTCGTTATCCTTTGATCTGTTGGTGATAAGGTTCCGGTCTATTCCATTTAAATTCTGAAAAATATCATTCTGAACCTGTGAACTGGAAAGGTATCCCCAATGATTTCCGACTTCATATCTGAAACTGTTCAGAATATCATCCTTCACAAACGTACAGTCGATTATTGAAACCACATCTTTATAATTACTGATGTCACTTGGTCCGTTTTTACCCAGTCTTGGAGTTAGAATGTTTTTGGTAAACTGGGAAATTCCCAAAATCACATCCTGTCTGTTTAGATAAATGGAAACTCTGCTGGCTAATAAAGGTAATTTGTTGAAAGAGTCTTCAAAATCTTCAAATACTTTATAGCTCACATCAGCATTCAACAGCAGAACCTGATCAATTACCCGTAGTATATTTTCTCTTTTAAGGCTGTATAACATACTTTGAAGAACTCTGTTTCCCAAAGAATGAGCCATAATGTGAATTCTCTGATTGCAGGGAATAAGGTTCCGGTTGGAAAAAATATCTTTTAAAAATTGGGTGTAGAAATAAAACAGCCTCAGGAGAGAAGTTCCGGAATTGATGCTTGATGCTTTATCATCAAAATACGTCAGAGGAACAATACTGCCGGAAGCAGGCCAGCTCACAAACAGAATATGCTCAACAGGCGATGCGGGGTTATCAATAAACATTTTCTTAAGGTCAAGAATAGCTTTTAATTCATCATTAAAATCATAAGCATAACCATGGATGAATATCAGTATATCACTTCTGTTTTTGTCGGAAGACCTGTTTTTGTACAATTCATAAAAAAGTTTCTGGGTTCCGCCAAGATTATTGGCCGTAAGGGAAGATTGATTAATCCCTTTTTCGTTTAGCAATACCTCAAGAACCTCTTCATATCCCTGTTTTTCGGGTTCAGAAAACAGTTGATAATTTAAAATATTCCTGTTGGTATAATCTTTTTTCTTTTTGGCCGCTGCTGTAGGTTCTTTATAGCTGTCAAAATCACATTTAGCGATCCTGAAATTGGGGATGGAGTATTCTTCATTTGAAAAAGAATCTACTCTTTCGCCTTTATGCCGGATTATTTTCCGGTTGCTTAAGATATAAACGGCCATGATTAGTTTTTTATAAAGTTAAAAAAAATATTGATTCAAAATATTTCTTTCTCATGATTTAAAATTTTAAAGCTTTAAAATATTTTATTTTCATTCAATTTTATCAGTATGATAAAAGAACTTGCGTTTTGCGGTTTCCAGCCTCACACGGATTTTAGAACGATAAGTTGCAGAAGCCTAAACCCGATAAAAAAGGGTTAAAAAGATAGAGTTTTCTGAACCCCAAATTTTCCGTAACTTTGTGCAACTTTTTTTGCTAAAAAATAAAAGCTAATTTAATGGAAGAAGAAAAAAAATCACTCAATTTTATTGAGCAAATTATAGAGGATGATTTGGCAAACGGTCTGAAAAGAGATCAGATTCGTTTCCGTTTCCCTCCTGAACCAAACGGTTACCTGCATATAGGACATACAAAAGCAATCTGCATCAATTTTGGTTTAGGTGAAAAATACAATGCACCTGTAAACCTTCGTTTCGATGATACGAACCCTGAAAAAGAAGAACAGGAATTCGTAGATTCTATCAAAAAAGACGTTGAATGGCTGGGTTTCAAATGGGATAAAGAATTGTATGCATCAGACTACTTCCAGCAGCTTTATGAGTGGGCAGTGCAATTGATCAAAGAAGGAAAGGCTTATGTAGATGAACAGCCTTCTGAAGTGATTACCGAACAGAGAAAAAATCCTACAGAACCGGGAGTGGAATCACCATACAGAAACCGTCCTGTAGAAGAATCTTTGGATCTGTTTGAAAGAATGAAAAACGGAGAGTTTGAGGAAGGTACAATGTCACTTCGTGCAAAAATCGATATGGTTTCGCCGAACATGAATATGCGTGACCCTGTGATGTACAGAATTCTGAAAAGACCTCACCACAGAACAGGTACTGCATGGAAAATCTATCCGATGTATGACTGGGCACATGGTGAATCAGATTATCTGGAACAGGTTTCCCACTCACTATGTTCATTGGAGTTTGAAAACCACAGACCTCTTTATAACTGGTATCTGGAGCAGGTATCTGATGAAACTAAAATAGCACCTAAGCAGAGAGAATTTGCAAGGATGAATGTTTCCTATATGATTACTTCCAAAAGAAAGCTGCAGAGACTGGTAGCTGAGGGAACCGTAACAGGATGGGATGATCCTAGAATGCCTACCATCTCCGGGATGAGAAGAAAAGGATTTACCCCGCTTTCCATCAGGAACTTTATTGATAAAGTAGGGGTGGCTAAAAGAGAAAACCTGATCGAAATTCAGCTGTTGGATTTCTGTGTACGTGAAGACCTGAATAAGGTAGCTAAGCGTGTAATGGCAGTAGTAGATCCGGTAAAATTAGTGATCGAAAACTATCCTGAAGATAAAGAAGAATGGTTAGACACTGAAAATAATCCGGAACAGGAGAATGCCGGAACCAGAGAGGTTCCTTTTTCAAGAGAATTGTATATTGAACGTGAGGACTTCAAAGAAGAAGCTAATAATAAATTCTTCAGACTGAAATTAGGCGGAGAAGTTCGTTTAAAATCTGCTTATATCATTAAAGCTGAAAGAGTAGAGAAGGATGAAAATGGTGAGATCACTACCATCTATGCTACTTATGATAAGAAGAGCAAGTCTGGAAGCGGAACAGAAGAAAGTTTAAGAAAAGTAAAAGGAACCCTTCACTGGGTGTCTGCAAAGCATGCGATTCCTGTAGAAGTAAGAGTCTACGATCAACTGTTTACGGTGGAGCAGCCTGATGCTGAAAAGGATGTGGATTTCCTGAACTTCATTAATCCAGAATCTGTAACTACAGTGAAAGGTTTTGCTGAACCAAGCCTGAAAGATGTAGCAATCGGAGAACCACTTCAGTTCCAGAGAATCGGATATTTTACAAAAGATAAGGATTCTACAGAATCTACTTTGGTATTCAACCGTACAGTAACTCTGAAAGATTCTTATAAACCATAAGGGGTATCAGAAATACTTAATACATACAGGCAGGACTTCATTGGAGTCCTGCTTTTTCTTTTGTTGTAAAGCGGAAGTGGATAGAGATTTTTAAACCTGCAGGTCGACAAGGTAAAATAATTTTCAGGAATAGAAGATCAATAAAAGCAGGTCTTACAAGAAAACCTGCCTGGCTATTTTTAACAGTTTAAAATCTGAAAATTTAGATTCTATTTCAGAAAATCCTTATCCTGATAAGTAGGGTTTGGGTATTTGTAAAAACCTTCGCCCGTAAGAACTCCCAGTTTCCCTTTATCAATATAATCCTCTTTTAATCTTTCAACGGCCTTGATCTTCAACGGATCCTGAGTTTCCTCTGCTTCCATTTTATTGATGTTATAAGCTGTTGTAATCCCTACAACATCCAGAATGCCAAATGGACCTACAGGTGCTCCCGTAGCTACCATCCATGTCTTATCAATCGTTTCAATGTCTGAAACTTCATCAATCCAAAGATTAACCGCAGCACCAAGTAACGGAACAAGCAGTGAATTGACAATATATCCGGGCTGTTCTTTATAGATAGGCAGTGCTACCATTCCGATTGCCTTGGCAAATTGAATGACAGAATCAAATACTTCCTGCGAAGTTCCCGGATGACGCATTACTTCTCCGGTGTTGTGTTTCCATATTTCATTGGCAAAATGCAGGGCTACAAACCTTTCCGGTCTTCCTGTAGCTTCCGCAAACTCACTTGGAAGAAGAGTGGATGAGTTGGTTGCAAATACTGTTTTTTCCGGTGCTGCCTGAGCCAGCTTATGATAGAACTCTGTTTTTATTGTGGGATCTTCCGGAACGGCTTCTATCAGAAGATCTGCATCTTTTACAGCTTCGGCGAGATCGGACGTATAACTGAGGTTTTTAAACGTTGTATCAAGCTGTTCCTGTGTAGCATTAAGATCTTGCTTATAGCTCTCACTTAGAACGCTGAATTTACTTTTAGCCTTATCCAGCACTTCGTCATTGATATCGTACACAGTCACTTTGAATCCGTGATAGGCAGTCTGGAAGGCTATCTGATATCCTAAGACACCACTTCCTGCTATCGTTATATTTTTAAAATCCATGAGATTTATTTTTATGGTGAAAATGAAAAAGTTGTTTTAAAAGCAGATGATACCATTACATCAAAATACAGTGTTAATCTGTAATCAGACCGGTAGACTTACCTTTAAAACAACCTTATTGTATGGGCTTTTATTTTAGCCTTTTACTCCTTTGATCCAGTCCTGGAATCTACCTACCTGTTCCATTAAGAAAGATTCATGTTCTTCTTTTTCTTCCGGGCGGTTAACAAGGATATGTTCAAAATAGGTTCCTTTTAATACTTTTCTTAAAATACCTTCTCCTAAGAATGGCTTATAGTCATTAAGGGCCTGAGTGGCTTTTAATAAATGTCTGATATCATACTGAAGCGGGTTAATATCAGGAACCTGCTTGTTAAGGTTAAGAAGATTGTAAACTGCTATTCTCGCGGTTCTCACAGAACTTTCCATAGTGAAGACAACATCATTGTTGGTTTCCACAAACTGTCCTACAAGACCTAAATTGTTACATCCTTCAGGAACCACTCTCGGACGGTCTCCCTTAGCTCTGGGCATAAACATGGAGGTGATATAAGGCATGAACGCTGTACGTACTATTGTATTTTCTATGACATTATCCAGTTGTTCTGCGATACCCAGGTGGTGGCAAAGTTCTGCAAGGATTTCGTTTCCTGTACATTGAGGCATTGTTTTTTTGATATAGTTCCCTTCTTTATCCATTAGTAAGGCGTATACCCAAACTACAAGGATGTCATCCGGCTGGGTAGGGAAGTGCGGCTGTCTGTTGCAGGTAAAACTCATGACCCAATTGGAGTCTGTAATGGTAATAATTCCTCCTGTAGCTGTTTTTCCGGAATAAGGATCATTTACACACAGTTCTTTTAATTTCTCAGTAAAAGCAGAAGGACGGCAGGTTAATGTGGCTGATTCCCATGAAGATTTTTCAATGTGGCTACAGAATTTTTCAGGTTTCCCGAATACTTCAGATTTTGCAGCAAGGTTTTTCCACAATTTCCATCCGGCACTTTGTCCTGCACTGCTGTTGTCTATCGTTACTTCAGGAGCCGTATTATTATCTCCATAGAAGGTACTTTCTGTCATTGATCCGGTGGTCACGATTACGTAATCATCTTTACCGATTGGTATTTTAACTTCTTTTCCATCTTGTACAGCAATAATTCCTTCTACTGTTTTTCCTTCGGTATTGATATGGATGTCAAGATCTCTTACCAGAGTATTGAACTGGATCTGTACTCCTTTTTCTATTAAGAAATTCTTTAATGGAGTTACATAGGTGTCATACTGGTTATATTTAGGAAAGACAAGGCATGAGAAATCTTTCATTCCATCGATGGCGTGAAGGAATCTGTGCATATACAGTTTCAGTTCCAGTAAGCTGTGCCAGTTTTCGAAGGCGAACATAGAGCGCCAGAAGAACCAAAAATTACTGTTTAGAAATGATTCTGCAAAATAATCTTCAATCGTAAGATCATCAAGCTCTTCTTTTTTCTTTAATAAAAGTTTGACAATAGCCAGCTGATCTTTCTTTTCAAGCCCAAATTTGCTGAAATCTTTGATCTCTCCCTGGTTATGAATAAGTCTCGCTTTGGAATAGTTGGGGTCATTGTCATTGATAAGGCGGTATTCGTCCAATACACTATAGGGAGCCGGCAGTTCCAGAGCTGGAATATCCTGGAACATATCCCATAAATTTTCATAGGTCATGTCCATTTCCCTTCCTCCACGGATGATATAGCCGTCTTTTGCATTACCTGCTCCGTCAAGAGATCCTCCTTCAACATTCAGCTGGTCCAAGAAAATAATATTTTTGCCGGGAACATGGCCGTCACGGATGAAATAATAAGCAGCGGACATTCCCGCAATACCGCTTCCTACAATATAGATTTTACTGTTTTCGTAAGATTTCAAAGGAATTCCTTTGTTACGTTGATAGTTTCCGATCTGGTCGGAGAAAGGCATCGTTTTTTCAGGAGTGTTAATCTGAACTTCTTTACTTGAATCCGGTTCGTGGTTTACTTTTCCAAACTGGTCAGAGGTATTTAAAACTTTGTCGAATTTTGAATTGATCGTACTCATTTTTTATTGTTTTTAATTAACATGATAAAGGTACCTCTATTCACAAAGCAATATATATCCCCAATGTCGGAATTACTGTCCCCAAATTCTTACGACTGTATATTTTCTTTTATTCTGTACTCCGAAGGGGAAAGAGAAGTATGTTTTTTGAAGAAGCGCCCAAAGGCTGATGCAGAATTGAACTGAAGCTGAAAAGCAACTTCTGATATAGTGATATTCGGATTGCCAAGCATCATAAAGGCTTCTTTTAGTAAAGTATCATCTATTACTTCATGAGGTGTTTTCCCACAGGCTTTTTTAATGATATTGATGAGGTATTTATTGGATATGCATAGCTGATCAGCATAAAACTGAACCGTTCTCTGCCCTCTGATATTCTCCCGGATCAGTTTACTGAATTTCAGATAAAGATCTTTCTTTCCTTCCTCTTTTTCAGGGCTTGTTCCATTTTCTTTTTCTACGATCTCTGCTGTTTCGAGCAGAAGATTAAAAATAATGGTCCGGATGATTTCTTCTGTAAACTTTCCCTGCTTCCTGGATTTCCTTTTAAGATAATCCAGCAGATTCTGTAATAACGCAGAATTTTTTGCAGTAGTTTTCACAATGCTGTAAGAGCCTTTAGAGAAGAGGTTCATTTTCTCAATGATAAAAGGATTCGAAATATTTTTGATCAGGAAATTTTTATCAAAGAATAAGAGTTTCATCATAAAGTCTCCGCTGGTTTTCAAGAATTTTACGATGGTAGACGGTGCAGCCATAAGAAAGCTGTCGGCCCCTACTTTATATTTCTGACGGTCTATTTCAATATTGATCTCTCCCGCGGTACAGATACAGAGGGCATAATAATCCATTCTGAAAGGGGACTCAGGAAAATTGAAAATGGGCTTTCCGGAAGATATATAATAGGACTGGCGGCAGTCAATACTGTAAAAGGATAGCGTATCATGTAAATTTTCGTAGGTTACCATTCTTGAGTATTGGTTAAATATTTATTGTGTTTTTAAGAGTTTTAAGTTTAAAAACCCTGTTGTTACCGCAATTTACGATTTTTATAAAAGTCTCTAGTCTTTAATATATTAAAAAAAGCTTTTTTTTCAGGATACAGATGATAGTCTGTTTTTATGAATGTTATTAATAAATAAGTACGATAAACAAAGGGTTTTGGGTTATTTTTCTCTAATTTTGCATTTTCAAATTCCTCCCCCAAAAATAATATTGTGAAATTAATTAACGTATATACGAGTTCTTTCAAAGGACTTTCGCAGGAGAGTTGGATGCTGGCGTTGGTAATGCTCATCAACAGGGCCGGTTCTATGGTACTTCCTTTTTTGGGAGTTTATATGACCAATCATTTGCATTTCAGTATTGAAAACTCAGGTATTGTGCTTAGCTTCTTTGGTATAGGCTCGGTTATCGGTTCATGGCTGGGAGGGATGATTACTGATAAAATAGGTGAATACTGGGTACAGAGCCTGAGTCTGCTTCTGAGTGTGCCTCTATTTTGTCTGATTCCGTTTTTTACAACAGAAGCAGGATTGGCAGGGATTATCCTGGCACAGAGTATTGTAAGTGAAACTTTCCGGCCTGCTAACTCAGTAGCCATCACAAAATATGCAAAACCTGAAAACATTACCAGAGCGTTCTCGCTGAACCGGATGGCTGTAAACCTGGGATTTTCTATAGGACCTGCATTAGGGGGGATTTTATCTGCTATTTCCTATGAATTTCTGTTTTACAGTAATGCACTGGCTGCTTTGCTGGCAGGATTGATGTATATATGGTTCTTCAGAGCCCGTACAAGATTGGCCAAGCAACAGGCAAAAAATGTAAAAGAAGCAATAGCTGTCAAAAAAGAAAGCTCTCCTTACCGGGATCATAAGTTTTTGATTTATTGTGTGTTCTGTATGCTGTTTTCAATATGTTTTTTCCAGCTCTTCAGTACCCTGACGATTTTTTATAAAGATACGGCACATCTCAGCCAGCAGAATATCGGCTATATCCTGGGATATAGTGGTTTTCTGATTGTATTGCTTGAAATGGGGCTGGTGCAGCTGGCAGAAAAGTATTTTACATTAGCTTTCACCATGTTGATAGGGACCTTTCTATGTGGTGTTTCCTATGCTATGCTTGCTTTGGACTATAGTATGGTGGTATTACTGGTTTCTATGACGCTTCTTTGTATAGGAGAGATCTGGACGCTGCCTTTTATGTCAACAATTACAGCACTGCGCTCGGGAGAAAATAACAAAGGAGCCTATATGGGGCTGAATGGAATGTCCTTTTCAATAGCGTTTATTATTACCCCTTATATAGGAACTATGATTGCTGATAAGCTTGGTTTTAATGTTCTGTGGATTGGGACAGGAGTATTAGCGATAGGTATTGCTATAGGTTTTTACTTTATCATCCCGTGGATGCTGAAGGATAAGAATAAGATGGATGGAAAGCTTCCTTTGGAAATCGATTAATCTTTAAACAATACATTATACATAATCCCGGCCGAAAAAATTTCGGCCGGGATTATTATTTGAAAATATACTTTTAAATTTTTTAAGACCTGTCTGTAGAATACCTTTTAATAATATGACCAATAATTATATTGGCATGGATTCTCGAGTTTTCAATGAACCATAGATGAGTATCTTTTCCTCCACATACAACACCGGCAAGATAAAGATCAGGAACATTGGTTTCCATCGTTTCAGGATTGTAAAACGGATTGAGGCAGTCTCCATTCAGTTCGATTCCTGAATTTTTCAGAAAATCAAAATCAGGTAGGTAGCCTGTCATGGCTAAAACAAAATCATTTTCAATCTCATGAACCTGGTCATCATTTGTTTTAAAGATAACAGAATTTTCCCTGATCTCATTAAGTTCTGCATTAAAATGAGCAGTAATGCTGCCTTCTGCAATTCTGTTTTCGATGTCCGGTTTTACCCAGTATTTTACACTTTTTGAAATCTCAGGATGGCGGATAATCATCGTAACTTCGGCTCCTTTTCTATAGGTTTCGAGGGCTGCATCTACTGCGGAATTACTTGATCCTACTACAACTATTTTCTGACGGGCATAGGGATAGGGTTCTGTATAGTAATGTTTAACTTTCGGAAGATCTTCTCCCGGAATATTCATAAGGTTTGGAATATCGTAGAATCCGGTGGCAATGACTACATTTTTAGCATGATATCTCCCTTTTGTTGTTTCAATTTCAAATATTCCTTCTTTTTTTGAAACCTTTACAACTCTTTCATACAGATGGATAGTGAGTTCTTTTTGTCTGGCAATTCCCTGATAATACTCCAACGCATCCTGCCTTCCCGGTTTTGGGGCTGTAGAAATAAAAGGAGTACCGTCAATTTCCAGTTTTTCAGCGGTCGAAAAGAACCGCATATATAAAGGATAATTGTACAGTGAATTGACAATGGTCCCTTTTTCTATAATTACATATTTAAGGTTGTTTTTCTGAGCTTCAATGGCACAGTTTAAACCGATAGGGCCGGCTCCTATAATAAGAATGTCCAAAATTTCCATAGAACAAAGGTACGATGTATATGATGAATAATTGAAAATGGATAATTGAATAATTGAAAAAAGGCAATTCAGAAATTAAATTACAATTTGTTTTTTTACTCCAATTCAGTATTCTGAAATGCCTCATTCATTCTTATGGCATTGCTTTTGGTATTTTTTATCTATTACAAAATTGAAAATATGAAAAAACTGATGATTTCGCTGTTTGTTCTGAGCCTTGCCGTAGCCTGTAAGAAAGAAGCTGGAAAACCTGTTCCGAATGTTATAGATTCAATGGCACAGGCTAAATCTGACAATGCAGCAAATACGGTTAAGAATAAAGCTGAGAAGGAAGCTGCTTTAAAACAGGCAAATGATGAAATTCTTAAAGCTTTAAAGAATAAAGATTATAAAACTTTTGCCTCATTCATCCATCCTGAAAAGGGAATCCGCTTTTCAATGTATGCTTTTGTGAATTTAAAAGAAGATAAACACTTTTCTAAGGCTGATTTTGAAAAGTATCAGCCATCTAAAACACTTTTTACCTGGGGAGCTCATGACGGATCGGGAGATCCCTATAAAGCAACAGTTAACGACTATCTTAGCAAATGGGTGTTTTCAAAAGACTTTACTACATCACAATATTCATTGAATAAATTTCTGGGGGGAGGTAATTCCCTGAATAATTTAAAAGAAATTTATCCGAAAGATGATTTTACAGAGAATTTTATCAAAGGAGCTGAAAAGTCAAGTGAAATGGACTGGAAAACAGTTCGGTTTGTATTTGAAGAGTTTGAAGGAAAATACTATCTGATTGCTGTCGTGAATGACCAGTGGACGATTTAATGAATGTAGAATTGTGCGTTGAAAATTGAAAATCAGAAGTTACAATTTAGAAGCGGGAGGGTAGAGTTTTTTTACCTTGTGAAGATGAGCGTTTGCTTTATTGAAACAGACATATTGCTATCCTCCGGCTTCCTTTTTTTATAAAATTTCAGTGAGTTGTTTAGTAAGATTTCTTCTTGAAAACTGCTCGATATGCTGGGTATTCTTATGAAGTTCTCCGCTTTTCCATAGTTCAAATTTTTCAAGAATAAATGTTTTAACGGTTTCAGTATCATGATAACTGAAATGTTTCCCAGCCTGAGTTTCTTCTAAAATCTTTGCAACATCTGCTTTT
This sequence comes from Chryseobacterium sp. 14P4.3.2, assembly GCF_057799275.1. Classification (NCBI taxonomy): domain Bacteria; kingdom Pseudomonadati; phylum Bacteroidota; class Flavobacteriia; order Flavobacteriales; family Weeksellaceae; genus Chryseobacterium; species Chryseobacterium sp. 14P4.3.2. The sequence continues at coordinate 131,357 of NZ_JBYOKO010000010.1, forward strand.
TCCGGACCAAATGACAAAATCTGCTTTCCTGAAGCGAGATATTCAAATATTTTTCCGGGGATAATTCCTCTGGAAGACTCATTTGGAAAATTGGTGATAAGAAGCATTTCTGAGTTTTCCATTTCTTCAACAGCTTTGCCGTGAGAAAGATATCCCAGATTCAGAATGTGGTTTTTAAGATTTGAATTTTCAATAGAACTTAATATCTTGTCATCAATTCTTCCTGCAAATTTGAGTTTGAAGTATTCTGCAAATTCTGAATTTTCTTTTACCAGTTCATTAAGCGCTTTCCAAAGATTTTCAGGATTTCTAAGCTGCTCCAAAACTCCGATATAGCTCAAAATAAAAGCTCCGTTTGGATTACTTTCCGAATGAGCAGAGAGAATTGTCTGATCTTTTACTTTTTCAGCAGAATCACTTTCATCAAATCCATTGGTAATACAGAATGCATTGGCGCCTGCCTTTCTGAAATTCTCAGCATCAGTATAGCTTGTCGCCAGAGTAATATCTGCATTTTTAAAAACTGCACTTTCAAGCTGCCTGTGTTTTTTATCAGAACTTTTAGTCAGCTTTAAATGTTTATAGTAAGAAATTTCTGTCCAGGGATCACGGAAATCGGCAATCCATTTCAGGTTTGGCAATTGATCTTTAAGCCCTAAACCAATCAGGTGAAGAGAGTGGGGCGGACCGGAAGTAACGATGGTGTCTATTTTATTTTCTTTCAGGTATTTTTCCAAAAACTGAATGGAAGGTTTTACCCAAAAGACTCTGGCGTCAGGAATGAAAAAATTTCCTCTTACCCAGATTGATAGTTTGGATTTCCAGCTTTGATTTTTACCTACATCAAACTGTCCGGCCTTAAATTTCTTATTGCTCTTATTCAGTTTTTCTGCCAGCTGGTAAGGTTCCCAGATCTTGGTTCTTACCATTTCAATATTTTCCGGAACCTCTTTCATAAGTGTTTCATCCAGTAAAGGATAGCTCGGGTTTTCCGGTGTATAAATGATGGGTTTCCAACCGAAATCAGGCAGATATTTGGCAAACTTCAGCCATCTTTGAACACCAGGGCCTCCCGCAGGAGGCCAGTAATAGGTGATAATCAGTATTTTTTTCTGTTCCATTTTGTGCTATTGATTACGCTTTTGGTTCAGTTAAAGTTACTTTTTTCTTGTTTTATTCATCCAGAAAATTCCAAATGCAGCCAGTGCTATAAATAATCCGAAGGAAAGAAGTGAGATCCATTTTCCTTTTTCTATCACTTCAGGTTCGAAAACCATTCTGATATGATGACTTCCCGCCGGAACATGTACTGCACGAAGTAAATAGTCTGCTTTGATGTAAGGAACTTCCTTCTCGTCAATCATAACTTTCCAGCCATGAGGATAGTAAACTTCAGAGAATACAGCCAACTGTGGCGTTTTCGACTGAGATTTGAATTCTAATTCATTGGGCTGGTATTTTGTAAGATTGATATAGGCTGTAGAATCTGCCTGAACAGGTTTATTGCTGAAATAAGACTTGTCAGATGATGCGATGACAGCTGTTTTTTTGTTGTCAATAACTCCAATAGATTTAATTTCTTCATTAGGTGTATCTACAAACTTTAGGTCACTTACAAACCATGCGTTTCCATTAGCTTTTGGATTCGGAACTACCTGTGGCTGATCCGGCCCTCCGAAAACCATATATTTTGCATTAAGCAAATTCAGGATCTTTGGTGTTTTCACACTGTCGATATTGGAGATGTACTCATTCAGGACATCATCATATCTTCTTAGCTTTACAGCATGGTAACCTCCAATTGATGCTTTAAAATAAGAAGTGTTGGTTTCACTTGTTACTCCTAAAGTCTGGTTATAAATTCTATAGTGGTTCTTATCTTTTTCAGCAATAGTTTCTAATGTCTTGTTGATATTTACATTCGCTAAAATAGATTCTAAATTCGGGTTTCCCTGAACTTTTTCTGCAAGCAGTTCTGAACTTTCTGTCTGGAAAGGGTTTTCTGCAAAGATTTTGTCTACATAATTTTCGTCATTTAAATAACGTTTATTAACCGTCCAAAGATCAAATAAACTTACTACTCCAATGATAACCAAAGCCATATTCTGACTTAGTTTCTTTTTCAAGCTTAAGAATAATGCGGCACCGGCAATAGCCACGTAAATAAATGCTTTTATAGCATCTATTCTGAATAGTTTATATCTTTCATCTACCAGATAGTCCAAAAGGAAAGGGGGGAAATAAGTCTTTTCACCTTCTGTAGAAAATCCTAATAATGATTTTCCGAAGACTAAAAGAATCAATAATAAACCTAATGTTCCACCGCCTACATACATAAGAATTTTTTGTTTGTATTCCCCGGTAAGCTTTTCATCTGTGAAGAATCTGTACAGCCCTAAAATAGCAATAAGAGGAAATAATAATTCCACTACCACTAATATGGACGAAGGTGCTCTGAATTTGTTATAAAACGGAACATAATCAATAAAGAAATCAGATAATGGCATAAAGTTGCTTCCCCAGGCTAATAAAATAGTCAGGATAGAAGCTCCTAAAATCCAGTAACGGTATTTTTTCCATGCGAAGAAAAATCCTAATACCGTAAGGAAACATACGATAGCTCCCTGATAAGCAGGTCCTGAAGTCCCCGGTTGATCACCCCAATAGGTCATTCCACTGAAGCCTTTTGAAATTCTGTCCATTTCAGCCTGCGAACCTACATTTTCCTGAACAAGTTCCTGAACTCTGTTCATCATTGCTTTTCCTTCCGGTTCCTGGCTTCCTCCTCCCATTAGTCTTGGGATAAAAAGGTTCAGCGTTTCAAGCTGTCCATAGCTCCACATCAGCATACTTTCTTTATCCATTCCGGATTTTCCTGAAGTATGGCTGTCGTTTGTTAAGATCTGTTTTCCACGAACTGTTTCTTTTACATATTCAGAATTGGCCATGATTCTCTGTGAGTTCATTCCCACTCCAATGATACATGCTACAGCAATGATTCCTGAAGAGATCAGGAAATGTTTCATTGGTATTTTTTTCTGAATTGCTCTGATAAGCTCAGACAGAAACAGAAATCCTAAAGCTAAAAACAGGTAATAGGTCATCTGCGGATGGTTTGCCGCAATCTGGAGCCCCATAAAAAGGGTGGTGACAATAAATCCCCAGATATATTGTTTTCGGATATAAACCAGTAAAATTCCGGCTAAAAGCGGTGCGAAATATTCAATAGTATTTACTTTACCATTGTGCCCTGCTGCAATGATGATATAGAAATAGGTTGAAAGCCCAAAGAAGGTTGCTCCCAGTAAGGCATACTTCCAGTTTCTGACCACTACCATTCCCAAAAGGAAAAAGCCTGCAAAAAGCAAGAAAAGATAATTGACCGGTCTTGGCAGGAAATTCAGATTGCTGTCGATCTTCTTGATGATGTCACCTTTAAACTGGCTTCCCATCTGATAAGTCGGCATTCCCCCGAACATGGAGTCACTCCAATAGGTTTCGCTTCCGGTATTTGCTCTATAGTCAAGCAGTTCTTTTGCTCCTCCTCTGTATTGTACAATGTCATGCTGGAAAAGCTGTTTTCCTGTAAATACAGGAGTGGAATATAAAAATGCTAAAACTATAAATACTACTATTGAAGATGCAATATAAATTAAGTTTTTATTTTTTGCCATACTGGTTATTATCTATTATTTCTTGGAATTTTTACCTTTTTTCGTTACTCTCTTTTACCTCTTCATAGTCTACGGTTTCCGCATCCCAGTTAAGATCTTTTTTATTATTCTTATTCGAGTCCTGTATATCCTGCTGTCTGTTATTTTGATTATTGTTGTTGAAACGATAACTATAAAATGTCTTAAAGAAAATTCTTTTTAGAATATTCCAGACAAAAAATATAATAATAGCAGTGAGTACTAACTCAAGGATGTACTTCATAATTTACTTTTTTAAAATATCTTGTATGATAGGGAAATATTAACCCCATTCATATTTATTTCTCCCGCATGTCCATAGTAAGCAGAAGAAAAAGTAGGTACATTGCCCCATTTAAATTCTACTCCAAACTTATCATAATTATATCCTGCACCAAAGGTCATATAAAAGGCGCTGTCTCCTCCACTGAAAGAATTATTATCAACGGTAAAAACCTTGCTGTTATTTAAAATTAAGTCATAAAATATTGATCCTACTACATATATTTTTGATTTTTGATTTAAAAAAATATTATATTTAATCCCCAGCGGAATTTGTATGGAAGAATATTTTATTTCAAAGTTTTTGTCGTTGTAATCATTTATTTTATAATTCACAGACTGGAAAGTCGGCTCAGAGATAAGGGCCCATTTACCTTTATTAAAGCTTAATACATATTCAAGTTCTACTCCAAAACGATAAGCAATACTATTTTTTTTGTATTCATTTATTGTATTGTCGTTAGAAGGTGTAAGTATTTTATAACTTGAGAAACCTACTCCAGGTTTTAAATAAATATGAAAATCATTTTTATTTTTATCATTTACATCTTCCAGACCATTGTAATTTAAGAATATCTTTTTGAGATCATTTTCTTTATAAACTAATCTTTCTATATCAGAACTTGTAATATTTCCATTATCAGAAAATTCTTTCTTTAGCTGATGTTTATATTGTTCATTTTTTATTAATCTGTCTGATTCTAAATATTCTTTGTATTCAAGTTGGTTGAAAGTATCTTCATTCTCTTTTTTATAAAAATAGCGAGTTACATACTGATCGTTGTATTTATATAAACTTATCTTACCATCCACTAAAGTTTTTAATAAAAGCACTTCTTCTTTACTGTTAAGGTCTTTTGTTCCTGATAAAGACTGTAAGTTTGAAGAAGATCGGTCTATCAGAACTTTTGCTTTGATATATTTGATACTTCCCACAGAAAACTCATTTAAATCTATTGTTTGTAAGTTCTCTGTTTTATCATTTTCAGTCTGTTTATATTCTATAATCGTTGGATTGTTTCTCCAGTCATAGTTTTTGATCAGGCCATTTATTTTCTCTCCTTTTTGATTGATAATGTAACCTTGCTCAAAATTTATCTGACTATAAAATAGAGACGGAAATAATATTAAAGCAGCGTAAAAAAAGTTTTTCATGATTGATTAGAAGATGTCTATGTTGTGTTTTTTAATATTTATTTATTAGAAGGATTTACCATTACAGAAGAGTTGGAAATGCTTGTCATAGACTGAGATTGTTTACCATCTGTAATACTTTCAATCTGTGTGGTTTTTACATTGATATTCTGGTTGGTAATCCATCCTGTACTTTCGTCAAACTTAATGGTCCCGTTCTGAACCAATTCGCTGCTCAGACTGTGTGTGATAGGTCCCTGAGCTTTCTTTTCAGTTTTCTTAGGAATTCCACCGGTTACAGCAATTTCTGCAGTTCCGTTTCCTAGACTTTTTAAAACATAATTGGAAGTAACCTTTACACTTCCGCTTGGGTCAGCATTTTCAGAAGTTGTCCATTTTTCACCTACTTTTACTCCTTTTTTAGGAATGATTGTTAAGTTTTTGTGGAACTGGTCTTTTAATACTTTCTCATTGAAAGATTCTTTAAGGCTGGCTACTACACTTGCTTTTTCGTTAGCATCTTTGATAATCGTTCCTACAGCGTTTAACACTTTAGTGTATACAGCATCAAAACCTGTGATGGAAATTACATTACCTTTTGTATCCATTTTCATGGCAAGCTTATTTCCGGTAAGTGCTCTGTTAACATTCCATATCATTTTAAGCTCATCTTCTTTTGGAATAGGAAGCTTGGTATCTACAACGATTGTTTTTCCCTGTGAAGATTGTGAACTTCTTTTAGCAACAAGATTAAGGGTCATGTCGTATACATTTCCTTTGATATCATTTACTATGAAATTCATTTCATCCGTAGATTCACTTGTCGCAGTGATAGATTTTCCCTGAGGATCTGTCATTGTTTTTACATCTCTCTGGTACGTTGTAAGAGGATAAGTTTTTCCTTTTTCAAGCTTGAAAGATTGTATAACGATTCCCGCAGAGTCTCTGATAGCTGGGTTCTCTGCCACTTTAGCTACAGAATCCGCCGGAACTTCTACAGTGACTGTTTTTCCTGTCTTAGGATCTACCTTGGTTATCTTTGCTGTTTCTTTTTTACAAGATACAAGAGCTATTGATGATATAAGCGCAAGCGCTGCAATATTCTTCATTTGATTTTTTTAATTTTATTTCTTACTACTGTTTATTATTATTCTGTCTGCAATACCATACAGTTTTCCCTGAGATTCTGCATCTGATTCGTTTGAAAGCAGAATAACTCCCATGTTTTTTGAAGGATATATCATCAGCACACTTGAAAATCCAAATGTACCTCCCGTGTGCCAGATGGCCTGGTTTCCATCATCAGATGTGTGAGTTTTCCAGAATAACCCGGATTCATCTCCTTTATTTTTCTCTCCCGAACTATGAGACCGCTGAACATATTTGTTGTTCTTGTCCATATGATACTGAATATATTTTACCATATCCTCTGTCGTAGACTGAATTCCGCCTGCAGGGGCAAAAAGGGTTGTAATATTTCGGGGCATTGCTTTTCCTTTTTCATTATAACCGGTTAGAAGCTTTGCAGAATCTGTACCAATAATGGTTTTATTCATCTGCATTGGCTTTGTGATATACTCAGCAAGTAGGTCTGCATAGCTTTTATGATACACTTTTTCCAAAATGTCACCTGCAATTTGTGTCCCTACATTCGAGTATTTAAATTTTGTTCCGGGAATAAAGTCAATTTTTACCTGATGCAGATCTTCATAAAACTTTTTCCTGGAATAGTTTTTATAAAAATCAGATAAGGCGATTGCAATAGAATCCATCGGCTTTTTAAAAGTTTCCGACTGATCTGGTAAAAACTGGGGCAGTCCTGATGAATTACTGGCAAGATCAGCAATTTTTATCGGATGCTTTTCAAATTCAAGATTTGGATAATTTCCGTCTATATATTTCCGGATATCATCATCCAATTTAATTTTACCGTCCAGTAAAGCATGGGCTAAAAGGGTTCCGGTAAAGGTTTTTGTAATAGAAGCAATTTCATAGACACTTTTGGAGGTTGGAAGGGTTGATTTTCCAATTTCCGCAGTTCCGTAATTGTAAAAATAACTTTTACCATCCTTAAAGATTCCAACTGAGAGTCCTGCGCGAGAAGGATCTTTCATATAATCAGAAGTTTCCTTCTGGACAATTTTATCAAGCTCAGTAGCAAGGCGATTGTCTGTAGGTATACTTTTCAATTGCGCTTTTAGTAAAAAGGGCACAAAAAACAATGGTAAAAGAAATTTTATTTTCATATCTTATAGATTGGGTGTTACAGTCATTTTCTGTCTTACCGCTTCATATAAAATCGCCCCACATGCTACAGAAACATTTAATGATTGAGTTTTTCCCTCAATAGGAAGCTTTATTTTTTCATCTGCATGATGCATTACTTCTTTAGAAATCCCTGTCTCTTCATTTCCCATAACGATAGCGCATGGCTCTGTCAGGTTGACATCATAGATCAATTTCTGAGCTTTCTCACTGGCAGCATATACAGAAATACCGCTTTGCTGAAGGAAATCTACTGCGTGTGCAAGGTTGTTTTCTTTGCAGATCTTAATATTATAAATAGCTCCCGCTGATGTTTTTATCGCGTCAGAATTGATAGGGGCTCCTCCTTTTTCCGGAATGATAATAGCATCAATACCTACGCATTCTGCTGTTCTGCAGATGGCACCAAAGTTTCTTACATCAGTAAGCCTGTCCAGAATCAGTAAGAAAGGAATTTTCCCTTCTTCAAATAATTGGGGAACAATATCCTCCACTTTATGAAACGGAACATCCGAAATAAAAGCAACCACACCCTGGTGGTTTTTTCTCGTAAAACGGTTCAGTTTTTCAACCGGAACATAATTGGGACGGATTTTATTTTTAGCCAAAATTGCTTTCAGTTCAGCATAAATAGGACCCTGAAGTGCATTTTGCACAAAGATCTTGTCAATCGTTTTTCCCGCTTCAATTGCTTCAATCACGGGACGAAGCCCGAAAATAAAATCGTCTTTCATTGAAAATTTATTATATAGTTATAGAGTGAATTTAATAGTGCGTTGTACGGGGTAAGTCATTTTTAGCAAATGTAAAATATACATTGCCGTTGACCTTATTGTACAGCCGCTATCCTCCGTTCTCTCCTAAAATTGCTCTTTTCTGTGCCAGCACATAACCGTAGTGAAGGCTTTCATGCATATTGTTAAAGATAATAGCATCCTGAATGCTTTTCAGATCCATTCCGAAACTGGTAGTGTAAGGGGTATAGTCTGAAAAGAAGTCGCTGTCATAATCTTTCATCAAAATCTTTGAAGTTTCTGTAAGTAAAAATTCTAAATCTTCCACTTCAGATTTTTGAACATTTAAGTTTGGTAAAGTACCTTTTTTGTACGTTTCAATCCAGTATTTATCAATACGGAAAGGGTTTCCGCTCAGGTAATAATGCAAAAGCTGCTGTGTGGCAACTGTATGTGCTATATTCCAATAAATATTGTTATTGAAACCATCAGGGATCAGCAGAAGGTCTTCATGAGAAGTGTTCTGAAGAATATCCAAAAGGTTTCGTCTTACCTGTCTGTGTGCTTGAAAATGATAATTCATTTAGCGGATTTTTTAATCACCAAAAATAGTTTAATAAACTGGAAATGACAATTTTTTTGCGTAAAGGATTAAAGTTAAAGTTTTTTAACTATTCAGGAAGAGGCTAGCTTTAAGTTCTCTTTTTGAAAGGTTTTAACCAGTATTATCAAGTTTTTTGAATCGAATTTTACAAAAGCCTGTCAAGTGAAATATTAATATAAAACCCTCCTGTGAAAAGATTCAGGGAGGGTTTTGTTATATTTACGTGATGCAAATGATTTGATCTATAGGGTTGCAGATGGTTTTATTTTTTGATGATTTTATGCTTAAAAATTGTTCCGTCTTTTAGGATAATATTTAAAAAGTAAACTCCGGTACTATATGAAGAAAGGTCTATTCTGTTTTCTCTATAGGTCTCAGTAAGTTTTCTTCCTTCTACATTGAAAAGAGTTATTGAGGCAACATCTACTTTAGATTTAACGTTCACAAAATCGGAAGTGGGATTAGGATATATGTTGACATCTACTGTTTTAATATCTTTCACATCCAAAGTTACATTACTTTTCCCCTGCATATAAACGGATAGATAGACATCCCCTTGCTGTTGGTTGAAAACAGCTGTAGGTACTGTGTGTTTCAGGGTGTGATTTCCTGCAGTGAGGCTGGGTAATGTAAATTCTCTGATAGGAACTGAATTTCCGGGACACCAGTTATTCCATGAAGTCCAGTCAGCAAATGTTTTAGCAACAGTTCCGTAGATCCCATTACCTTGGGTGTTATATACTCTGTAGGGTTCACAGGAAGTTCCTCCGGGGGTATAAGTGAGTACCTGTACATCATCAATGTAGGTGTAATTTTGTCTTCTGATGTATTCTTCACCACCGGCGTTGGCACCATGAGGAGTGGAGATTACAAAAAAACGAGCATTAGTAACCGGATCAGGCAGGTTGAATGTTACAATTCTTACAGTTTCCCCCGTACTGTCTGTACTATTATAATTATTAAGTCTGTTATAGCTCAATATTGGAATAAGGTTGTTGGAATCTGTAACGGAAGCTCCGGTATCTGTTGAGAAAAAAGTAAGCGTTCCGGAAAAGACATCAATTCTTCCTGAGCATCCCAAAACCTGTGTCTGTGCGGCATAAGGAACTCCAAAAACATCCAATTCCATATACATATCGTAGGTGCTGCGTAGGGCATTATCATGAAATACGTTATATAAATTGCTGATGTCATAAGTATACGGAACTTCTGAGGGGGTCCGGTTCTTATTCATGAATGGGGTGATGTATCTTCCAACTTCAATTCGTTTCACATTTGGATCAGCAATGGTATAAGTAGACTGGCTTTTAGGGACCAACGCTAAAAAGACTTCACCAAGGCGGTCATAGTTATCGCACAGTGCACCTATTGTAACCCTCATAGCAATCTTAGCTTTGAAAGAATCTAGCTCGGTATCAGTAAGTTTTCTCGTATATCTGGCGTTGTTCAATCTTGTCAAACCGCTAGGTACAGGGTTGGATACCGTGGCAGCATAGCCGTCATAATATACTGCATCTGAAATCACATTAGTCATAGTTGTTTGTGATGAAACAAGATTTGATAAGAAAATACTTAAAAGAAGTAGCCTTTTATACATGTTATTGGTATTTAGTGTAAATATATTAAATATGTATTAAAGATGCTTTTAATTATTTTTATTTTTGAAACGGTTGGTTTTTTATTGCTGATTATGTAAAAGAAATAATTATTGGGTAGTTTTTGTTTAAAAAAAAATGTTAGTGCTGAATTATATGGCTGAATATTATTTTTATTGTTATAATCAATATTTTTATTATTAAATTAGCATGGTATTCGAGAATAATATTATTAATAATGAAAAGAATTTTACTTTTAAGTCTATTGTTTGTAGTGTTGGCTGTAAAGGCCCAGATCAATATAAATATCGGAAGTACAAACGTTGGTACTGCTCCTGTAAGTAGCTTTTTTTCCTATTCCTATGTTCAGCAGATTTATCCTAAACAGGAACTCAATGCAAGTGCTGCGGGAAATATTACAGGCCTAACCTTTTATATAGATCCTATGTCAACCATTGTAGAATCTTCGAACTGGACTGTTTATCTCGGGCATACATCAAAAAACACTTTTTCTTCCGGTACAGATTGGATTCCTGCCACTCAGCTTACACAGGTATTTGAAGGAACTGTTGTTAAAAATAACAATCAGGTACAAGTGATTTTTGCTACTCCGTTTGCTTATAATAATACTGATAATCTGGTTATCGCTGCAAAAGAGAATTCTCCCAATATCGATATTAATAACTTTGATGAAGCTTTTCATGTTTATACTCATATTCCATACTCAACTCTTTATTATAAAGGAGATCGTGGAATCGTAGATACTGCAGCACTGCCAGGCGGAATAAGAGCAGATTATAAATCATCAGTTACTATTTCAGGGCTTACACCAAGTACGGCTCCTGGCTGTCCTTTCATTATCTATCCCTTGAATAATACTCAGAATGTTTCTCTTTCTCCCAATATAAAGTGGCTTCCGGTTTCTGGCGCTGATTCTTACAAGATTTCATTAGGTACCAGTCCGGGCGGAACAGATGTTATCAACCAGCAATCAGTTTCGGGAACTGATTTTACGCCAATGGCCAATCTTGCAACAGGGACTAATTATTATTTAAAAATAGCGTCCGTTTCGGCAAATGTCGTTTCTTCCGGGTGTTCGGAGTATGTTTTTAAAACCATTCCGCCGGTACCATTAAATGATGCATGCAGTGGAGCTTTTCTGGCGTCAGCTTTTCCTTATGCTTATACTCAGGATGATGCCGTGTCCACAACCAATAATGCTGGGAATATAAGTGTATGCTCAAGTGCCGGTGATACGGGGATGAATGATGGAACGTGGTTTAAACTCATTGGAGATGACAGTCAGTATACTATTAAAGTAACAATGCCTGCTGGAAGTAGTTTTGATCCTCAGATCGGTGCTTATAGTGGAAGTTGTAGCAACTTATCATGTGTGGATACAGTAGATAATGCTGGCGGCGGAGGTACGGAAACCCTTACAGTTGCTACAACAGCAGGAACTGAATATTTCATCAATGTAGGAGCGTATGACGATACCACAGATGCTCCTGAGGATACATTTACCCTAACGATTACTAAACTCTAATCTTATAAACAATCATATTTCTGATCAATGGACACCTTGAACAGGGTCTTATTTATCTGATGAATCTGTTTTATGTGCAAGATAGTCAGGCTGTATACGTCCGGATCGTTTGCTGATCCCGGAATATTTAACAAACTTTAACTCAAAAATGGCATTTATTGTGTTGATTAATGCAAGTATTTATCAGAAATTTACCACTTATTTTAAATCAAGCTATGTCAGATACACATCAAGCAGAAGACATCCGTCAGTTGACGGAAAAAGTAAAAGAAAAAAACTACTTATTTTCTCTTCTGAGACAGGAAATCAACAAAGTTATTATTGGACAGGAATATATGATAGACCGCCTTTTGGTAGGACTTCTGGGGAATGGTCACGTTCTTCTTGAAGGAGTGCCTGGTTTGGCTAAGACCTTAGCAATAAAAACTTTAGCTGATGCCGTTCATGGTGATTTTTCAAGAATTCAGTTTACACCGGATCTGCTTCCTGCTGATGTGGTGGGAACGATGATTTATAGTATCAAAGACAATGATTTTTCTATAAAAAAAGGACCTGTATTTGCGAATTTTGTACTGGCGGATGAGATCAACCGTGCGCCGGCAAAGGTGCAGTCAGCTCTTCTGGAGGTGATGCAGGAAAAGCAGGTGACTATTGGTGATGAAACTATGAAGTTACCTAAACCGTTCCTGGTATTGGCCACTCAGAATCCAATTGACCAGGAGGGGACTTACCTGCTTCCGGAGGCGCAGAGTGACCGTTTCATGCTGAAATGTACCATAGATTATCCTTCTTTTGAAGATGAAAGACTGGTAATGAGAATGGTTTCTACTTCACATCAGCCTACAGTGAAGCCTGTGATTTCTCTTCAGGATATTGTAGAGGCCAAAGAATTGATCAACCAGATTTATCTGGATGAGAAAATTGAAAAATATATTCTTGATATGGTTTTTGCAACACGTTATCCTGAAAATTATGGACTTTCTGAGCTTAAAAATTATATCAGTTTTGGAGCTTCTCCAAGAGCATCCATCAATCTTGCTATTGCGTCAAGAGCTTATGCATTCTTAAAAGGAAGAGCTTTTGTTATTCCTGAAGATGTGAAAGCTTTGGCTAAAGATGTACTGAGACATAGAATGGGGCTTACTTTTGAGGCTGAAGCAGAGGAAATTTCTACCGAAGAAATCATTAACAGAATTTTAGCAAAAATCCAGGCTCCGTAATGAGTGAGGTTATTATAAGAAAAGCAGTTCAGGAAGATTGCGGCTCCATGCTGGAATTAATCAGAGAACTGGCAGAATATGAAAAAGCTTTGCAAGAAGTTATTATTACTGTAGATCAATTTACAGCAGATGGTTTCGGCAAATCTCCTGTTTGGGGGGCTTTTGTTGCTGAGCTTAATGGTGAAATTGTAGGAATATCATTATATTACGACAGATATTCAACCTGGAAAGGAAGAAGACTTTACCTTGAAGATCTTGTAGTGACCGAAAGAATGAGGGGAATGCAGATCGGAAAAAAATTATTTGACGCTACTGTAGAACACGGAATAAATAATGAGTACAGTGGAATGGTATTTCAGGTATTGAACTGGAATGAGCCTGCCATCAATTTTTATAAAAAATACAGTCCGAAATTTGATGATGAATGGTTGAATGTATCCATTGAATTCAAAAACTAGGAAGTAGACATCAGGAGCTGAAAATTGTAAAGCATCCGAATCTTAAATTTAAATTTTAACCCGTCTATGCAGATAAAAGATATTGTAAAAAAGGTAAAGCAGATAGAAATCCGTACCAGAAGAAAGACGGAGGCTGCTTTGATGGGACAATATCACAGTGCCTTCAAAGGGCAGGGGATGACTTTTTCTGAAGTTCGTCCGTACCAGTTTGGTGATGAGATCAGAAGGATCGACTGGAACAAAACAGCACGTTTCCGTGAACCTTTTGTGAAAGTAATGGAAGAGGAGAGGGAGCTTACAATGATGCTCATAGTAGATATATCTGCTTCTATGGATTATGGTACGAAAGTCCAGCTGAAAAGAGAATATGTTGCGGAAATTGCGGCCAGCCTGGGGTTTTCAGCGGCCGGAAATAATGATAAAGTAGGATTGATCCTGTTTGCAGATAAAGTATATAAAGTGATTCCTCCCCAAAAAGGAAGAAAACATATCCTTTCCATTATCAGTACTATTCTGACCGCAGATTATGTACCTGCGGAATCTAAAATAGATAAAGCACTTGAATATATGATGGGGATTTTTAAAAGAAAATCTTTGGTATTTCTATTTTCCGATTTTGCGGATGAATATGACTCCAAAATGCTGAGAGTAGCCTCTAAAAAACACCATTTGCTGGGAATGAGGATTTATGATGAAAAAGATAATGAGATTCCTGATGTGGGCTACACCCTTCTGTATGATGCAGAAACAGGAAAACAGATATGGGCCAATACTTCCAATGCAAGATGGAGATATACTTTTGCGGAAGCCCAAAAACAAAAATTAAGAGCTTTAGAAGAAGATTTTGCCAATAGTTCGGCCAGTTTTATGAATATTAATACCGGTTCGGATTATTCAAAATTACTGTATAATTATTTTCAGAAAAAATAACATTGGGCAAAACCCATATATAAAAACTTAAGGCTTTAGCCTTTATTATTTTAACATTGAGAAAAATACTATTAATATTATCTTTTTTCATCTGTGCGAATGCTTTTTCACAGATATTATCTTCCAACGTAGAAAAGAAAACAATTGCGCTAGGCGAAGTGAACCACCTTATTGTTAAGATTGATAACCTTAATGAGCAACAGGTAACTTCTGCTCCAAAAAATGAACTCCTTCCTTTTCATTTTGAAGAAACTAAAGACAGCATTGGGCAGAATGCCAACTCTTATGAAAGAAAAATAGAATTTGCAGTTTTTGAAGAAGGGAAATTTACCATTCCGGAACTTGAGTTTAAAGTGGGAGATAAAATCCTTAAAACTATTCCTTATGAAATAGAGGTGATTAATACAGCGCAAAAAGCTGATCAGATCAGTGATATCATGAAGAATAAGGAAGTGAAGCTTGCTACCAGAGACTATTGGGAACTGTATAAGTTTTATATCCTTGCAGCCTTAGCAGCTATCGCTTTGATTATTGCGATTATCATGATTATAAAATGGGGCAGAAAAACAAAAAGCTCTCCTGTTGTCGCAACCAATCAGACTTTAAAAGAACTTGATTCTCTTAAAAAGAAAAAATATATTGAAGGAGGTAATTTCCGTTCATTTTATGTTGAACTGATTGATATTTCCAGAAACTTTATTACAAAACAATATCACCTTCCTGCAGATGTACTTCTTACTGATGATCTTATTGATGTAATGAAAAAGAACAACACCATCTCTCAGGATAATGAAAAAATAGTGGAAGATGTTTTCCTAAGAGGAGATCTTGTGAAGTTTGCCAAAACCTTTCCGGATCAGGAAACAATGGAAAAAGATTTTGCCAATATCAGAGACTTTGTGAAGAGATCATCCAAAGATCTAGAATTTGAAAACTTGAGAAAGGATGTTTGATTTTGAATTTTACAGTCCATGGTTCTTGCTGCTTTTTCTGCTGTTTATTCCTCTTTTTATAAAAGATGCAGGTAAACGGGAAAAGAAAGGGATAAAAGTGCCTACGATAAAAAATATGGATGACAGCAGTGGAATCCGTGGAGTACTTTTTGTATTGAAAATATCAAAGTATATCATTCTTTCTGCCCTGATTATTGCAATGGCAAGACCGAGGACCTTTACCATTTCTCAGGATAGAGATGAGACAAAAGGAATTGATATTATGCTGTCAATAGATGTATCCCTCAGTATGCTGGCAAAAGATTTAAATCCCGACCGTATCACTGCCTTAAAAGATATTGCGGTGAAATTTGTTCAGAAGCGCCCTAATGACAGGATAGGAGTTGTGGCTTATGCCGCAGAAGCTTTTACAAAAGTTCCCGTTACTTCAGATCATCAGGTTGTAATTGATGAAATTAAAAACCTGAATTCTGCAGGTCTTGAACCGGGAACAGCTATTGGAGAAGGACTTTCTGTTGCTGTAAATCATTTGATAAAAAGTAAAGCCAAAAGTAAAGTAGTCATTCTGATGACGGATGGGGTAAGTAATATTCAGAATGCTATTCCTCCGCAGGTTGCTGCTGAGCTGGCAAAAAATAATAATATAAGAGTATATGCTATAGGAATAGGAACCAATGGCTATGCACTGATGCCTACATCTCAGGATATTTTTGGAGATCTTGTCTTCACAGAAGCTGAGGTGACTATTGATGAAAATACATTGAGAGAAATTGCGCAGACTACAGGGGGGAAATATTTCAGGGCTACATCAAACAGCAGTCTTGAAGAGGTGTATGATGAGATCAACCAGTTGGAAAAATCGGATGTGAAGATTTCAAAACTTTACAACTATGATGAGTATTTTAAGATATTCCTTTGGATTGCTTTAGGAATGCTGATGTTGGATGCACTGTTGAGATGGGTGTTTTATAAAATTTTAAGCTGATGAGTTGGTCTTTAGGAAATTATTGGTATTTATTATTACTGTTGCTTCTCCCACTGTTAGCTTCTTTTCTGATCCGTTTTTTGAAATGGAGAAGTAAAAAGAGGGAAATTTTTGCAGCCAGTGAGTTTCATGACAGTCTATTTGAAAAAAGTTCAGGATTTACAAAGTTTTTTCCTGTGTTATATCTCCTGGGAACCTTGTTTTTAATATTCTCAATTATCGATCTTCTCAATGGTTCTGAAGAAGTAAAAAGCAGTCAGAAGCTGAATAATGTTATTTTTATGCTGGATGTCTCCAATTCTATGAATGCGGAGGATATTAACCCAAGCCGTCTTAGTGAGGCCAAAAACTTAATGCTGGGGACCATGCAGAAAATGAAAAATGATAAAGTAGGAATCGTCATATTTGCAGGACAGGCAATGTCTATCATGCCGCTGACTACCGATTATAATTCTGCTGAAACCTACATCAGCGGTATTGAAACCAGTTCTATGCAGATGCAGGGAACTGATTTTCTAAAAGGAATGCAGGCAGCAGCAGAGAAATTTAAAAATGTAAGCAAAGGATCCAGAAAAGTAATATTGCTGAGTGACGGAGAGGATAATGAAGGAAATGATAATGCCGCAATAAGGCTTGCCAATAAAGAAGGAATCAGTATTACTTCAGTAGGAGTAGGTACGGATGAAGGCGCTCCGGTTCCGGAATATGTCTATGGTCAGCTGATGGGCTACAAAACAGATATGAATGGCAGTACGGTAATCTCCAAAAGGCAGACTGATGCGCTGAAGAAGATGGCCGAATCTACTGGAGGAACTTATATTGACGGGAATAATATCAACGAAGCTCCTGACAGGATTCTGGATGCAGTTAACAGGAAATCATCAGGTTCTGAAACCCTGGTGAAATCACAGAATGCCAATCACTATTATCAGTATTTTTTAGCTGTTTCCATTCTTTTCTTCTTTTTAATTTATATTTTTAATCCTAAAAAGGATTTTAATGTGTAGTTTCCCTACAAGTGATCATGATTCCAAAGTATACTTTAACCGAATTTTAACAAATAAAACCCTGTTTCTTAACATATAAAGGGATAATTTTGCAAGTGATGAATACTAAAATTATATTTTTATCGTTTATTCTTACTTTCTCTTTCTCAGGCATTTTGTTTGGGCAGGAAAATTATAGGACTTTAGTTCATGAAGGTAATCAGAAATTTGACGGTAAAGACTATGATGGGGCGTCTTCAAAGTATATGGAAGCTGTAAAAGACAATGATAAAGATTTTACGGCCCACTATAATATGGGAAATGCTTTGTATAAAAGTAAAAAGTATGAAGAGGCTAAGGCTGAGTTTGAAAAAGCAGAAAAACTTTCGCAGACCCTTCCTGATAAAGCTGCAGCTCTTCATAATTTAGGAAATACCTATATGCAGATGAGCCAGCCGGAAAAAGCGGCAGACTATTATAAAAAAGCATTAAAGCAAAATCCATACAGCGAGGCAACAAGAAAAAACTATGAAATTGCCAAACTGAAAGAAAAGGAAAAAGAACAACAGAAGAACCAGCAGGATAACTCAGGAAAAGGAGGCGGCGGTAATGATCAGAACAAAGGGGAAGATCAGAAAGGAGATAAAGACCAAAAGCAAGATCAGGGAAATGGTCCGCAGAACGAAGGCAAAAGTGACCAGGGCAATAATCCTCAGCAAAATAAAAATGAGGGCAGAATGCCAAAAGACCTTGAAAATGCGATCTTAGATAAAATAAACGAAAAAGAAAAAGAAACCGCCAGAAGAATTTTAAACAAAAATTCTTATTCGATGCCTGAAAGCAACGAGAAAGATTGGTGATGCAGTACAAATTAATTTACATATTGCTTACTTTGGCTTCCGTAATTACTTACGGACAGGTAAATCTTTCTATGGATGCAGATAAAACTGAATATGGTGGAAAAGACATCGTAAACCTGACCATTGTACTGGAGCTTAACGGGAGTGATCTTGAACAGCAGACCAAATTCCAGCTTCCGGATCTTTCAAAATTCAATATCATAGGCAGCGGCTCTGTTACAAATACTGTAATTGATCCTGCCACTAATTTATTAGTTACCCAAAAAGTATCCAGAATAGCCCTTGAGCCTAAGAAAAAAGGTAAAATAAAGATAGGATCTGTACTGGTAACGATCAATAATAAAATCTATAAAACTGAACCTTTTGAGGTTAATGTTAAAGATATTGTCGATAAAAAATCTTTAGCCAGTAATGTTTCCAATGATGTATATCTGAATATGGAAATTGAGGACAGGGATGTTTATCAGGATCAGCCTACTTTTGCTGTTTTGAAAGTCTATTCCAGAAATATGGATAACCTTAGAAAGGTAAAGGATATCCGTCTTCCTCAGCAGGATAATATCAATGTACATGCGGTCAGTTTTCATAAATCTGAAATAGATCCTTCCGGGTATGCAAATATGCCTTCCCAGGTGCTTGCTGTATTTATGGTATTTCCAAATGAAGCAGGATATGTGGAGGTTCCCGCTGTTTCAGCATCTGTAAATTCTTATTCAAGTAAAAATAAAATTGTTTCCAATAAAGTAAAACTTATCGTTAGAAAACTTCCGGAAGGAGCTCCTGAATGTTTTAAAAATGCGGTAGGAAACTTCAATGTAAACGTTTATAGTGCTTCCAAAGAAAAACCTGAGGCCAAAAAGCCTATAAATGTAATCGTAAAAGTATCCGGAGAAGGTAATCTGCCGGATATGGTACTTCCAAAGATACTGGCATCACCGGACTATGAAGTTTATGCTCCAAAGATTTCTTCTAAAGTTACCCCGGGAACTACAGGAATGAAAGGTGAAATTCTTGCCAATTATGTGGTAATTCCAAATAAATCCGGAGCCATATCCATAAAAACGGAACAGTTTGCTTTCTTTGATCCTGAGAACAGAGAATATGTAGATCTAGGTCAGAAAACACTGGATGTAAATGCTTTTTCCCATGATCAGATACTGGAAGCCCGCTCTACAGTAGAAAAGGTAAATGAATATACCAATAATCTTCTGGAGACCGTAAATACACCTGTTTTAAAAACAACTTCCTTAAAAGTAAAAGAAAAAAGCAAGTTCCACTGGAATATTTTATTGACTAATATTGCGATTCTTTTAGGTTTATTTGTTGCTTATTTATTATTTAAAACTTGGCAAAAAAAACGTACATTAGTTAGGGAAACCGTACCTTCAAAACCCTTAGGATCAGTGGCTGAAACTGAACAGGAGATAAGAGAATTGATGAAAACGGATATTAACGATTATTTTGGTTATCTTGAAAACCTTAAAGATAATGAAGAGTATGAAAAGTTTTTTGTGACGTTGGATGAGCTGGACCAGGAAGTTAGAAATCAGTATTTCCATGGCTCTGCTGGGGAGTTTAAGACTTTTCTTGAAAAATACAAAGGTTCTTCCGTTGCAGAAGACTACAGTACAATGCAGCAGAAAATTCAAATGGAGAAATATGCTCCTGTGAAATCTCAGGAGGGTCTTGAGGAACTTTTGAAAACTATTGTTAATTTATATTCACAAATTAGCAAATAATCAGTTTATTTTCATATTTTTGCGAAATTTTTAATTACAAAGAGATGGAAATTTTTGATGGTTTCTCTATTAAAGAGATTGTTACCAGCTTCATGGTTCTTTTTGCCGTAATCGATATTATTGGCTCAGTTCCTATTATAGTAAGCCTTCAGCAGAAGTTCGGAAAAATAGAAGCCGGAAGAGCTTCCATTACCGCCGGAGCAATTATGATTGTTTTCCTGTTTGTAGGAAATAAGATTCTAAAGCTGATTGGAGTAGATGTAAATTCGTTTGCCATTGCCGGAGCTTTTGTGATTTTTATCATAGCGCTGGAAATGATTCTAGGAATTGAAATCAATAAAACAACCGAAGCAAAGGCTGCATCTATCGTTCCCATCGCATTTCCACTGGTTGCGGGAGCTGGAACGTTAACAACCGCCTTATCTCTTAGAGCTGAATTTCATGATATTAATATTATTTGTGGAATCATACTTAATACAATTTTCGTATATTTGGTGCTGAAATCAGCGAAGTGGTTAGAACGAAAAATAGGAGATGCTACACTAATGATTCTTCAGAAAGTTTTTGGTATTATCCTTTTGGCGATTTCAATTAAATTATTCACCGCAAATTTTGCTCAATTGGTGCAGAATTATATTAATTTTTAAATATCATGCAGAAGTTTTATAAGGTATTTCTAGTAGTATTTATCGTTTTCATGGCAATCAATCTTTATGCTATCAATTGGCAAACAGATATTTTAGGTGATGAAGACAATTTGAGATTTGTGTTTTCAGCATCAGCCGCTGCGATTGGTCTTCTTGTGCTTTTCGTTATGGATACATGGAGCAGAATTGGCGCTAAAAAAATAAAGTAAAATATTAAAAAATATAAAAAATGCCTCTTTCATCCGGAAGAGGCATTTTTTTATGAACAGATATTGCTGTTAAACTTCAGAATTTCTGAATGAAAAAGCTTTTTAGTCCTTTGTATTTAACCTGAAATAAGTAATAAAATACTTTCTTGAAGATTAAGAAATAACCAGGTTTTTCAATATTGCTTCAGACTTAAGTTCTGTTTCTATCCATTCTTTTTCAGGGTTGCTTTGTGCGGTAATTCCACCACCAACAAAGATATGTACTGCATTTTTATAAAGTCTGGCACATCGCAGATTTACAAAATACTGAATGCTTTCTTGGGTTTCGATCTTACTGTAGCCTGCATAGAATTCACGCGAGTATTTCTCATACTTCCGGATATTCGCATTGCAAAAATCTTTGGGAATACCACACACTGCCGGAGTAGGGTGCAGGTCCCTGATAAGCTGATCCAGATCTTCCGGATTTATATTGGTTTTAAAATCGGTCCGTAAATGCTTAATATTTCCGGAAATATGATCATAAGTTTCCGATTGCTGAACGTGTTCGGAATAATTTTTAAGAATATTCTGAATATAAGCAGTAACCGGTTTCTGTTCTTCAATTTCTTTTTCAGACCATGCTTCAGAGACAGGAAGAGTTCCCGCTAATGCCATGGTTTCAAATTCATGAGTTTCTTTATTAAACTTTCCAAGAACCTCAGAAAAAGCCCCCATCCATGCGTTTTCACCATCATTGAACAGATATCTGAAAGCATTGGGGTAAGATTGGCATAGATTATTGAAACTCTCCTTATAATCAATCACTGTAAAATCTGTAACAATCTTCCTTCTCGAGTAAACCAGTTTGGGTAAGTTGTTTTCTTTAATTACTGCAATTACCCGTTGCAGTGTATGACCATATTCTTCCTTGGTTTCTGCTTCGGTACTGGTTGTATTACTGATCAGTGATTCATTTGTAATAGAAGTTGTATTGAATTCAAACGGGTCGATTTCAATAATATCTCCGTTGAAGTTTATCTGAGAATCACCGTTATAAGAATGAAAGTTAACAGCGGTATTATCGTTTTTCTCATCTACAGACTGCAATCTCTCGTCGAAAGGAAGTTTGAAATAAATCATTAGTTATGAATGGATTTTGAAAATCGTCGCCCGGAAATAATATAGGAAATTCCGAAGTTGATTTTCCTTTCTGCAAAGGTATTATTAGTCTTAAAAATGTCAAAATTAAAACAGTCTTTTTTGAGATAAAAATCTGGCGATGTTACTATAAGTGTATAAAAAAAGCTCAATTTTAAGTTGAGCTTTCTATGTTTATGGAAATGATACCGCTTTATCTGTGAATAATAGCATTGGTCATTGTCGTATGATTGATCAAAGTTCCTTTTTCATCACGAATTTCAATCTCAGACACGTGCATCGTTTTTCCTTTTCTGATAAATCGGGCAGTGGCTGTTACTTCTCCGTCTTTTTTACTTCTCAGATGATTGGAGTTGATATTGGTGCCAACCCCGTAATATTTATCTCCATCTATAAAAATATTAGACAGGCTTGATCCTAAAGTTTCTGCCAACACGCAACTGGCTCCTCCGTGCATAATCCCAAAAGGCTGATGCGTTCTAGGAAGCACTGGCATAACAGCTGTTAGGGTCTCATTTTCGAGATCAATATCAATGAATTTGATCTCAAGGGTTTTCGCAAGGGTTTCGCCACCCCAGTTATTGATAAATGTTAATATTTCTTCTTTTGTCTGACCTTTCATTTTTATAATAGATAAATGGTGAGTAATAATAGATAAATGAAAATGGGAAAGTAATTTGTTTCTAAATTTTTTCCTCTCCTGTTCCCATAATATTAGGATTCCAGTTGGCAGGAACCTTAGGGACAATATCATTTTTTATATAGTAATCCTGAATTTCCTGCATAATTTCAGAAAAAGGGACGGATGCTATTCTTTCATATGGAATAGTATACCCCAGATAAACAGTGTTTCTTTTAAAATCACCTGCTGCCAGTACGATAGGAACTTTAGCTGCTAAAGCCATGTGATAGAAACCCTTTCTCCATTTCGGAACCCAGCTTCTTGTTCCCTCAGGGGTAATCACAAGGCTGAAATTTTCTTTTGAAAACCGATTGGCTACAAAATTCACAAGATCATTTTTCTGAGTTCTGTCGATACCAATTCCTCCAAGACCTCTTACAATACTGCCATACCACGCTTTGGTATGGGCATCTTTGATAATTATTTTCAATGGTTTGTTCAAGGACCAGTAGGCAAAGTTTCCTAAAATGTATTCCATGTTGTGGGTATGGGGTGCCACCACAAGGATGCACCTGTCCAGGTTGTTTACATCGCCCTGTAGAACGACTTTCCAGCCTAATAATTTTAACATCAGTTTGCCTATAAGCTTTTTCATAGATTCTTGGATTAAAAACAAAAAAGTATAACCATATTTTGGTTATACTTTACAAATATATTGAAATATTATCGCTCTTAAAACAAACCGTTAATTAAATCTACGATTTTCATTACGAATTCCATTGCAAATTGTATCATGATAAGGCTGTGTTTTTTGTTAATTGGTTATTATAATTTAGCTTTACGAAATTAAAACTTTTTTTTTACATGGAGAACTAAATATTGTTTTTTTTTCACTTTTCTGAGAGAAGAAGGGTGTGAATTTCAAACGGTTGCCATCCATTCACACCTTCTACCACTCTCTGAAGTTAATTATTTAGTTTGTATGGAAATTTCGTTTTTCCCGTCTTTGATTTTGATGTCCACATCTTTGTTTATTTTCTTGATGTTGGACGCTACAGAATCAATTACTTTCTTTGCCTGGTTATTTGGAACTTTTTTACCATTGATGATGATGCTGTCTTTATCATCAGAATTATATTCAATGCTTGAACCGTTCACCGTGATCTTATTTTTTTCAATTCTGATACCGTTGTGGTTCTCAGATTCGTCCTGATCATTGTCATTAATACCGTCTCCATTCAGATCTCCATCAAAGCTGATATGATCTTTCTTCACAGGAATTACTATTGTTCTCTGAGGAACTACAAGTTCGTAATCCACTCTGTAATTTCTGAATCTTTGTTCATAAGGATATTTAATGAAGTTGGGAAGCATTACCCTATTTCCTATTATTTCTACAGGAACTGTTACCTGCACCGGCACATTGTATCCCTCTCCCTCTTTTTTGATAATCAGATAAGGTGTTTTGATATCTGGCTTTCTTGTTACATCTACAGAGATATAATCTTCTTCAAATACAGTTTTCTTATCAGAGTAGATGTCATCATCATAAGCTTTGAAATTCTGAGGAATATTCACCTGCTTGATGTCTACATAAAGCGTATCTGATGTTGTATTGATTGCGATGTTTTCAGTATCTTCTTTATTACCTTGGTAGATCATATTTTTCTTGGCCATACTTACTCCAAAATAAGCTCCCAGCCCAAGTAATAAAAGGAAGATTCCTCCTAATACCCAGCCGATATTTCTTAGTTTTGTTTTTGGAGAAAAGATTTTGATACTTAATAAACTGAAGATAATAGCCGGAATTAAACTTCCTAGAATCATTATAGCTACTAAAACTTTATCAAGTCCGTTTTCCCCCATATAGAATTCTATTTTGTTAGCTCCAGGGAAATCAGCACCAGTTCCAAACAATCCGAAGATGACGAAAATTCCGATGATACTTCCTACTGCCATCAGTACCAGTAGTACCCCTACAATATATTTTAATACATTCCAGATCCCGCTTCCTGCATTATTGATATAAGGCTTGTTTTCGTTGTAGATTTCTCCGACTCTCTGAGTAGATTCATTAGCAAACTGAACCAGTTTGTTGGACTCATTTTTAAGATTGTCGAAGTTCATAGGCTTTCCCTGCATTTTCAGGAAATCTGCTGCTGTTTCAGCTTTTGGAAGTACAATCCAAAGGATGATATAAAGCAGTCCTATTAATGAAGAAGAAATAGCCGCTGTAAAAATTCCTAAGACAAAAACTCCTAGCCAGATAGCTCTCATGGCAGTAATATCCATTCCTACATACTGAGCTAAACCTGCGCATACCCCTGCAATCTTTTGTTTTTCAGGATCACGGAATAATTGCTTTTTGTCTGTATAATTGCTTCCTGTGGTATTGTTTTTATGTGTTGTTTTTTCAGAAAAATAAGCCTCTTCCTGTTCTTCTATTTTTTCCGGGCTTCCGATCTGAGCAATTACCTTTTCTACATCGGTATCATTGATCACTTCACGTTTTCCCAGTGAATCTCTGAAGATCTCCACCATTCTTATTTCTATGTCATGCATTACCTCATCCGCTTCCGAAGCATCCAGTGAGCTTCTCAGAGCATTAAGGTAATCGCTAAGCTTTATATATGCGTGTTCTTCTATGGTAAAAGAAAAACCTGCGAGTCCTATTGAGAGTGTCTTGTTCATAGCTTTGTTTTTTAATTTTGTTGGGTGATTTGGTTCACTGAGGCTGTCAGTTCATTCCATGTATTCTGAAGTTCATCCAGGAAAAGTTTTCCTTTTTCTGTAATCTGATAATATTTTCTGGGTGGTCCCCCAGTAGACTCTTCCCATCTGTAAGAGAGAAACTCCCCGTTTTTAAGTCTTGTAAGAAGAGGGTAGAGGGTCCCTTCCACTACATCCAGTTTTCCTTTTTTCAGCTCGTCAATAAGATCAGAAACATACATTTCGCGATTATTGATGAGACTTAGAATACAGAATTCCAGAATTCCTTTTCGCATTTGCGCTTTGGTATTTTCAGTATTCATCTTTAATAAGTTTTGTTAATTAGTTATATTTTCAGAAAAATGCTCCTAGCTAGTTGAGCCTATTCTAATTTTACATTACAAAGATATATAAATAAAATGGTATTATGCAATACAAAGTAGTGAAATTTTGAAAATAATATATTTAACCATTTGAAAAACAGTGTTATAATTTTCAATTGAGTTTTTCTTAAATGTCACTAAATGAGAATTTTTATGAGAATTTTAAATTTTATCTTAGGTTTTAGTAAGCCTATATAGTCTAATCACTGTTAATTTTTGCGGTCTGTTATTTGTTTTATTGATTCCAAAAGCAACAGTCACTCACAACAGGGTAGCAGTATTAATAACGATGGAATGAAAAGTAATAATGGATAGCAGGTAACGGTTTCAAAAAATAGTATGGTGTGAAACTGTATTATACATTGGAATGAAAAGAGATTTTGAGATCGGTGTTATGATTCGTATTTTTGTTAAGATTTTTTTTAAACACCTTAATTCACAGTAACTATTATCATGAAAATTTTGAATCATTACAGAAATTTATCTGCTTTTCTTCTATTGGGGCCCTTATGTTTCGGTCAATATCAATTTGAAGTAAAAAATGTATCAAAGAATTATAATGCGATTATCCATATGGAGAATTGTGTTGATGATCGGTGTAAAGACAGAGGAACTGTAGAACTCTTCGATAACAAAAACAGCAAAATTCAGACGTTTGTTTCCGATGATCTCATTTTCGATTTAAATCCTGATCAAAAAGCGGTTCCTGGAAAAATGATTCAGCTAAGCACTGATCAAAGTCCGGTAATTATGGAAGATTTTAATTTTGACGGTACCGAAGATATAGCAGTAAGAAATGGGAGCATGGGTAACTATAGCGGAGCTTCTTATGATGTATACGTATTCAACATTACCAAAATGGGTTTTGTAAAGAGTAAAGAACTTACTGAACTTGGATCTGGTTATCTGGGCCTGTTTGAAACGGATGCTAAACGCAAACGGCTAATTGCTACAGGGAAATCAGGCTGCTGCAGGATTTTTGTCACAGAATTTGCGGTGATTCCCAATAAAGGATTAGATAAAGTATTGGAAAGAGAAGAAGATATGACAGAAGAAGGCCAAATAAAAGTTACCACCAGTGAAAAAGTAAAAAATAAATGGATTACCAAAACGAAGGTATATCCTTCAGATGAATATAATAAAGAAAAGTAAGATGAAGATACAGAAAGAGATCGATTTTATCCTGGCAGTGGATGCTTTGAAGAATGTACAGAGAAGAAATTATAATGCAGATGACTCCCGCAGAGAGAATACGGCGGAACACTCCTGGCAGATTGTTATTTTGGCACAGATCCTTTATCCATATGCAAAAAACCGTGAAGACATTGATCTGCTGAGAGTGATAAGAATGCTTTCTATTCATGATCTTGTGGAGATTGAAGCAGGTGATACGTTCCTTTTTGATGAAGCAGGGATGGTGGGTAAGTTTGATAGAGAAAAGATTTCCGCACAAAATATCTTCGGAATTCTGGATGAGCCTTTGCGTACAGACTTCTTTAATCTATGGCTTGAGTTTGAAGAGGAAAAAACTCCCGATGCCATTTTTGCATGTGCTATCGACAGAATTATGCCATTTATCTTAAATTCATATACTTCAGGAAAAAGCTGGACAGAAGCGGGTGTTACAGAAAAGCAGATCAGAAATATGCTTGAAAATGCGATCACCAGAGCATCAGATGAAATGGGAGAGGCTTTTGAATTATTGCTGAACCAAAATCTGGAAACTGAAAAGGTATTGAAATAATTTAAAAAAGGAAAAGACACTGTTCATTGGCTGAGCAGTGTCTTTTTACAGATGATCTGTGGAATTTTTATTGAGTCAGTAATAAGAAATTGTCAGGATTTAATAAAATCCCTTTTTGGGAATAAAATCCGGACATACTGTTGTATACATAAAATCTCAGTTCGAAATTCTTATAAGAAGTATCAAGTTTAAACTTTACTTCTTTCCCATCTTTAGACCAAACCGGATTTTTAACGACAATAATCGTATTGCTGGTTTGTTTTTTATCTATGTATTCGAATAATCTCAACTGGAGGGTAGATGTTTTTTTCATAGGCTCTGTGAATCGTAAAACCATATTGTTTAGATCCGCTTTTTCAAAGTCGCTGTTGTTGGCATCTAATACAGATGGCTGGGAGATTTTTGGTCCTATTTTCTTTGTCCACTGTAACAATGGAGTATATAATTTTTCCAGACTCTTATTTTTTTTATAAAGCTCTATCACTTTCTCAGAAAATAAATTCTGAGCAATAAACCCACGTCGGATATTGACTTTATGATAGATCATAGAGAGACTGTCAGTTTTTTCTTTCGGGAATTTTTCTCTGATAAATAAGTCGTAAACAGCCCATGTCATATATTCATTGAATGAGCTTATACCAGGATATCCTGATTTTTTATCCCAATTGTTCAAGTTGAAGGCCGCTGTTATTTCCTTTGAATATTGATCTGAGATAGGGTTAACATAGCCATGATCAATTTCTGAAAATACAGTATGATTATCAAGAATTCTTCGTGCAATGTTATTTTTTAAATTTCCACGGATAAGATCTTCTCCGATATCAGGAAAATCAACGGTTAATGAACTATTGATATCTCTATGACAATTTTGTCCACCTACTAAAGGAGAGATTGCTATGACATAGTTTTTGGTATTTTCAGCGGTTACTTTGCCGACAATTTTGTCCAAAAAAGCATAGGTATCATTGATGTAATAATACTCTTTATAATTGTTGATTAAGGTATTGTAAAACTGTTGATGGTCTTTAAAAAAAGCCCTGTAATTCGACTTTTTTACAAAATCATTTATTAATTCAATATTTTCATCTACTTCTTTTGGTCCAAATGAATTGAAAGGATAGTCTCTTTTGAGTATTCCTTTTTCGTCAAATGAAAAAGCATAAAAATCAGTTCGGAAACCCAGAAATTTCTTCCAGTCACTTCGCGAGTAATTTACTTTTTGTAACAACGGGTGATCTTTTACGGGCTTAAAATAAGTCATGATCTCATCATAATACGGAGGAATCTTCTGAACATCATAAGGATCTGTTTGGCCATATTCTGTAAGTGCTAAAATAATATTTCCCAATTCGTAACTTTCCGGAAGTTCAATTTTGACATTTTTTTGTGCTGCTATGGAAACAGAAAGGATAAGGGCGATGATTAAGATAAGTTTTTTCATTGAATAAGGTTTTTCGTTTTTAGTAGCAGAAAAACATTTTTTTATTTTTTTTCCTGGGCTGGCTAAATTAAGTAAAAAAACAAACGAATTCACTGAATTTTTTGGTGATGATATTGTAAGGTAAAAAAGTTTCGGCGGCCTTTGGCCGCCCGAAACTTTTTTATGAATTATAGAATCTGAATTGGTTTTTTGAATTCGTCAATTGCTACAAATGTAAAATCACCAACGATTGCTTTTTCTCTTTCATAAGAATACATCTGTTCTGTGTAGATCTCAACATTTACCTTCATACTCGTTTTTCCAACATAGGAAACTCTTCCGATCAGCTCTACAATAGTTCCTGCCGGGATAGGTTTCTTAAAATCGATCTTGTCACTGCTTACCGTTACCACTCTTTTTCTTGCAAAACGTGTTGCTGTGATAAAAGCTACTTCATCCATCAACTGCATGGCAGTACCTCCGAAAAGGGTATCATAATGATTGGTTGTGTTTGGGAAAACCGCTTTAAAGATTCTGGTTTCGGATGTTTCAATTCTTTCTTCTGTCGTCATATTTCATTATTAATTAAAGCGAAATGAAATCGTATCAAAACAACAGAATAATGACAGGAACCTTGGAAATTCCCGAAACAATCCATCAGATCAATAAAACTTCATATCGCGAAAGTTTTTTGTTTAAGAAATAGGCAGGTCTCCTGACTTGTAACATCTTTTATCTCCTTCCCATGCCCCGCACAGTGGATCTTTGATAAAGATTACAGTTACTTACAGTTGCGCGACAGTCCGTGATTTTCACACGGTTCCCTTTTAATTTGCGGTTAGGCAAAACCAGTTTCTATGATGAATAAGTATTACACTTTTTCGGGTGCAAAAATAATGAATTTATTCCGGATTATGATAAATAATCTGACTGATTACTCTTCCCTTCTTAATGGTCCAAAGGGTTGTATATCTGTTTTCTCCTGTACCATTGATCATATAAAGGAAAATATTGTCAGTGTCAAGAGAAGTTACTCCTACATTATCAAAATCCATTGTGGGCTGGAACATATTTTTGATAGCTTCTCTTACAAAAACAGAGCCTCTTCCGGGTTGCTGTACTCTGATAGACTTTATCTCCGTCATTCCTTCAGGGAGATCATTCCCAATTCCCCATGGCTTTACTTTATCTATGGTAAGGAGTTTCCCATCTGCATCTTTTTCCTTTTTACGGTAACCAGCATTGGAAGGATAAACATCAATGACTACTTTACTTCTTTGAGCGGTAGGGATTTTCGGATCAGAATTGTCCGTGAAGATAAGGGATCTTCCGTTTTTAGATTTAGAGGGAGTATAAGCCGGAAGCTGATCAATATAAGCAATACGTTCCTTATTTACCATTCCTTCTTTATCCAACGTTTCATAACGTACAAATGGCTTGTCATCATCCTGTTTTTCAGGATATTTGATCCAGATCCATTCGGTTTCTCCTGGAGCAGGTTTTACATAAACAAACACATCCCCTTTGCGCATACGTATTTTATCTACAATTTTTCTGTAATTGTCTTTATGCACCCTTACGTTGGCGTATCCTTCTTCAGCTTTTACAACGCCGAAAGGAACTTTATTCTGACCTTTAACGAAGGCTAGAGAAAAAATACTAAAAGCGGACAGATAAAATGCTTTGTTTATGAAAGTCATCATGAAAATTTTTTGATCCTTCAAATATATAAATTAAATACTTTTCGACAGATAATTATATTGCCGTAATGCCTGTAAGTTCTACATTTTTAAAAATATAATAATTTGTGGTTAAAATATGACACAGTTATTGAATTTTATATTAATTTTCATTCTGATTTTAAAACTAATAACTATGACCAAAAAACTACTTTTTTGCTCCTTCCTATTATTGGGAGCTTTTTCATTGTATCAATCTAAAAATTCTACAGCAACATCGGTTACTAAAAAAGCATTTACAATTCCTATAAATGTTGTTGTTTCTAACATTTCTACTACTTCAGCAACGGTAATGTGGGATCCGATTGCAGGATCTACAAGCTTTGCAGTGAGGTTTAGGCCAGTTGGTCCTAATCTATGGAGCAGTATATCAGTATTTAATACAAATGGGTATACATTTACAGACCTTCAGCCTTGTACAGCTTATGAAGTGCAGATTATAGATGTTGCTTCGGGGGATATTTCAACTTCAGTAATTTTTTACACCTCTCTGAATTATTGCATTTCTGCATCTACAGATTCCAATATAATGCATATTTCCAACGTTACGGTAACTTCTACAGGAGTGACAAATCCAATGATCAGCAATTCAGGACCTTCTAATTACACAGATTACAGAACAGATCCAGGCCGTAGAGTCAAGTTCTTTGCAGGAAGTCCGGCAAATAAACTTTCGGTAACGAATACGTGGACCGGCACCGCTGGCCCTATAACGGTAAATGCATGGATTGATATTAATGGAAATGGAGTCTTTGAAGCTGTGGAAAAAGTAATGAATGCTAATGTCAGTTCCGCAATACCGGTGGTATCTACATTCCCTATCCCAGGGTATCCTACCATACCAAGCGCTCTTATTGGCGGATGCGGTGTAACGATGCGTGTTATTTCCAGCCAGACATTCCCAACTGGTGCCTGTGGAACATTTACCTATGGAGAAGTGGAAGATTACGGTGTAGATTTTTTAGATCCTTTTCTCGCAGTAAAAGAACCTGGACAATCTGCTAAACCTGAAATTTATCCAAATCCGGCATCTGACATTTTAAATGTCTCTGGAATTTCGGAAGCAGCCGATTTTGAAATTTATAATGCTGTAGGACAAAAAGCAGGAGAAGGGAAAACTTCAGATCATAAAGTAAAACTTCAGCGTTTGCCCCAAGGAGTTTATTTTATCCAGTTAAAAGATAAAGAAAATATAACACGTTTTAAATTTATTAAGAAGTAACTCTAAAATATTTTATAGCCCAAGTACAAGATCTATTTATGAATGTATGAGGATAAAATAATATAGGCTGTCTCAAAAATGTGGCAGCCTGTATTTATGTGTAGTATAGAAGGAATTCTAAGATTCTGTATGATGTCGGCAAGGTTCATAGACTGTTTCGATATCATTTTTAAGGAAATAAGAAAATATTCCATAGAAAAGTAAGATGATCAGGAAGAAGATCCCTGTAATATAAAATGCACTTGCAAAGCCATAGCTGATTGAAACTCCGCTTCCGAATCCCATTTCGATTTTATTATTTCCCACTCCTTCCATTTTTGACTGGAAAGTCCGGTAAAAAGATAAAAAGGAAACCAGTCCTACCACGGAAAAGACCATAGGATACAGATACTTTTTTCTAATACTTTTTATCAGCTGACGGTTAAAATTAGAAAAAATATTACATAACCCTATAAAAAAGAGAGAGTACATTAAAGTACCCTCTCTGTAGTATTCGCTTAAAGTTAGTTTTTAGATTAATTCATTCTAAAAACTAATTAAATTCTTTCAAGTTCATCAGCATCAATCGTTGTTTTGAAAGTTCCGTAATTAACAATTACCTTGTTTCGGGAGATTTTTTCAATAGTTCCCACACTAGTACTTCCTGTAATACGGACACGCTGGCCAATTTTCATCCAGACAGCACGGTCGCTTTTGCGCTGTTCTTCCAGTTTTTCATTCGTTTCAGCAATCTTCTCAATGACTTCCTCCTTCTTCAGCTGTTGGGTAATCTTTCTTTTTACTACCTGAAGGCGTTTCGTTTCATCCTTATCACTATCCAGTTTTCTAAACTTTTCCTGCTCTAAAAGCTTTACAAAGTCTTTCACTACATCCTTTCTGGATTTTCCTTTTGTATAGCTTTCAATGAAGGCTTCAATTTTGTTTCCAAACTGAAGTTTACGGTGCTCCTCCTCATACAGTTTCTGAAAATTGAATAACTTCTGCTGAAGCTGATCATTCAGTTTCTGAAGATTATCACGTTTGTCTTCTACAGATTCTTTTCTTTCTGCAAGATCAGATTTCAGTTTTTCAACTTCGAACTTTTCCTGTTGCAGCTTTACAATGGTTTTGTCCAGATTAACAATGTCGTGTTCTACTTTTTTCTTAGCAGAATGAATGATGAATCTCGGAATTTTATTCTTTTCCGCAACTTCAAAGGTGAATGAACTTCCTGCCTGACCCACTTCCAGTTTGTACATTGGCTCCAATGTTTCTTCATTAAAAAGCATTGCTGCATTCTGAGCATTCGGAAGCTGTTCTATAACCAGTTTAATATTGGTATAGTGAGTGGTAATAATAGCAAAACTCTTTTTGTCATAGAAAAACTCCATGAAGCTTTCTGCCAAAGCGCCCCCCAGTTCCGGATCAGAACCTGTCCCAAACTCATCAATAAGCAAAAGCGTATTGGCATCTGCCTCACGGATAATTCCTGACATTTTCTTCAGTCTTGAAGAATAAGTAGAAAGGTGGTTTTCTATGGATTGATTATCACCAATATCCGTCATCATCTTTTCAAAGAAAAACATCTCAGATTTTGGATGAACAGGTACCAGAATTCCACTTTGAATCATCAGCTGCAGTAGCCCCACAGTCTTTAAAGTAATGGATTTTCCACCGGCATTCGGCCCGGAAATACAGATGATTCTATTATGTTCCGTTAATGCAAGACTCTGCGGGTGAATCGTTTTGTTCTCTACTTTATTTCTTAACCACAGTAACGGATGATAAGCATCCTTCAGTCTTAATGTCTTATGACGGTTTATTTTTGGAAGAATCCCATTCACTGAATCTGCAAATTTAGCTTTGGCTCTTGTAAGGTCAAGATCAAAAATATACATCTGATATCTCCAGAGCTGAGGTTGAAACTCTGCCAGTTCTGTAGTCAGTTTTCGGAGAACTCTGTCAATTTCTTTTTTCTCTTCCTCTTCATTTTCCCGTAGTTTGAAGTAATGCTTTACAACACTATCCGGTTGGATGTAAGTAATGGAACCTGTTTTTGAAATTCCTAACGTTCTTCCGGGAACTCTTTTCTTAAATCCTGACTTTACAGCCAGAACCCTTTGGTCATCAATGATGGATTCCCGTATATCATCCAAAAAGTCACTTTGTCCATACATGGTAAGCGCACGGTTGAAGTTTTCCTGAATTGCTTTTTTAGCAAGCTGGATCTCTGTTCGTAATCCTTTTAAGGCCGGAGAAGCTTCATTTTTTACTTCACCAAAACGATTGAAAACTTTATCTACCTTATCAATGATCTCTTTTCTGAATTCCAGTACAGAAACGTCTTCCAGTAAGGTAGGGAAAGTTTCCGGCATGGTAGGAAAGAATTTTTGCAACCTTCCGATCTGTTCCGTGATGGTTTTTATTTTGATGAAAGCAATATTTTCCAGACGGTAATTCTCAATCAGCATCAGTTTCAGCTCACTTTCAATATCTTCATATTCATCAAACGGAATTGCATTTGAACTTTCAAAACTCGACAGATATTCTGAGGTTTTTTTTAAGGAAAGTTCTGCCTCGTCTATTTCCATCGGACGAAGTTGAAGAATTTTTTCTCTTGTTTTGGGAGAATACGCAAATGGGGAGATTTCCGCGAGCAATTGCGGAAACTCTAATTCGTCTAAATCTTCTTTATCTATATACACACTGCAAATTTAGTGAGAATTTTGATTATTACGTATATTTGAGCGATTTACAAACGATATCCGTGAAACAAAGATCAATTATTCTTACTTTCCTGTCCTTAAAAGGCTATATAAGGTCAAAAACCCTGGTACTGGAAAATAAGAGCGCCCACTTTAAAACTTTAGGGGTGAAGATCAAAATAATTTTTGATCCCAGCCGGCAAAATGATGCTCCCGGAAAAGAAATAGTAAATAAGAACAATAAAAGTAATAGAACAGCAACAATTCTGTAATAAAAAACTCTTCTGTAAAATCATAGACTTTACTTATTAATTTAGAAAAAGAAAAAAGAAGGGAATATCGGATTGATTACAGGGACTATAAAAATTATCAGATGAAACTGGAAACAGAACGATTAGTTTTAAAAGAAATTGATGAAAATCACATTGACGATATTCTGAAAATAAGGAGCAATGCGTACATCAACAAGTTTGTAAAAAGAAACTCGCCCCAAAATAATTATGATGCGCTGGAGTTTATTTTACACATTAAAAAAGAGACTTTAAATAAACAAATGATTTTTCTGGGAATCTCCTTTAAAGATCAGAGAAATCTTATTGGAACGATTGGTCTGTGGAAATTCTCAGAGGATAGGAAAACAGCAGAGATAGGTTACGAACTGTTACCGGATTATCATAAAAAAGGGATTATGTCTGAAGCGTTAAAATCTGTTTTGAAACATAGTTTTGATGAATTAAACTTAAAGGAGATTTTTGCTTGTACCGGTAAACACAATAAAGATTCTCAATCGTTGCTTTCTAGACACAATTTTGTCTTGGAAGAAGGAAGAAAAGATGAAAATAATATTGAAAATTTTATTTTTAGTTTAAGAAAAACAACATGCTGAAAGCCTTCAAAATAAAACTGAAGATATTTAAAGTATAGTTTGCGCTTTTGTTTTAATATTAATTATTTTTGCATTATTATGACCTGGACAGAAATTTTAGCCCCTATCAAGAGTACGGAATATTTTAAAACACTTTGGGAAAAAGTGAAGAATGAATATGCAACAACGAAAGTTTTCCCGCCGAAAGATCAGATTTTCAGAGCGTTGGAACTTACATCCTTTGATGATATTGAAGTTGTGATTATCGGACAGGATCCTTATCATAATGACTTTCAGGCTAATGGATTGTGCTTTTCTGTTTCAGAACAGGTGACCGCACCTCCTTCATTAAAGAATATCTTCATCGAATTAAAGGATGATCTGGGAATAGCCCGTACTTCCAAAGAACTTGATGACTGGGGAAAGCAGGGAGTTCTGCTCCTAAATGCTACTTTGACGGTTCGTGCGCATTCACCCAACTCACATAAAGACCTTGGTTGGGAGAAATTCACCAATTTTATTATCAAAGAAATTTCTGACAAAAAAGAAAATGTAGTATTCGTATTATGGGGCGCTTTTGCACAGAAAAAAGCCGAACTCATTGATCCGGCTAAGCATTTTATTCTGAAATCGGCACACCCTTCACCATTCTCTGTTTATAGAGGTTTTTTTGGCAGCAAACCATTCTCAAAGATTAATGAGTATCTGGTTTCTAAAGGGAAGAAGCCTATTTCATGGTAGAATTAGAGGGCTTTTCAGCTTTTTTAATTGTAATTCCTATTTTATATTTTCCGTTCAGTGTTTGGGTGCCTTCTTCTGATTTAGGATAAGGGGCTACCTCCTGTAACGTAATTGTGTAACCGTTGAAATTCGTGGATTGCTGATGGTTTTTTGCAGGATCATCCATAGTAGACAGGCTTAAAATGGCAGGTCGGGTAGAGGTTCCCATTACTTCAATTTGCGCAACAGCTATCCCTGCCCACATACAGTTGACTCCTTCCGGACAGCGGTTATCTTCTGAAATACCCTTAAAGGTAACATTCATCTGGTATTCTCTCAGAAATTTATTTTCACCCTCATTGAAATAAATAACCTGGTCTTTCTGATCTGGAAGGTTCGTAGGTTTTATAGATTTGGGCATTTCAGATAATTTTGTGTCAGCTTTTACTTTCTTTTGGGCATCGCATGCTGATAATGCAAATATGGCCAGACTGAATATAATGGCTTTATGGAACATAGTTTCTTATATTTAATTAAATGACGTTAAACATATTAAGTAATACTACCAAAAACATTGCCACTCCCACTACAAAACTGAATCCCGTTCCATAGATAAATCCTATTAACGCTCCTTTGGTCGACTGGAGTGCTTTATTCATGTCCTTACTGTCATGAAGAAGCTCGCCAATAAAAACACCGGCAAACATGCCGATGAGAAAACCTAACGGGATAGGAATAAATATTCCAACAATAGTTCCAATGACTGAACCAATACTTCCCCACCGGGTTCCACCATATTTTCTGTTGGTCTTTGCCGGAATGACATAGCTTAGAACCACTGACAGTACGGTCAGAATCCCAAACGCCCAGATGTAAATCATGGAAAGATCGGCATCCGTCCCGAATTTGTAGATCAAAAGTCCACAGATACTCAGCAATAGTCCCGGTAAAATGGGAAGAAAAGTTCCCAATATTCCTACAAATAACAAAAGAAGACAGAATATATTAATGATTGTTGTATCCATTTCTTTAAATATAGATGCAATATAAAAAAAGTGGCCTTATAAAAGCCACTTCATATCTTAGATTATAAAAATTTTATTAAAGATTTAAGATTACATATTCCAGAATAGGTCCTGTCTTACCTATATTGCCACTTGCATGATTGTGAAATGTGGTATAATAGATATTCCCGCTGCTGGTGCTTCCGGTACATGATCCTACATAATCGCCGTGAGCCTGGTGGGCGCTCCATGCATTCTGATTGATGGTGATGGTAATATTATTGCCGTTTGGTGTATGATGGCAGATCGTCATATGGTTGTTGTTTAAAGAGGTTCCTACAGGTATCTTAGGATCTGTCTTGTTAGTATAATGGTTAGTTCTTACCATTAGAGGTTCATTACCTTTCTGTACCATCACCTCCCAGAATGTAGGGTCGTAATTCTGAATTTTTTCCCATGAAGACATATCATAATCAATATCTAATGTATTAAATCCTAATGCTGCTGCCAGGGCAGTATTCGAAACATTACAGTTGGTATAGATTCCGGCATTTCCAATATTTTTAAAACAAATAAGCGTATCATCAATAAAGCCGCCATACATACCGCAGTAATCAACATTCATTCCTCCTCCTACAAGGTATGCAGCAGCCCAGTCTGAGCTGTAAATACTTCCGCCGTTAGTTACAAAAGTAGAGAGATTGCTGAAAACATCAAGATCATTACCTGGAGCTGAGGTGCCCGTTTGTGCAAAACCACGTGAGCCGCAATTCAGAAAAATAATATCATACTGTGAAATAGTATTGAAGTTTTTTAAATCGTGATAGGATATTTCCGTTGCTGTATAGCCCAGACTTGCAATAATATCTTCTATTTTGTCAAAACTGCCTTTTATATAAGCTATTTTCGCTACCTGATTCAGTTTTGAATCTGTACCGGCCACAGTGGTTGTTTCATTTTTTTTTACCGTAATAGGAACTTCGGTTCTGAAATTTAATCCATTGCCTGTCTGGATGTGAAGTGTTGTATTTCCCTCAGGAGTCGTCAGACTAAAGGTGCCATCAGCATTGGAGTAGGTATGATAAACCTGATTTTTATTGTCAATAGTGAACACAATGGCACCACCAATTGGCTTTGTTCCGTTTTTAGCAAAAACTTTGCCTTCAACCTGCCCGGTTGATACAGTTTTGGGATCTTCCGGAGTGATGGAATCATCACTTCCTTTACAGTTTACCAGCAGTAGAAGACCGCATAGCATAATAAACCAGTACTTTTGTCTCATATTTAATTGATTTTGATGGATTTAGTTTTATCAAATGTAATAAATAATCAATATTATATCATTAAAAATGTAATATTTTTTAATATTATTTAAATATTTCATCTGTTTATGGTTGATTTCTTATTTACTGTTGAGTGTTTTGAAGGCTTTCCTACTTTATGATTCTTTTATGAGATAAATTTTACCAAATATTTCAAGATGAATGTTTTTTGGGATGAAAATTGATTGTGAATAGTAAAATCATGATTCTTAATTTCATAAATTTGCTGTAATGAATGATCAGTTACAAGAAACCAAAAACTTTATACAGGAGCTTAGTGAGCAGCTTTATATCTATATTACCCGGATTTCGCCAACTGGTCTGGACTGGGTTTTTCATATCATAATAAAGCTGAGTTTACTTATTGTCCTGTTTTTAATTACAGATTTTGTTTTTAAATTTCTGATCAATTCTGTGTTCCGGTTATTTCATAACGAAGAGAAATTTCCAATACTAAAATCTGTATATCAGTCTAAAATCACCAATTCTGTAGCACACTTTGCCGCCTTGATTGTTGTAGGTTCTATACAAGGTTCCATATTTCCTGAAAATGCACTGCCTAAAACGACGGTCTTTATCATAAGGTGTGTCAATCTGGGATTAGTATTGATATTGGCAGGAATGCTTTACAGATCACTGAGTGCGTTTAGAAATTATTTCAGCATAAAACAGGATTTTTATAAAATCATGGCCCTCAATGCCATTTCCGAAACCGTAAAAATTTTAGGACTCTTTGTATTTACCGTTGTAGGAATCTGTGTGGTTTTCGGAATAAAAGGAACTACTATTGTCGGAAGCTTAGGGGCTATTACTGCTGTCTTGGTACTGGTTTTCAGGGATACTATTTTAGGATTTGTAACAGGACTTCATGTAGCTACTTCTAAAAATTTAAAAGTAGGAGACTGGGTGGGGATTCCGAAATACAGTATTGAAGGGAATATTACTGAAATTAACCTTTTAACAACGAAAATTACGAATTTTGATAAAACTGTTTCTACCATTCCTACCTATGATCTGATGACGACCGAGATCAAAAATATGCAGGTCATGTCAGAATCCAACACCCGAAGAATTAAGAAATCGATTTATTTTAATATCAATTCCTTTAAATTTTTAACTGATGAAGATGTTGAACGTTTAATGGAAATTAATTTGATTTCCGATTACCTTGAAGAAAGAACTTCTGAGATCAAAAAAGAAAAAGAGGGTCTTGAGCATAAAGAGATCATTGTCAACGGAAGACAGCTTACCAACATCGGCGTTTTCAGATACTATGCACAAAAGTATATTGAAAATGATCCCGATGTAGATGAAAATGGGACCAGAATGGTAAGGCAGCTGGATATTACCCCGCAGGGACTGCCGTTAGAAGTATATTGCTTTGCCAATGATTCCAAATGGGAACGTTTTGAGCAGATTCAGGCTGATATTTTTGACCATCTGCTGGTAGCCTCCAAAGAATTTGATCTTCAGGTAATGCAGGTAAGCATCAAGGTATAAAAGAAAGAAACCGGATATGAGAAGTTTGAAAATGGGCTTCATTACATTCCCGGTATTAATCTATAAGTATATAATAATGATATAAAATTAGAATGTTGAAATTATAACAGATATCTGTATTTCTAATTTTTTAATATCTAACATCTTAAATATAAAATGACAAAACTAAGCGTAAACATTAATAAAATTGCGACGTTAAGAAATGCAAGAGGAGGTGAAACACCAAGCGTTACAGAAGCAGCTGTAAAGATTCAGGAGTTTGGAGGACAGGGAATTACGATCCATCCAAGACCTGATGAAAGGCATATCACAAGGAAGGATGTCTATGATCTGAAACCATTGGTTACGACTGAGTTTAATATTGAGGGGAATCCCCATAAGGACTTTATTGATATGGTGCTGGAAGTAAAGCCGGAGCAGGTGACATTAGTTCCGGATGCAGATGATGCAATTACTTCAAATGCTGGTTGGGACACGAAAAAACATTTGGATTACCTTACGGAAATTATTGCAGAATTTAAAAATGCTGGAATTCGTACTTCTGTTTTTCTGGATCCTTTACCGGAATTGGTGGAGTATGCTGCCAAAACAGGTGCAGACAGAATTGAACTGTACACAGAGGCCTATGCAAAGAACTATCTGAGTAATAAAGAGCAAGCTATAAAACCTTATTATGATACTGCTGTTGCTGCTTCCAACTTTGGATTGGGAATCAATGCAGGACATGATTTAAGCTTAGAAAATTTAAAATACTTTGCCGATAATATCCCTAATTTGCTGGAAGTATCCATCGGCCATGCTTTAGTTTCTGAAGCACTTTATATGGGATTGGAAAATACGGTACAGGCTTATTTGAAGAGACTGGCAAAATGGTAAAATAGGTAGAAGAGGCCATATTTCTGACGCATTTGTTAAAAATGAGCTGATGATCTGGAATCTTCTATCTCAAATCTATTATTAAAAAATATGGAAATTTTAAACTCAAAAATATTCGGTGAAAATGTAGCCGCCACACCGCTTTTAGTATTTCACGGACTGTTTGGAATGCTTGATAACTGGGGAACTTTCGGAAAAGATCTGGGAGAATATCTTCCTGTACACCTTATTGACCTTAGAAACCACGGAAGAAGCTTTCACTCAGAAAATATGTCTCATGATGATCTGGCGGATGATATTGCCCGTTATATGGATCATTATGGAATTCAGAAAGCACATGTTTTAGGACATTCTTTAGGAGGAAAGGCAGTGATGCAGTTTGCCATAAAATATCCTGAAAGAGTTGAAAAACTGATTGTTGTAGACATTTCCCCAAAAGCATATCCACCACACCACCAGGGGATTATAAAAGCGCTGGAAAGTGTAGATTTTAATACAGTAGGCTCAAGAAATGAAGTAGAAGCAGTTCTGACTCAATATATCCCCGAAAGATCTACCATACAGTTTTTGACGAAAAATCTTTACTGGGATGAGGATAAAAAGCTAAAGTGGAGATTCAACCTTGAAACATTATCTCGAAAATATACTGAATTTGTCTCCAATGCTATAAAATATGGTGTTTTTGAAGGAGAAACTTTATTCATTGCAGGAGAAAAGTCCAATTATATTCTGCCGCAGGATGAATTTGGGATTAAACAACAGTTTCCAAAAGCAAAAATAGTTACGGTGAAAAATGCAGGACATTGGGTGCAGGCTGAAAATCCTGTAGATTTCGCAATAGTAGTTAAGGAATTTCTTGATTTAAATTAATTTTATTCTATATTTTT
Organism: Chryseobacterium sp. 14P4.3.2; assembly: GCF_057799275.1. Taxonomy (NCBI): domain Bacteria; kingdom Pseudomonadati; phylum Bacteroidota; class Flavobacteriia; order Flavobacteriales; family Weeksellaceae; genus Chryseobacterium; species Chryseobacterium sp. 14P4.3.2. The sequence continues at coordinate 173,033 of NZ_JBYOKO010000010.1, forward strand.
CGTATATATGTTAAATTTATCTTAAAACTTGATATTATTTCTCCATGAGTTGAATTTTTTGTACTTTGGTTTTATCAAAAAAGTAAAACTATTGCCTTATGGAAAACAAAAATTCAAAGAAAAAACCATTTTTCGCAACATTCTTGGAGAAACAGATTAAAGATCCTGAAACAGTAAAAGGAGGAGGTACTATCACTTCTGTTATTAAAGACCATATTATTACCACTACACTTGAGGATACTGTTGTTACTACACAGATAAATGATCATGTAAATGTTACACTGAAGTATCCTTCAGACGGTGACGATGACGTTTTAGATGTATAAGAACTAAAAACAAATCTATCAAATCAAAAAATAATAATATGGAAAATAAGAATTCAAAGAAAAAGCCGTTTTTCGCGACATTTTTAGAAAAACAGATTAAAGATCCGGAAACAGTAAAAGGAGGTACAAGTACTTCATTACTTACGGATAGTGTTACTTCCGTTATTAAGGATCATATCACTACCGCGGCACTTGAAGATAGTGTTACTACGCCAAATAACGATAATGTAACACTGAAGTATCCTTCAGACGGTGACGATCATGTTTTTGAACCACAGGATTAAACCAGATCATTTTATCAAATTAAAAAATAATAGTATGAAAAACAAAGACTCAAAGAAAAAGCCGTTTTTTGCAACATTCTTGGAAAAACAAATTAAAGATCCGGAAACGGTAAAAGGAGGTGCTGGATCAGATATGATTACTATTCCAGAAAGAGATTTCGTTACAAAGCCGCTAGCGGATGATGTAACATCTCCTCAGCTGGATTTGATGCATACGATGAAGTATCCTTCAGACGGCGATGACGATTCTATGACTATGCCATTATAAGATAGAGTAGAATAATAATACAATTATAATAGGGGAAACTTAAACATTAAGTTTCCCTTTTTAATAAAAAACGGCTAATGATTCTCTGCATCACCCATTCACGAGATTTTTATAATATCGATATTTTTTTCGAATACCTTGCCTCCCGCAATATTCCCTATTTCAGATTAAATTCTGACCGCCTGAACCATCTTCAGAAAATAAGTGTGAATGAAAATTCATTTGAATTAACTGATGAATTGGGTAATACCATTCATTCAGCAGCTGTTAAAGCGGTCTGGCACAGGAAAGCCTGGAAAATCAGCAGTCCGGAAGAGCTGGACCAGCATTATGAAAAGATTTTTCTGGGTGAATATGGTAGTCTGCGATACAATCTGATGACTGTTTTGGAGGACGTTCCATGGATCAATCCTTATGAAAATGAAAAAAAGGTAGATGGAAATAAGATGTATCAGCTGAAAGTAGCTCAAAGAAATAATCTAACCGTTCCCAAAACTATTTTTTCTAATGACGAAGAAAAAATAACCTCCTTTTTTTATGAATACTGCCAGGGAAAAGCTATTGCCAAGCTTCACGGAGTAACTGCAAAAACAATGACAGGTGAAAACATGATTTCTACTACAGTCATTGAAGAAGATTCTCTGGAGCATCTTTCAGATATTGCCTATTGCCCAATGATTTTTCAGCCTTATATTGACAAGGAATACGAACTGAGAATTGTGTATGTAGACGGTGATTTTTTTACTGGAAAGATCAATAACAGTGAAAATCCGGATTGGAGAGTAGCTCATGCAGATCATTTCTGGTCCGCTTATGAACTCCCTGATACTATTAAAGAAAATCTTACCTCCATGATGAATGAGATGGGCCTTTATATGGGAGCAATAGACATGATCAAAGGAAGAGATGGAGAATATCATTTCCTTGAAGTGAATCCGCAGGGAGAATGGGGAATGCTACAGAAAGAGCTGGGATTTCCCATCGCAGAAAAAATTGCCGACAACCTTATCAAAAGAATTAATTTCCATGAATAAAATTTTAATTATAACGCATACCGCAGATAATTTTTCAATCGAAAAAGTAACAGAATACATCGGGCAGAATAACTGTGAAGTTATCCGGTTTGATGTCGATTTATATCCTTTACAAAACAAACTTTCAACTGTTTTCCAGGATGGAGAATGGGTTAGTATTCTTGAAACTCCTGAAGCAAAACACCGTTTGGACGATATTTCAGCAATCTGGTACAGACGTGCTTATAATATTGGAAAAGGTCTTAAAGAAGAGATTGATACCAAATTCTATGGAGCAGCTATGGGAGAAATCCGCAATACACTTTTCGGTTTCTTCGAATCCGTGAATACTTACTCTCTGGGAAAACCAAGTATTTACAGAAGAATAGACAGTAAGGAAGAACAATTGAAAATTGCTGATAAAATCGGACTTACCATCCCTGATACATGCCTTACCAATAACCCTGATGAAGCCAGAAAATTTATTCTTAAACATCAGAACGTAGTAGCCAAAATGCAGACAGGTTTTGCTATCTATGAAGACGGAGTGGAAAATGTAGTGTTCACCAATGTAGTAAGTGAGGATAAACTGGAGGAGCTGGATTCTCTTCTATATTGCCCAATGCAGTTTCAGAAGATGATTCAAAAGAAAAAAGAACTTCGTATTACCATTGTAGGAAGAGATGTATACGCTTTCGAAATAGATTCCCAGCAATCCGAAGATGCAAAAATAGATTGGAGAAAAGATGGGATTAATCTTCTGGATAAATGGAACAGAACAGAACTTCCAGGAGATGTGGAAGAGAAATTACTTGAACTTCTGGATGTTTACAATGTCGATTACGGAGCTATAGATATGATCGTTTCTCCAGAAGATGAATATTACTTTATAGAAATAAATGCTGCCGGAGAATTCTTTTGGCTGGATAACCTGACGGAAGGAAATCTTATTTCGAAAAGTATTGCTGATTTACTTTGTGATAAAGCTCCAAGAAGAAATAATATGGTAATGGCTTAAGAGGCCTCTCCTTATCCTGTAAAAGTCCTGAAAGTGTTTAGCCTTAAATCCTTTCAGGACTTTTAATATAATAATAGGTAAACTATTCTTTGAAATCTATATTTTTCTACAAAACCGGATTTTTTTGGTAAGCTTAAACTTACTTTTTATACACAAAGTCTGCAACTTAAAAAATCACTTAAGAGAAAACAAAAATTTGAGACTTTTGCGGTTGAAAATTTTAAGTTTTATCGTTTTCAGGATGATAATATTGGTTAAATTAAGTTGAATTATGCTTTAAAAATCGCAAATTTGCAAAAGCAGTTTTTCAACGTAACTTTTGCAGGAACCTGAAGAATTGCCGGATAGAAAATATTGTTATATTTTAGTCAGCAATCAAGTAAAATAATTAATGGTTTTTGTAACGGGTGCCACCGGAATTCTGGGAAGAATAATCGTTTTGGAACTTCTTAAAAGAGGTAAAAGCGTGCGTGCTTCCAAAAGACCGGGTAGTAATTTAAACGAAGTAAAGCATTCATACGGCTTTTATACAGAGAATCCTGAAGATTTTTTCAATAAGATCGAATGGGTGAATGTTGATTTCACTGATCTCAATTCTTTAAACGACGCTTTGAAAGGGGTAGATGAGGTGTACCATTGTGCTGCGAAGGTAAGCTTTCATCCCAAAGATGAGAAAGAAATGTACCTCACCAATATTAAAGGTACAGAAAACCTGTTATTTGCCTGTGAAGGATCGGATGTTAAAAAATTTCTGCACGTTAGCTCTGTTGCAGTTTTGGATAACTTTAATGAAAAAGGAGAATTGGATGAAGAGTCAGAATTTAATCCGAAATTGGAACATTCTGCCTATGCTATTTCCAAACATTTATCTGAAATGGAAGTATGGAGAGCTTCTGCAGAAGGACTGAATGTCGTAATTATCAATCCGGGAATGATCGTTGGAAGCGGAAACTGGACCCAGAGCAGCGGTGAGCTGTTTGCAACCTTCGAAGACAACAGCTTTACTTTCGCCGGAGGATCTGCTTACGTAGATGTGAGAGACGTTGCAAAAACAGGTATAGAACTTATGGAAAACAATATTTTTGGAGAACGATTCATCATTGTTTCCGAAAATAACAGATATGCAGACCTTGCAAAACAGGTCAGAACCCGCCTGGGGCTTAAAGATGCCAAAATTCTTTCACAATCTCTGTTAAATATAGGAAGAGTAGGCAATATCCTTTTCGGATGGCTGATTCCAAAGCTGAAAATGGTCACAAAATCAAATATTGAGGCCATATCTTCATTCAATACCATTTCAAATCACAAAGTCAAAGAAAAACTGAACTATCAGTTTATTCCTGTAAAAGAAAGCATCGACTTTCATCTGAACAATTATATTAACGACAAAAAGTTGAAGAAATGAATCTTGCAGAGGCAATTATCCTTAAAAATGTAGAAAAACATCCTTTAAAAGCTGCAATTGGTTTTAAAAAGAAAGAAGCAGGCTGGAAAGAGCTGAGCTGGAAAAAATTCAGTGAAATTGTTTTTAAAACAGCCAATGCACTGAAAGAAGCAGGTGTTCAGGAGAACGACAGGGTCGCTATTTATTCAGACAACTCTTCAGAATGGATGATCATAGATCTGGCTTCCATGTCAATTGGTGCTGTTACAGTTCCTATTTACTCAACTAATAATGCTGAACAGGCAGAACATATCATTAATGATTCCGGTGCTAAAGTAGTTTTAGTAGGAAATCAGATGCAGTATGATGCTTGTCTGGAGTTTTTACATAAAGAAGAAAACAACCTTGAAACTATTATTGTTTCTAAGAAATCCGTGTGGATCAAGAAAGAGTTCAACAGCTTTTATCTGGAAGATTTTATTTCAAAAACTTCCCCGAAACTGGAGATCTGTAAAAGAGAATATGACGATACAGCAACGCTGATCTATACTTCCGGAACCACGGGAATACCCAAAGGAGTAATGCTTACTCATGGAAATTTCATTAAAGCATTCGACTCTCACTTTGAATTTTTTAAATTTAAAAACTTTGAAGAAGAACTGTCACTGGCGTTTTTACCTTTAAGCCACGTTTTTGAAAGAAGCTGGAGCTTACTTTGTTTATATGGAGGAGCAAGAGTTTATTTCCTTGAAGATCCAAAAAATATTGCAAAGGCTTTAGAAGAAGTAAAGCCAACTACAATGTGTGCTGTTCCGAGATTTTTCCAAAAAGTATACGCCGGAGTATTGGAAAAAGCTGAAGAGGGCTCTTCTCTAAAGAAAAAGATCTTTGACTGGGCTTTGAAAACAGGCTGGGAAACTGCCGAATTGAGGAGAAATGAAAGACCAGTTCCTTTTGTATTGAAATTAAAAGAATCTGTGGCAGAGATGCTTGTCTTTAGCAAGATCAAAGATAAAATGGGCGGAAGACTTTGGTTTTTACCTTGTGGAGGAGCTTCTTTATCACCCGAAGTCACCCGGTTTTTTGAATCTGTGGGGATTCATGTAACCGTAGGTTATGGATTAACGGAAACCACAGCAACACTGACTCTTTTCCCATTGACACACTTTGAGCATGCTACCAGTGGAAAACCGTTGCCGGGGGTAGAACTTCGCATCGGAGAAAACGATGAGATCCAGGCAAAAGGAAACGGGATTATGAAAGGCTATTATAATAAACCCGAAGAAACACAGAAGGTCTTTACAGAAGATGGCTGGTTCAAAACCGGGGATGCCGGAAAATTTGATGATAAAGGAAACCTTATTATTACAGACCGTATCAAAGATCTCATGAAGACTTCCAATGGGAAATATATTGCCCCGCAGCAAATAGAAAACCTTCTGACGAATAATAATTTTATTCAGCAGATTATGCTGGTTGCAGAAGGAAGACAGTTTGTCTCAGCTTTGATTGTTCCAAACTTTGAGTTTCTGCATGACTATATCAAAAAGAATAACATTCCTTTTACCAACTGGGAAGATGCTGTGAAAAATGATAAAGTCATCAATCTTTATAAAGAAAAACTTAAAGAATTACAAAGCCATCTTGCTGATTATGAGAAAGTGAAGAAATTTACTTTAATGCCTGCAGAATTTGACATCAATACCGGAGAAATTACGCCAACATTGAAAGTCAAAAGAAATGTGGTTATTAAAAAATATGCAGATATCATCGAAAAGATGTATTAATTGTAAAATTTTGAAAACCGCATAGGAAGAAAAGGCCATATACTTAAGTTTTTTGGAAAATTACTTTCCTCCTGAGGATGGTAGTTTGTAAGATTTGACCGGCTGATTCCATACAATACTATTTAAAATTAAACCTGTGTATTGAAAAAACAGGTTTTGTCACTTAAATTAAATTATGACAACACAAGAATTTATAGGAAAAGAAAATTTCAATATTCATACACAAACGGTTTCAGAAAGCTGTCCATCTAATATTGCCCTGATTAAATATTGGGGGAAATATAAAGACCAGATTCCGGCCAACCCAAGTATAAGCTATACTTTAAACCATTGTAAAACCAATACTTCAATGGAATTTGTAGCAGATGAATCTTTTTCTGTACAGACTTTTTTAGCAGGAAATGAAGAGGTTAAATTTGCAGAAAAAATCGAGAAATATTTCAAAAATATAGAACAGTATCTTCCCTGGATTTTAAAAGGGAAATACATTATAAGAACAGAAAATACGTTTCCACACAGTTCAGGAATTGCAAGTTCTGCTTCAGGATTTGGAGCGATTGCAAAATGCCTCATGAAACTAGATGAAACATTTACAGGTCAGGTTTCCGAAGAAGAATCTCTGAAAAAGGCTTCATTCCTGGCAAGATTAGGAAGTGGAAGTGCCTGTAGAAGCTTATACAACGGACTTGTTGTATGGGGGACAACAGATGAAGTGGAAGGAAGTTCTGATCTGTTTGCCGTTCAGTATGCAAATACTGAAATTCATGAGACTTTCAAGAATTTCAATGATTGGGTTTTATTGATTCATGAAGGTCAGAAAAGTGTTTCTTCAACTGTTGGACATGGCTTGATGAACACAAACCCTTATGCGGAAAGAAGATTTCAGGAAGCCAGAGAAAATTTCGTTCCAATGAAAGAGATCCTGAAAAATGGAGATATGGAACGTTTTATCAAATTGGTGGAACATGAAGCGCTTACTCTTCACGCGATGATGATGATGAGTGATCCTGCTTTTATTCTTATGAAAAACGGAACTTTGGAGGTGATCAATAAGGTATGGGATTTCAGAAGAGAAACTGGGCTATCTCTGTTCTTTACACTGGATGCTGGTGCTAACGTTCATCTTTTATTCCCAAGTGATGATTCTGAAGATAAGATAAAGGCATTCATTGAAGCCGAATTGTTACAGCATACCCAGAAAAATGGAGTAGTGAAAGATGTAATGAGATTCTAGAATATGAAAAAGGAGTAGAACTGGGAACATGGGAATGAACAGAACGATTAATTGGGGTTGGAACTTTGGATTCTGATAAAAAATAAAATCAATAGGAGTGGGCTTTAGCCCACTTTTTTAGTATTAAAGATCCAATGATTTTAGTCGGAGAATTATTTTCCTTGTTATTGTTCTGATTGAATTTCATGATGAGAGCTGTCTTATAATTGAAATATGAAACCAGCAAAACTCTCTGCTGGTTAATATAAGTGATAAAAGCATCTTAAAATGATTACTGGAAAACTATTTTTCTATAACCACTACAAGGCACATCATTATTTAGCTGTATTTTATCGGAATTCACATTAAACCAAATTAATTCTTAAATAAATTTTCAATCAACTTATTTTGTGTTTTCATAAGTTGTGTTATCTGTTCCTGTTGTTTCGCGAGCTGTTCCTGGTTTTAAATTAAATTCTCCAGAATATTTTCAGGGATCGTATTATGTATTGTAACAGTACTTCAGCTATAAAATCCTAGCCAGATATCATACTTCTATAACTTTTGCCACTGACCTCACAAAAATCAACAACCATATCGCTAAAACATCTCATTTAGTTAATTACCAAACGGTTAACAAGAATTAAAATATTATTTTATTATTATAATTTTCTTCTTTCGGTTTATTTTATCAACCAATTTCACTCCAATCTTACGAAAAGGGCATTTAAATAAAATTAATGCAATATAATTCTACATTAAGTAGTTAGATATCTATTTTTGTCTTTAATAATTAACAAATTGATACTGTACATTCAATTATAAAACGAGATTACCTGTCATTTTACCGCAGTAAATTTGCAAAATCTTACTAACTAATTACTAACTCAAAAAATAACACGTGAATGAAAAAAATCTATCTCGGTGCACTTACCTTATGCACAATTTTTAGTATTTCTGCTCAGGAAGTTCTCTGGCAGAAAGACATCAAGTTTCCCTCACAGGCTTTTTTAAGCCAGGTCACAACAACTATTGACGGGCAGTATCTTATTTCCGGAAGCTCCATTCAAGCAGATAAGCTTGAGGCTTCAGGCGGCAAACAAAATAAGGGTTACGATTATCATTTGGTAAAATTGAACCAGCAGGGAGAACAGGTTTTTGAAAAATATTTTTCAGGAAACAATCATGATTATCTGTCTGCAACAGTCGCTACACAGGAAGGAGGATTCGTTGTCACAGGGACTTCGCATTCAGGAAAAGGTCTGGACAAAAAAGAAGATTCTAAAGGAAATTCAGACATTTGGTTAATCAGAATCAATGAATTTGGAGACGAGATCTGGCA